>JAICGJ010000053.1 GCA_025923195.1 Chryseolinea sp.
GAAACCGGAGTATCCTCATGAATTTGATACCGGTCCTGAATTTCAAGTAATGGACGATGCTGGTTGGAAAGGAGATTCGTTAAGAGAGGAACAGAAGGCCGGCAGCAATTATGACATGTATGCTGCACCCCCCACTAAAAAATTGAATCCCGTCGGCGAGTGGAATTCGGCGAGGATCATCTACAACAATGGTCACGTTGAACACTGGCTAAACGGCGAAAAAGTGGTGGAATTTGAAGAAGATAGTCCCGATTTTAAGGAACGTTACAAAAAGAGCAAGTGGCCTGAATATCCTGGGTGGAACAAGTATAAAACAGGATCAATCGCCTTACAAGACCACGGTGCTCCTGTTTACTTCCGGAATATTAAGATTAAGCCATTATAGGCTATTGCCTAAAAGAGCTCTCTCGAAAAAGAGAGCTTTTTTCTAAACGTCAATGTGTGCCCAGTTCTCTCCAGTCTTGATTCGATGGACCTGCATGTCAGTAATGCCAAATTGATTGGCTATTTTCTTAAGCGTGGACTTACCCTCTCTCAATTTTTTCTTAATCGATCTTACTTGACTTTCCTTCAACTTCTGATTGCCGATGCGTTTGCGATGAGGGTTTAGTGTTGCGTGCTTGAATTTGTCCTCATGAGTTACCCATTTCAGATTCTTATAGAAATTATCATCTTTCACATAGTTAAGGTGGATCACGAACTTATGTCTCGCACTTGGCTTTTTCACGAAGTACTTGGCAACGAGGCGGTGAATCAAGAATGTATAATTCCGGTCTTTAGACCTTACGGCAATACCTGGGTAATGTGAGATTGATCCATGTTTCAAAAAGTGGCCGTCTTCCGGTTTCGTTGTATAACTGATCACGCGTCCAAAATTTGTTAATGCATAAGCATTTCCCTTTGGCGACCTTTTAATAGGAAGGATAACATATTTTTCCTTAGCGTAAAACTTTAACTTTTTTTTCTCTGCCATAGTTTCTTACGAGCGCTTAAGTGAATACGTAAACTTTACATCAGCTGTTCAGTTAGGAAAAGGACATTAGATCTATCTTCTAAGATCATCGTCGTCGCTCAAGTACGCAACGTTCGAATACATGCCTGATTGCAACTCATAAAATGCTAGTTGCCACAGGTCTCTTAGGCACGGTAACGAAGTCCAGACTGCTCAGCACAAAATCTGTATGCTTTAAATATTCCCGGATTTCCATCAGCGCGAATCCTAGAAGGTTAAGACCGTTCCATGCATACGGATTTTTGATCAGCCTGGAATCCTTGGAAAGACCAACTCCCCAAATAGTATCCAAAGGATTTGCCTCTGCAAGGATTGCGTCACCAGTATTAAGTAGAAATTTTCTAAGTTTTTTGCTTTGATTGAACTTGTGAAAATTTCCTTCACGAACGATCTCATGCCTGAGTTCTGCCCATTTAACCTCGTCGAAATTATTAATAAGATGTCCTAACTTCCTAATTTGTTCCGTACTGTCGGCTTCGATGATTTTTTTAAATGCCTCCCGGTCACCAAACAAGAGCGCTTTCCGCGCCATCATCCAATGTCCTGCTGATTTATAAACAATCTCGTTCACTGAGAACGGTGACGGATACCATTGACTTAACATGAACTCGCCCTGTGATCTCGGGCCACTGGTGTGGTCTCGGAAGAAGATAAATTCCAGAGATTCACCCCTATCAAACTTGTCAGTCAACCATGTAAGATGGTAACGCATACTTAAAAGCCAATTATCCTCGAAGATAATCGATAAATTGTAAAATCTGGTACAGGTTGTCAATGATTTGAGTAGGAAAGTTAAAATTTAATACTCCAATCTCCGCTATCGATTGCAGGGTTTGAATTTCATTTGCGTTTCCTTGGTGACACAACTTCTTTGTAGGCAGTACTCAACGCATCCAGCATTAATTCCGTTGGTATATGCTTCAACTCAAACGTTGTCCATCCTTGCAAGCCCCACTTATTGGGTACTGGATAGACCCATTTCTTGTCAAATTCGCAGAATACCGACTGGTCTACGGGCGATAATTTAAGGTTGGCCGTTTGGTCTTTCTCAAGAAGCGTGGCAAAAATCCGTTTCCCTGATACTTTGAACGCTCTTCGCTCAAAATGCGGATTCTCCTCCGTTCCGGGAAATGATAGGGCCATCGTTGCAAATTGGTTGTTAGTCATATCGTTTAAATTAATGACCTCAGTTCAAAACCGATGTCAAGCGAGATTTAGGATTGTAATTGATTCATAATCAATTACTTAATTTCAAAAATATCAATGAACTACCGTCGTTGCCGCTTCCCTGTAAATGCCAACTTTTGAAGCAATTCTCTTCCTCCCGAACCTAAGGATAAAAAGTGCGATCAAGGAGGTACAGGTCATAATTGCTGCAACGGGTACGCTGTCGGAGGAATTGAAGAGACCTATCCCAGCCGATGCAAGTCCTGCCACGCCAATTTGTAAAAAACCCAGAAGCGCGGAAGCGCTGCCGACATTCTTAGAAAACGGCGCCAGTGCCAGTGCTGTCGCATTGGGATTTGTTAGCCCCAGGCAAGTTAGAGCAATAAAGAATAGAAGGATCGTTGCCTCGATGCCGTACCAGTTGTTCCAGGATCCGATTAGAAAAATGATGCTGGTAATAACGAGTGTGGTTAATGATACCCGGAATATCTGTTCACTCGAATACTTCTTATTGATCCATATATTTAATTGACTTCCGCCTATAAATCCCACCGACAATAAGGCAAATATTCCGCCATATACTTTTGGGGTGACATGAAATATCTCCATAAAGATCACGGGTGACCCAGCTACATAAATAAACAGGGAAGAAAAAGCAAATGCACCGGCAAGGCTATACGTATAAAACTGAGTATTTTTCAGGATTGAAAGAAATGTGAGCAGCATCGGTTTGGCCTTCAGGGAAACAGTGGGATCTGGTTGATGCCCTTCGGGGAGGAAAAAAAAAGTAAGCATTAATATCAAAAAAACAATGAGGGCTAAGAGTACAAAGACCCATTGCCAACCCAGTCCTTCTGCAACAAAACCTCCAATGGTAGGCGCCAGCAACGGTGAGAGTCCTATAACGAGAATCAATAACGAAAATATGCGAGCGCTTTGCTGGACGGGAAAGAAGTCACGGACCATTGCCAAAGCTGCCACCCAGGCCACACAGCCGCCCAGGGCCTGTAAGAAACGCAATGCGACGAGTGCTTCAGTGCTTTGTGATCGCATACAGCCCAGACAAGTAAACATAAATATGATAAGGCCGACGTACAGTGGCCGCTTTCGTCCATACCGATCCAGCAACGGTCCGTAAATCATTTGTCCAATAGCCAGGCCGATAAAATAACTGGTAACTGAAAATGAAATCCTGGCCGGAGTGGTCCCAAAATCCTGTGCAATCTGTGAAAAAGCCGGCAGATACATATCGATGGCAAAAGGACTGACGGTTGCCAGCGCACCGAGGATCAGGATAATGACAGTAGGGTTTGCGGTTGTACTTTTCATCAGGGCTGCATTTTCTATTGGCCGGACTCTGCAGGTAACTTTGTGCCTGACACTTTCATTGAAATTTTGGTGATTAAGACAAAAAGAACAGGTACAACAAAAATAGCCAGGGAACTGGCTGCTACCATTCCTCCGGCAACTGTCCAGCCGATGGTCTTGCGGGCCTCGGCCCCTGCGCCCTCAGAGAACGCGAGGGGCATAACACCAAAAATGAAGGCCAACGAAGTCATGATGATAGGACGCAACCTCAGTTGAACTGCTTCTAGTGTAGAAGCTACAACTGCCATCCCTTTGTCTACGCGTTCCTTCGCAAACTCTACGATCAATATGGCATTTTTTGCAGCCAGTCCGATCAGGGTTATCAATCCGATCTGTGCGTAAATATTATTGGTCAACCCTGGAAAACACGTCAACGTAATGATTGAGCCAAATGCGCCAATCGGGACCGCAAACAGTACCGAAAATGGAACGGACCAGCTTTCATACAAGGCGGCCAAGAACAAAAAGACAAAGACAACGGAAATCATGAATATCAGCAAGGTACTGCTACCGGCTTTTATCTCCTCGCGGCTCATGCCTCCAAACTCATACCCATAGCCGACAGGTAGTGTTTCTGCAGCCACTTCCTGCAACGCCTCGATCGCCTGACCGCTACTATATCCTGGTTTGGCGGCACCCATGATTTCTGCTGACCGATACAAATTGTAATGAGAAACCAACGCCGGGGTTTCAATCACTTTTGAAGTGATTAAAGCACTCAGCGGGACCATACTCCCTGCAACATTTCGAACATGATATCTCCCAATGTCTTCTATATTCCTCCGAAACGCAGTGTCAGCCTGCGCCACGACCCTGAAATTCCTTCCATATAAATTGAAGTCATTGATGTAACTGCTCCCCAGCAATGTCGACAGGGTGCTGTATGCCTCGGCAACCGACACACCAAGTTTCTTGGCCTTCTCCCTGTCAATGTCAACCTGGTAACTAGGCGTACGCGCCGTGAAAAAAGAATACGCCGTAGCAATCTCAGGACGGCTGTGCACGGCTGCCAAAAATTTATTCAAGACCTCCTCGAAAGCTCTTATATCATCCGTGCTGGTAGTTTGTTGCAGTTCGAAAGTAAAACCGGACGACTGACCAATGCCTGGGATGGCAGGTGGAGATACGACCAAAATTCTTGCTTCCTTAATATCCGCAGTCCGTCTTTGGATTTCTTCCATTATGTGAGGAACACTTTCCGTATCCAAGTCCCTTTCATCCCACTTTTTCAAATTTACGAATACGGTGCCTGCGTTGGACTTGCTGGAAAACGTAAGAATATTCAGGCCGGCCAATCCTCCCGCCGTATAGACGGCAGGGATCTCGCGGATGCGCCGCTGTAATTCAAGCAATAATTCTATGCTCCGGGTAGTAGAAGTCCCCTCCGGCATTTCATAAGTCACCATCAATCGTTTTTCGTCCTCTGTGGGAATGAACCCAGTAGGCTTGTTCTTGAACAAAAAGAAAAGCCCAACGAATAAGCATGCCATCATTACCAGCACATAAGGAGTCTTGCCGATCCACTTATGCACGCCGCGGGTATAAGAATTAGTGACCCGTCCAAACCACCCATTGAAGTGATGAAAGGACCGGTCCAGGAAATTCCTCCTACCGTTTTCCTTCACAGGCCTTAACATCAACATACTAAGGGCAGGTGTTAGGGACAATGCCACGAATGCCGATATCATAACTGATACAGCAATCGTTATGGCAAATTGCTGATATAACTTGCCCACTATGCCTGGAACGAAGCCAACCGGGACGAATACCGCGGCAAGGATAAGAGCAATGGCGACAACAGGGGCTGAAATCTCCTTCATCGCTTTTATTGTAGCATCCTTTGGCGAAAGCTTCTCGTAGTCCATATTATGTTGGATGGCTTCAACGACGACGATGGCATCGTCGACAACAATGCCTATGGATAGAACAAAGGCGAATAACGTTAGTGTATTGATCGTAAATCCAAAAGGAATGAAGAAGATGAAGGTTCCAATCAGAGACACTGGAATGGCTAACACCGGTATTAAAGTTGCCCGCCAATTCTGCAAAAACAGGAATACCACGATCACAACCAATGCCAAAGCCTCCAACAACGTAATAATAACCTCCCGGATAGACACTTCAACAACGGTAGTAGTTTCCAGCGGAACCAGGTAGTCGACGTCTTTGGGAAAGCTTTTTCTCAGTTCCGCCAGTGTTTTCATCACGCCCTCATTTGTTTCCAGAGCATTGGCGCCTGGTGCCAGATAAAGCAGCATGAAGGCGCTCCGCTTTCCCATCACAAAAGGATTATTTCCATAATTGAACTTGGCAAGTTCAACGCGGGCAATATCCTTAAGGTATACCATGTTACCTTGAAGGGGATTCGTACGTACAATGATATTTTCAAAATCCTCCACTTTGTTGATCCGGCTGTTTGTCAGAACGTTATATTCAAACGTCTGGGCCCTTGGTTGCGGATTCCCTCCGATCGAACCTGCTGCCATTTGTAAGTTTTGTTCTGATAACGCACCCATAACTTCCGCCGGAGTTATGCCAAGGCTTGCAAGTTTTTCAGGATTGAGCCAGATACGCATTCCAAAATCATCACCTACGGAAAATATGTCGCCTACACCTTTTACCCGAAGCAATGGGTCTTTCAAATATATATTGGCAAAATTGCCAAGAAAGGTTGCATCGTGCGTGCCGTTAGGGGAATAAAGGGCAAGCGCCAGGAAGATACTGGGATTCCTTTTGCGCACAGTTATTCCAAGACGTCTAACGATTTCCGGAAGTGTTGGCTCAGCGATGCTGACGCGGTTCTGAACATCGAGGGTAGCTATATTAATATCGGTACCAATATCAAAAGTAACGGTTATGCTACTCGCACCACTGCTTGTGCTGTTACTTGATATAAAAGACATTCCGGGCGTTCCATTTACCTGCGTTTCAATGGCCGTGGTTGTAGCTTGTTCCACGGTCTGGGCATCCGCACCAATGTAGTTGCTTGTAATAGATACTGTTGGCGGTGTTATATCGGGATATTGCGAGATTGGCAATGTGCTCATCGCAATTAATCCAACCAATACTATGACGATAGAAATGACTATCGCGGTTACTGGTCTCCTTATAAAAACATCGGCTATCATGCGCGTTAAACGTAGAGTTTTTTTTTAACAATTAAACTATTTCTTTGCCGGTTGGGAAACAGTTACAGGTGAACCTTCCCGTAGGTTCTGTACCCCCTCCGTGACGATTGCTTCCCCAACATCAAGTCCATCCCTCACGATGATATCTCTCCCTATTTGCCTGCCAAGAATAATTTTACGCTGCGACACCCTTGAACTGTCGACTACGTAAACAAAAAATTCCCCCAATTGCTCCGTAACAGCTTTAAAAGGTATAATGACAGATTTTTCAGAAGGCCTGGTAAGGACCCGCAATGTTCCGCTCATTCCTGCGCGGAGCACATGATCGGGATTCGGGAATGTCACCCTCATTTTTATGCTACCCGTCTGTGGATCTACTGCCCGATCCACAATGCTAAGGGTGCCGAAACTAGGATAAACCTGGGTACCGAACGCTAACCGGAAAGTGGAATCATTTTTACTGGTCTTTTTGGTAAGCAATTGCGTAAACCGATATATTTCCTTTTGATCTACGGTGATGTCAGCGGCAATAGGGTCATCCGATGAAATCGTGTTGAGCAACGTTTGCCCTGGTGTAACAGATGCACCTAATCTCACTTGCGAGATACCAATCGTACCATCAAAGGGAGCCACAATAGTACTGTAACGCACATTAGTCTGTACACTCCTGACAGAAGCCTTCGCAGCATCCACCATTTTTTGAGCAGAAATGTAATTTGCTTCTGCATAGTCCACTTGCTGCTTTGCAATGGCATCCTTTTCACCAAGTTCGCGATACCGCTCAACATCCTTTTGTGCCCTCAATAAATTTGACTCCTGCACTGATAAATTTGCCAACGCCTGTTGGTAGGCTGCCTCTGACTGTTGTTGATCGATAGAATATAACTTTTGTCCTTTTTTTACTTTTTCACCCTCTTTAAAGTGGATAGCAGTAATGTAGCCATTAACCTGCGCGCGAAGCTCAACTTCGTTCAGCGCATTCACAATCGTCGGATATTCATCATAATAGCTAGCATCGGAAGCCTCGACCTGCTGCGTTGCAACGGCGACGGGAGGCGGTCCCTGCGCTGCAGGTTGATTATTGTTTTCACATCCAATCAGGATCAAAAACAAACCGAAGAATGTATAAATAGAAGAATCTTTAAATGTCATATGATCTCCAATGGTTTGCTTTTAATAATTAATTTGACCTAGTGCGCGCTGTACATCCATTTTACTAGCCAGTACCTGGTACAATGCGTTAAAGTAATTGATACGGGTTGTACGAAGGTCTGATTCGGCAACGCTTACATCCAAATAGGGTCTAATTCCATTCTCGTACTGAAGATAAATTACTTCGTACACTTCTTCCGCGAGCTTAACATTTTCCCTTTGTGACAGAAATAACGCAAGGTTGCTCTTATATGCCGCTAATGCTCGCGCATATTCAGCGCCCAGGTTATTTCGTAAATCAATCAGGCTCCAATCCAGCCGCTTGCGACGCCATTTTTCCTCTTGTATCCTGGCTGTACGTTTTCCGCCTTGAAAAATTGGAAAGGCAAGGGTGGCTCCCACATACGAGTATGGATACTCCTGCTGGTAGAGCTCCCCAAAATTATCATTCTGATAGTTGAGTATATAGGCTCCAAATGCGTTAAGTGAAGGCAAGAATCCCCAATAGCTGTATTTGACATTTGCATGCTGCAACTCTCTCTGAGTATATAAAATCTTGTAATCGATGTGCTCGGTATAATTAAGCGCTTGAAGCGTGTCCAGCATGATCTCGCTCTCCATTTTCAGAGTGTCATATTCGATGGGAAGTTCACCTTGCAACGGATAACCCATTAGAGCTTTGAGATATTGTTGCTTAAAGACGAGCGCTTCGCCATTGGCTTTGCGCTCAGCTTTCGCGTTGCCAAGCAAAATCGTAGCTCTCTTGTAGTCGGTCTTATCCGCTACTCCTGCCGTGTATCGGCTATATGCAGATTGCAGGCTTTGCTCCAATCTCGCAATAGATTGATCACTCACTTTTACCTGTTGAGCTGTTGCCAGCACATCGTAAAATGCTTTCGTAACGTCGACCACAACATCAATTTTACTTCTGCTCGTGTTCTGTCCTGCCAATACCCTTACCTTGGAGGCCGTGCTGCTGGCCAGCAGGGCATCGCGATTAAAAATATTCTGCGTGGCGACGAACTGAGCAGCCGAAGTATTGTTGACGCCGAAACGAATTACATTACCACCGATCACAGCGGCTTGTAAATCTATGAAACGCTGATAGTTATACGTAAAATTAATCTGCGGGTACCAGTCGGCCAATTTGCCTTTGATTACCTTGTTGGCAATTTCCTCGTCTACCTGCGCCTGCTGTACAGTAGGCTGATGAGCCAATGCGTAGTTGATTACGCTGTCGAGAGTGGCGGTTTGCAGCAAGCTGTCCTCCGAAGTTTGAGCCTGCGTCAGCAAGGGCCATAGAATTCCTGCCAGGCAAATCGACAATTTCAATTTTTGAAGAGAAAAAAACATAATTGATTAGAGGCGCGTCTTTGTTAATTCATCTCTCAATGCAAGCTCGGGCATCTCTTCATTGAAGATCGTGTGGAAGATGATGCGCTTGCGCTCTACTAAGAACTTACGGTACGCTGTGTCACTTAGGCCGTGAATTGTTTGTATTACAGACTTGGCGAGCAATGGATAATTGCAGAGTGAAATAAGATTAACCATGAAATGCTCCGCGGATACTGCAGCTATTCGCCCCTTTTTTATTTCCTTGTCCAACTCCTGACGAATAAGGTCGCTGGATTTGAACGGATCCCTGGCACAAAACAATCTGACCTTTTCAGGACGCCGGGCTATTTCACTGATGATGAAGTTATCGAGGAATGGATATTTCAGCCCATAGTCTACTACCATGTCGATATAGTTGGCAATTTTTTCCTTGAATGGAAGACTAGAAGCGAGAATTCCGCGGACCCGATCTTTCTTTTCCTGAAGTGTTTCGTCGAGCAATATTTCAAGCATTTGTTCTCTTGAACGAAAGTAGTAATGAATCAAAGCTCGGTTTATTCCAGCTTCGTCAGCTATCTCCTGAGTCGTAGCATTCAAAAAACCCTTTTGGAAAAATAGAATCTTCGCTTTTTCCTTGATCAGCCGTTCCGTATGTGCCTCTTCGGCTCCCATTGTCTTTTTAGTTTAACAATTTTGTTAAAACGCAAGGTAGCCGAATTGGGATGTCTTTTTATAAAAAAATTGCTGACCTTTTCTAAATAAGAAAAGCTCCAGCCGGAAGAACTCGATTCAAACGTTTACGAAAGGGCCAAAATTTATTTCGACGGCAAGTAGACAAAAAAAGATGCGCCCCGCCCTAACTCACTCCTGGCATAGATATATCCGTGGTGATGCTCAACAATCTTCTTGCACAAAGCCAGCCCAACACCAGTACCGGCATAATCTTCCTGGCTGTTCAGTCGTTGGAAAATGTTGAAAATCTTTTCTGAGTACTGCTGTTCAAATCCAATTCCGTTGTCTTTAAAAGTCAATTCTAGATAATTTCCGGACGGGTCCTCTGCGGGCATTAATTTTTTCAGCTCCTGGCCGTTTACGATTCTCCATGAAATTGAAATCAGCGGTTCCGTTTCTGAAAATTTGAGTGCGTTACCGATCAAGTTTGAAAATAACTGACCGAGTAGCAGTTCGATGCCCTGTATAATGGGCATACGGTCATACCGGATTACCGCCTTCTTTTCTTCAATTAACAATTCATAATCAGCTAACACATTTTCTAAAATAATATTCAAATCTGTGGGGAGCAATAACTCGTGGGTCTGGGATAATCGGCTATAGTTTAATACGGATTGGATTAGCTGTCCCATCCTCTTTGCAGAAGTAGTGATCTTAGTATAGTATCTGTTGCGTACATCCTCATTGTCAATTTTCTTTTCAAGTATCTCTACAAAAGTCTGGATCTTCCTCAAGGGCTCTTGCAGATCATGTGATGCGATGTACGCAAACTGTTCCAATTGCCTATTCTTTACTTCCAGTTCAGCTGTATGCTGCCTCATCTTGTCTTCTGCCATCTTTCGTTCTGTGAGGTCGCGGGTAACTTTGGTGAAACCGATCACCTTGTTGTTGTCATCGTGCAAGGCAGTAATGACTATACTGCCCCAAAATGTGCTCCCGTCTTTCCGCTTTCTCAAACCTTCGTGCATCGCCCGCCCCTCTTCGCCAGCCATTCGAATGAGCTTTTCAGGTAGATTGCTTTTTCGGTCCTCTTCTAAATAAAAAACTGAAAAATTCTGGCCAATAATTTCGTTTTCTGCATAGCCTTTTATGTTTTGAGCACCTTTGTTCCAGTTTAGAATAGTCCCATCAACGTCTAATAATATAATTGCATAATCCTGGACCTCCTCCGTCATCTTTATATAGCGCTCCTCGCTTTTCTTCAGCTCCTCATTCGTTCTCTCCAGCAGCCTCGTTCGCTCCCTGACTTTTAGCTCCAATTCATCTGCCTTCGTGCGGGAATCTGTGATATCCGAATCAACCAGAGTAGTAAAAACACCGCTCACCTTGCCATTCTCGTCAAAGATGGGAACATTATAAAAGGTAGCGCGATTTCGTTCCGTATCACCATTCTTAAAACTGACAACATGGTTCTGAAGATCGGTTGGTTGGCCTTTTTCCAGAACAGAATTTAATGATTGTTCCAGATCGTACCAGAGACTACGGGATAACACGTCGGCCCCTCTTGATCCAAGGGCCTCCGGATGTTTCAGATCCAGAATTCGTCTCAGCGCGTCATTGTAAATAACGAGCAGATCTCTGGACCACCATACGGCTACTGGAAGATGAGAGTTTAGGCATAGATTGACTGCAAACCTCAAACTCTGCGGCCAGCTTTTCACTTCACCGAGAGGCGACGATTGCCATCCCTTACCCAAAACATATTTTTCAATCTCAGCTGTCGGCCCATAAGGTCTTTGCGCACCTCCTATGAATTCGGACGGGTTCATTTTATCAGCTGGTTTGAATCAAAAAAATTGCGGAGAAGCTCGCTGAGCACAGAAATGCTGGCAGGCTTTACAATGAAGTCAGAAGCACCAAGCTCTTTACTCCTGGCAACTATGGCAGGGTCAGCTGAAGTCGAAAGCATACAAACGGGAACCGGGTTAAGCCGTTGGATATTTCTTATTTGCTGAAAACACTCGATACCATCCATCCGAGGCATATTGATGTCAATAAAAATGTAATTCGGTAAAAAAGAATCATCCTGATGAAATTTCGCAACAGCCTTTACTCCGTCGTCGGCAAAAAAGCACTGAATGGATTCGCTGAATTCCCGTATAGCCATAGCGAATATTTCCTGATCGTCAATATCATCATCAATAAGGAAGCAGGTCATCGGATTATGCTTGCTGGAAGCTGAATCAAACATACTTAATTACGGCTATTTACGTGTGGTCTGAATTGGTATCTTATGCTATAAAAATACAAGGTCGATGAGGATTTTTAATATGGTGAAGGTTGTCCGTTTAACAACCAAATGCAACTTTAGTTCTCAAATAACTTGACTATTTAAGAAGTTGACTTTCCTTTACCTAAAAAATTCTGAGGAGCGGGACAATGAGCTATGGAATTTGAAAGCTCATAATTATCCTTTCAATCTGCAAGGACCTTTTACTGAAAATAGTACACACAACATCGTCAAGTTAAATCGTCGTCAGCATAAACGTGATAAGAAGAAGTGGTTACCGAGTGCCAGCCAGCCGAGATTGCCAATAAAAGTCCGACACGGCGTAGACCTTCTCCCTAATTGTGCGCACGAGCCACTTTTTCTGTATAAAGAAAAACCCTTATTTCTCAAAAATCAGGCTTTCCCTGACTCAAATAAACACTCGGGAATGCGATTTTTGAAAGACAAACTTCAAAGGTAAATATGATGCGCATTGCAAATAAGTTCGCTCAGGCTTTCATGATGGTAGTAGTATGCTTACCTGCGTTTAGCCAGGGTACACCTCAGCATTGGAAAAAGGACCTCGAGGCTTCTTTCCAACAGTTCATTGACTGTACAAATTCAAGTGGTGAAAAATATCAATGCAGCAGTTTCATCGGAGAGTCTATTTCAAAGGTGTACAAAACAAATGCTTTCTTCTCGGAGAAGCAAAACAGGTATTTGCACATCAATGAGATTTCCAAATCCTCGGTTGAAAACGGCCAGTGGACAAAGATTGGATACGCATACGATCAAAATGTTCTGGACAAGGCACAGATTCAGGCAAATGCCAACAAGGCTGTGATCGCAGTGTATTTGACTAACTCACGTATTGGCCATATAGCGGTTATTTTGCCTGGCGAACTGCATTACTCAGGATCATGGGGTTTCAATGTTCCGAATGCCGCGTCATTCTTTTTTAACGACACGGAAAAATCGTTCGTCGATAAGGGCCTTTCGTATGCATTTTCAAAAAACATGATTAAAGATGTAGTGCTTTACAGCCGGAATTAAGCGGCCAGATTTGAACGTTACTTTCTTATCACTCTATTCTTTCAATGATCAGCGAAATGGTTTTGTCCTGTCCCTGAAGTGGCGATCCGATCACCAACGGTTCGGAAACAATTTTCGCCTTTGCCTTGAAATTGCCATGTGCGACCTGCACGGTCTTGCCTTTCACGTAGCTTCCCTCTTGGGAAGGCGGAACCGTGATACGGACTTGTACAGAATTGCCTTCCTTGAAGTCCTTGTAAATTAATTTTTCGTCAGATGAAAGGTTAATTGTTGCCATAAACTGCTTTTATGTAAATGATCAGCAAACCAAGATACGAGCAGGTTGCTTGGTACCTTCAAAAGTAACAATAGCAAGCCTGTTATGTTTTTCGATTATTGGGAAGATCTATATTCATTCTGCAATCCCAAGGCAGCCTACAATGTTTGCAAGCTCCTTTGTAAAGTCTGGAATCCCCTGGACGTGACCTTTCTGCGGAATGAGACCTTCGCCGATTTGATAGCATACCAACCTACCAGTCTTAAACATCGAACGGAAATTTAATGTACGCTTCATTCATCCGACAAACGCATTGTCGGCAGAAAAATCTATCCCGCCATTTGAAAGGAAGGATAAGTTAATAGAAAGTGAGGCTGAATATCAAATTGGTCCTTAACTTCACGGATCTATGAATGTCAACCAATTGATGATTACACCAATTCTCGAATCTTACGGAATTCATAAAGACAGTATAGTTGAGCCTCTTAACAGTGGATTGATCAACCGGACTTGGAAAGTAACAGACGGCGATAAGCAATTTATCCTTCAGCAGATCAACAATCATGTTTTCAAAAAGCCTTATGAAGTGGCAGCAAATATCCGTATGATTGATGAATACCTGAAGAAACATTCCCCCAGTTACTTGTTTGTTAGCCCGATCCCAAACGAGAATAACGAGGATATCTTCTTCGAGAGGGATCGCGGTTATTTCAGGCTCTTTCCATTCATCAAAGGGTCTCATACCATTGATATTGTAACCACACCCGATCTGGCGTACGAAGCAGCTTATCAGTTTGGTAAATTTACACAGCTCCTCTCGCGGTTCGACGTTGAGAGACTAAATATTACCATCCCCGATTTTCATAACCTTACGTTGCGCTATAGGCAATTTGAGACCTCACTCCTTGCGGGAAACGTTGATAGAATCCGGGAATCGGAGGCGCTTGTGGCGGAAATCAAAAAACGCACATCGATTCTTGATGAATTCGAAATGATAAAAAAAAGCAAAGAAGTCCGGCTGAGAGTTACGCATCATGATACTAAAATCAGTAACGTATTGTTTGACAACGCCGGAAAGGGCATGTGCGTTATCGATCTGGATACGATAATGCCCGGTTACTTCATCAGCGATGTGGGCGATATGATGCGTACATACCTTTCTCCGGCTAATGAAGAGGTTAGCGACTTCAGCAGAATAGACGTCCGAGAAGATTTTTTTCGCGGCATAGTACAAGGGTATATATCCGCCATGGAACATGAACTTACCGGCGAAGAACAACGACTGATTCTATATTCAGGATTATTTCTAATCTACATGCAGGCGATTCGCTTCCTGACCGATTACTTTAACAAGGATATTTACTATGGGGCAAAGTATGAAAAACACAATTTGATCCGTGCTGGCAATCAGATTGCGCTACTCAAAAAGATTGAGGATAAAAAAGAATTATTACAGGAGATTATTCGAAGCGAGCAATGTTGACATCAAATTTCCGCAGGTTATAACTGGGCAATATTCTACAATTTCAAAACATGGCCCGCAAGGTTACACCAAAGTTCCTGGGATCGCCCAGATGCGTGCCACCAAAATCATAAGCGTAACTGATATATCTCTTGTCAGATATGTTGCGCATCCAAAACATCAATTCGAAATTATCTCCTGCTACTCCGGCCCTTGCGTTGTAGAGGTTGTACGCTCCTTGTTTTATTGTATTTGCTAGGTCAAAATATTGAGCACCCATACACATAGCCTCACCTCGGATCACTAATTTGAGTGACTGCCACTCGCTTACCTTATGGCCAAACTGAACAGCCAGCATAGACGTTACTTCCGGTGTAAATAATTGTTTGTTGCCCTCCAGATTGACTTCAGCACCCTCATCCGGGACGGTTAGTTTACGATACTCAGCATGCGTATAACCCAAGTTATAATCGATCTGCCATCCTTTTGATGGGGTTGCGGAGAACTCTAGTTCCGCTCCTTTGCTGACGAGTTCGCCAGCATTCTTCGTTACCGTCAGTGCCTGAGGAAGTACCAAAGTAGGCACTTGTGCATCATTGACGAGAATATAGAATAGGGAAAAATTAAGCCGTACACGGTTGTGCAGGAAATTGTTTTTCATGCCAACCTCAACGCTAGTGCTGTATTCAGGTTTATACTCATACAACGCCGGCTGAGAAGGATCCGCAGAAAGTTGTGTAAACCCACCTGTGCGATAGCCGCGGCTGGCGGTTGCGTAGGCATGATAATCATCGGAAAGGTGGTATGTGAGGCTCAGCTTGGGAGAAAAAGCATTATATGAAGCAGTCGCCGAGGTGTCGGGTTGCGTTTCGAACACCGGATTGGGATCGTCACCAACCAGGTATTCACCCAGAACGCGTTGCTCCTTCTTTTCATAATCGAAACGGGCGCCTAGGGACACATCAAAATACTCATTTATCACGTATGTCGCTTGTCCGTAAAATGCTATGCCCTTGCTCTTAGCCTCTGTTGTATTAAGTATCGACGTGTTTGGCTGCGCCCCAAAAAGATCGCCGTTTTCTCCAAAATGTGTCGCTTGTTTGTTGGGGTTGTCCTGATGAAACAAATACGAGCCCGCTGTCCATTGAAATGGAGAATAGACTGAAGGTGAAGACGTGAACTTGAATTCCTGCGTCCATACCTTAACGTGGTTCCATTGGTCTCCGTAATTGTTTCCTATCGTAATAATATCGGCAGGCGAAAAGTCTCCATCGATAGGGTTTTCATAGTACCGATGATTCGTCTGATATGTCGTAAGAGAAGTAAAATTAGCAATCGAACCCGCGTGGTGGATGTTTAGTGAAGTATTAAGGGTGTTGTCAATCAGCGTTGTCAAGGCATTTTGTTCAACCTCATACGGTTTGCTGAAGGCCGTTTCCGGATCAGGCGCCAATGCAAATGCTCCGTCATTTCTGTTGCTATGATGCTTTACGTTTAGTGTAACAGACAGCCTCGGGTCCACAAGGTATTTTAGATAGTAATTACCAGTGAAGCTGTGCCTCTTATCGAAGTCCCGGTCGTAATAGGTGTTGTCGTAGAAGCCGTCAGCCCTGTCGAACATGCCTGCGATTCCCACGAATACCTTGTCCTTAATCAATGGAGTCCTTAGGCCAAGGCTATATCGCTGCTGACCATATTCGCCAATGTTGAGTTCTGCGAAGCCGTGTGTTGCATTCGTGGGCTCCTTGGTAATGATGTTGATCACTCCACCCATCGCGTTTCTTCCATATAGGGTTCCCTGGGGACCGCGCAGTATCTCAATACGTTCGATATCGAATATCGGGGCGATGTAGGTGTCCAAATTGAACTGGTTGACACCGTCAATGTAGGTTGCAACTGCGGGATCATACGACGTAGTCGTCACGCCCCGTATGGAAGTTACGTTACGGTTATCGCCCGGATTTGCAGAATATACATTAGGTGAAATGGCGGTAATATCTTTGGCATTCCATAATCGGTATTGTTCTACTTGCTCCGATGAAATGTTGCTGATGCTCGAAGGAATTTTCTGAATGTCGTCTTCTTTTTTTTCTGCAGTGACGATGACAGCATCAAGCTGACGAACGGATTCGACGAGCTGTATTTTCAGAGGTTCTGAGCCAATGGTCAAGTCAACTTCCTTTCGGATGCTGGCGTACCCTACAGCTGAGATTTCCAGCGTGTATTTTGCCTTAATAAGATCGGGAATAGCAAATTCACCTTCTGCATTTGTTGCTGCCCCGATCGAAGTGTTCAGCACCCGAACAGTTGCACCCTCCAACGGATTAAGCTTCGTATCATTTATTTTCCCCGATAATACAGCGGTCTCCTGCGACATAGCCGGAACAAAAGCAAGGATTAGCAAGAGCGTAAAGATCTGTTTCATATACTTTTATCAAACTTCATCAATTAACAATGGCCACCTGGTCCCTGGTCTTTCCAATTGTGGAAAACATGCAAAGATAGAAAAGAAGTCTATTGAATGGAGTCCGATGACACGAACTGTTTAACCCTGAAGGGTTTTTTTCGTTTATTTATTCACAATTTCACAATCAAGCAGCACAACCAACATTTTATTTTGAGCGGATATCCCAACGCGGTAAGAAGAAAGGATCGGCAGCAAAGTGATCTGAGCTTTCTCAAAAGACTCCTTCACAGTTCTGTCTCATGCTCCATTGCGATTCAGAGAGAAGGCTATCCCCTGAATCATGTGGCATTTTTCGTGTATGACGAAGGGCCCAACGAAATTATTTTTCACTTTTCCAAGTATGGATTTGCCGGGAAAGAGATCATCGACGGGAGGAAGGTGTGTGTCTCAGTTTACAAATACGGCAAGCTTTATACCGCCAAAAGAGCTGTGGACTTCGGGTGCGAATACCAGAGTGTTGTCGTGTATGGCAGAATACAAATTCTTACATCTGACGAAGAAAGAATTGCTGCTATGCAACTTTTCTTCGAAAAATTTTTTCCCGGGGTTCCAAAAGATTCCTACGAGGATTTTAATGTGCATGATGCACAGCCTATACACGTGGCGAAGATAAAAATTGACGACTGGTTTGGGAAAGAGCATTTGGTTCCCGGGTTTGCTATTTCATCATTTTATCCATCGCCAGATCCGGTCATCACATCATAATCTGGCATACTTCATACGCCTAATGCTGGGCGCCTGGTGTGAATTTCATCTCACCTGCCTTCACCTTTAAGGGAAGGTGATTGACTTCGGGAGGTATTGGGCAGGAATAGGCTGAACCGTAGCTGCAATATGGATTGTAGCTTTTGTTAAAATCCACGATCACCTCCTCGGATTCAGGAACTCTAAAATCAATATACCTCCCTACCTCGTATGTGTCTATGCCGTTGGTCTCATCTGTGAATGGGATAAAAAGGTAATCCTGCAATCCTTGTTTCTTAATGATCTCAGGGCTTTGATAGACCTCCAGTACGCGTTCCTCGCCGTCAAGTTTGAAATGAACCTCTCCGTATTTTTGATATTCGGGTAACCTGGAGGTTGTCGTTTTCATCTCAAAGAGAACGGGGTTTTCGTTCTTAACAAATTTTGCTTTCAAACGATAGTCGAGGTCAACCGGAAAGTAATTTAATCCTTTGAAATTCTTTCTCAATTTCTTACTAAGGGGTGATTCTTTTGGATCTCTAAATTTCTCTTCCTGCAGCCTGCGATATTCCCTTATCTCGTAAATTGCAGAATCCAGCTGAGCAACCAGCGGGGTCGCGAAGGATAACAGAAATACAACTAATAAAGATCTCATCTTACAAAGGATAATGCTAGATCCTCTTAACGTAAATCCGAAATGCTGATCGCATACCTTGGCTATTTTCTGTACGTCATTGCCTCTGGAATCCAGCCTTTGAGATCTTTGACACGTGTCGCATGAGACGGGTGCGTGGATAGAAATTCCGGTGGCTCCTGACCGCCTGAGCCTTCTGTCATGCGCTCCCAGAATTTTGGCGCCTCGTTAGGATCATAACCCGCCATGGTCATAAAAATGAGTCCGATGCGGTCCGCTTCAGATTCGTGCTCCCTACTGAATTTCAACAATCCAATACTGGTGCCTGCGCCAACTGCTTGCATGAGTAATTCCTTGCCTGCGCCAGGATTTTGTCCCATCAACGCACCAAGTGTGCCGAGTCCGTATTGCGCCAACATTTGTGTGCTCATACGTTCGCGTCCGTGGTTCGCAATAGCATGCGCGACTTCATGACCCATGACTACAGCTACACCCTGCTCGTCTTTACAGATGGGCATGATACCTGTATAAAAGGCGACTTTACCTCCGGGCATGCACCATGCATTGACAGTCTTGGGGTCGTCTATGAGGTTGAATTCCCAATCAAATCCCTGCAGTTCGGAAGTCAAGTTCTTGCTTGCCATATATTCTTCTACGGCCTTCTGAATTTTTACGCCAACTCGTTTCACCAAAGCCGTCTGTTCCCGATTACTGGATAGTGGGCCTCTTCGAATTACGGAATCATACTGTTGGTTGACAAGCGGTAGTATTTCCGCATTCGATACCAGGTTTAACTGTTTGCGACCGGTGACGGCCACCGGTGAGCAGGCGTCAATGGCGAGAACTACGATTGCAATAAAGAACACCGAGCGTTTCATAAAATTAATTTTTGTCGTAATTATACAAATCCTTGCTAAGATTGTTTAACTGGTTATAAAAAGAAGTATCCAGGTGATCCCGTCAGGTAAATGAATAACGATGGAGGTAGCTGAGTAGTTTAGCTCGGGATAAAAATATGGTATATACAGGCATTTATGAAAAACAGGAAAGTTCTTATCATTGATGATGAGGTAGATTTTGGTATGTTGATGAAGCGTTTTTTTTCTCAGAAGAATTATGACGTGTATGTTGCGTACAACATTGCAGATGGAATGAAGCTATTGGATGAGCATCGGCCAGACGTTATTTTTTTAGATAACAACTTGCCTGATGGATACGGGTGGGATAAGACAGATTTTATCCTCACAAATTACCCTCAAACCCAGTTGAATCTGATCAGCGCGCTTAATGTTCCGAAAACATCAGCTTCGGCCTTCCGCATTTTAGAAAAACAGATGCTTCTCAAGGAACTTCCTAAGATGTTTGTTTGATACCTGATTTATACTCAGGATGCTACCGAAGATTACTCTTTTTAAGGCTGAACCCACCACCGGATCGGTCAAGCCAGGACAAAAACAAGCCTGACGTGTTAAACCACTAACAAACTGCGATGAAAGGTAAGCCTAATACAATTGATGAACTATTCTCTCCACTCTTACAACGGTTTCAGAAAGATACTTTCGCGAGAAAGGATGTAAACGAAAAGCCCCCCCTTCGTTCAGAGCTTTTCAACGCTGAGCAGATGGCGCAACATGCACAGTATGTTGCAGACGCCCACCAGCTAAGCAAAGAACATGGGCCGGAACTGCTGCTTAAAAGGCTGGCCGAAAATGAAGACATCTTATTTGAAGTTACCAACTTGCTGCATGACGATGTCAGATATAAGAAACCTATAACTCCAGCTGCCGAATGGCTCTTAGATAATTTCTATCTGATCGAAGACCAGATCCGTATTGCACAGCGATATTTGCCTAAGGGATATAGTAAAGGTCTTCCCCGGCTTAGCCAGGGTCCGGCTGCGGGACTTCCAAGGGTATATGATATTGCCATCCAAATTATCTCGCACAGCGACGGCCGGGTGGATCTGCAAACTCTGAGCAATTTTATTTCCGCCTATCAAAAGACCAGCTACCTGACTATAGGTGAGCTTTGGGCCATTCCCATTATGATTCGCCTTGCCCTGCTGGAAAATCTTAGCCGGGTTGCTGCGCGTATTGCCGTCGATCGCACAGATACTGCACTTGCCAACGACTGGGGTAACCGTATCATTGAAGTAGCTGAAGAAAATCCCAAAGACCTTATTCTGGTAACTGCTGATATGGCCAGGGCGAACCCTCCTATGGTCAGCGCCTTCGTTGCTGAAGTCACCCGGAAACTTCAATGGAAAGGATTAGACCTTACGTTGCCGCTGACCTGGATCGAACAACACCTCTCGGAAATGGGAAGTAGCATCAATATGATGGTGTTAGCTGAAAACCAGAAACAAGCAGCCGATCAGCTTTCGATGAGCAACAGTATCAACAGTCTTCGCTTCTTGTCAAAAATGGATTGGCGGGAGTTTGTGGAGTCGCTAAGCATAATAGAACAAACTTTACGCGAAGATATTGGCGGTCTGTACTCATTGATGGACTTTCAAACGCGGGATAGTTACAGGCACGCCGTCGAAACGATTGCCAAAAAAAGTGAACTGTCAGAGTACGAGGTATCAAGGGCGGCTATCAATCTTGCTAAGAAGAGCGCGGCTCGTGACATCAACAATAAACGTAAAGCCCATGTCGGTTACTTCCTCATTGATAAGGGGCTCGCATTCACGGAACAGATTGCCCGTGTGAAGTTGACAGCATGGCAGGCATTTCATAGAGGTCTCTGTCGCGCTATTCCCGGATTCTATTTTATTTTGATTGCCCTTATTACCCTTGCAGTAACGGGAGGTATGGTGTACAAAGCATACAATGATGGCGTCAACGACACTCTGCTGATAATAACTGCACTGCTCACAATCACAGTCTCGAGCCAGTTTGCCCTTAGCCTTGTTAACTGGTGGGCTACACTTTGGGTTGAACCGAAAATGCTTCCCAAACTTGATTTCTCGAAAGGCATCCCGGCGCAGTTTCGCACCATGGTTGTTGTGCCGTCGATGATCGTTGATCACAAGCAGGCGCAAAATCTTATTGACGACCTGGAGGTCAGGTTCCTCGCAAATCGTGATCCCAATTTGCTGTTTGCATTGCTAACAGATTTCACTGACAGTTCAGAACAGACATTGAAAGAAGACGAACCTCTGATCGCACAGGTGAGGTCAGGCATTGAAAATCTCAACCAAAAATATGGGCGGCTCAACAATGATACTTTCTTTTTATTTCATCGCCCACGGCGGTGGAACCCTCGTCAGAATATGTGGATGGGATATGAGCGAAAGCGCGGAAAACTTTCTGAGTTAAACCGTGTGTTGCGGGGCGAAGGCAATGACCGGTTTTCACTCATTCTCGGCGATCCTCAGGTTTATACTACAGTCAAATATGTGATCACGCTGGACAGTGATACACAATTGCCCAGGGATTCGGCAAACACGCTGGTGGGAATACTAGCACATCCGCTCAATCAGCCCGTGTATAACGAAAAAAAGAAAAGAGTAGTCGAAGGGTATACTATTATTCAACCGCGAATAGCCATCAGTTTGCACGGGGCGACTCGCTCAAGGTATAGTCAATTGAACGAAAATGATTCAGGGATTGACCCTTATACACGAGTGGTATCAGACGTTTATCAGGATGTCTTCAGCGAAGGCTCCTACATCGGAAAAGGTATTTATGAAGTTGATACCTTCGAAAAAGCGCTGCGCAATCGCTTCCCGGAGAACCGAATCCTGAGTCATGATCTGTTGGAAGGATGCTATACCCGATGTGGCTTTGCAAGCGATGTGCAATTCTACGAAGAATATCCTTCTAAATATCTGGTTGATGTTGCCCGGCGACACCGTTGGATCAGAGGGGATTGGCAGATCGGCAATTGGTTTCTTCCGATAGTACGCGGCATGGATCGTCGCCTAACGGGTAATCCTATTACAGCTCTATCGAGATGGAAAATAGCAGACAATCTCAGAAGAAGCCTCGTTCCTATTTCCCTTTTTGTCCTTGTCATTCTTTCATGGACACATTTGCCTGATTCGTGGTTCTGGCTAGTAACCTTAACTGGTCTTGTATTGGTGCCGCCCTTGCTAATCTCCGCGTGGAATACGATCATGCGCAAGCCACCGGAAATAGAGCAAAGGCAGCACCTGAATAACGCTTTTGAATCAACTTACAAAAATATTTTTCAAGCTTTCTTTACATTAATTTGTCTGCCTTATGAGGCCTACATCAGTCTTGACGCCATTCTTCGAACATTGTGGCGCATTATTATCTCAAAGCGAAAGTTATTAGAATGGAATCCTTCCGGTCTTATCCAGATACGGGACAAAAGTCTCAAGGACACCTATTCTTCCATGGCAATTTCTCCCATTGCCTCTGCCGTCACGCTCGTTGTTCTGGCGATCACAAATCCTGGGGTGCTGGTTGTAGCCGGGCCTGTATTGATTGCGTGGGCAGTCGCACCGACGGTAGAATGGTGGCTCGGACTCCCAATTCCATCCAAGAAAACGCGAGTTACTGAAGAACAGAAATATTATTTGCGGGAACTCGCAAGAAAAACCTGGGCCTTTTTTGAAAGACTTGTGGGTCCCGCGGATAACTGGCTGCCACCAGATAATTTACAAGAATACCCAATTCCAGTCGTCGCCCATCGAACGTCACCAACTAATATTGGACTTTCCTTGTTGGCCAATCTGTCTGCACACGACTTTGGCTACGCAACGACAGAGCAGCTGCTGCAACGCACTGGCGACACGTTTGCAACTATGGAAAAGCTGGGGCGCTACTTTGGGCACTTTTATAACTGGTACGACACGCAATCTCTCAGACCGCTGCATCCGCGCTACATCTCCACGGTCGACAGTGGAAATCTGGCAGGCCATCTGCTCACATTACGACAAGGGTTGCTCACTCTAAAGTCTCAGAAAATAATACATCCAAGACTGCTTGATGCTTTGCATGACACGCTGAGGATAGCAATTGCTTCACATCCAAAAGAACATCCAGGGCTCGTTGAGTTCAAGAATAAATTCGAACAACAGGATCTAACTTCTCTTAGCTTAAGAGAAATCAAAAAATGGCTTGAAGAACTTGTCCTGCCGTTGGGAAATCTTGTCGATAGCTTGGCAGCGGACAACCGTTCAGAATTGAAGCAATGGTTGAATACGTTGTTAGGCGAGATTAACAACGTAATTGACGAGATCGACTTTCTGGCACCCTGGCTCACTCTTGCCCTTCCCGACAAATTTAGGTCGTTGAAATTTTTAAATAGCATTCCAACACTGGAACAGCTAGCGCATGCAGACAAGGAGATGCGCCTGGAGTTGGAAGCGTTGCGAGAAAATACCACCCCCGAGGAAATGCGTTCGCTTACGGAGCTTGTCAACGCACAGGACCTTGCGAGCAAAAGAGCGCGGGCTCGCATTAACCGCCTGGAATCCCTGGCCGTTCAATGTTCCGAATTCGCGGACATGGAGTACAATTTCCTTTATGACAGTTCACAGCATTTACTTGCTATAGGTTACAACGTGGATGACCATCACCGCGATTCCAGCTTCTACGACCTTTTAGCATCAGAGGCGCGACTAAGTTCATTTGTGGCCATCGCGCAAGGCAAACTTCCGCAAGAAAATTGGTTTGCCCTCGGACGACGTCTGACAACCGCAGAAAATAAACCGGTATTACTATCCTGGAGCGCTTCGATGTTTGAATACTTGATGCCAAACCTCGTCATGCCTTCCTACGAAAACACGCTGCTGGACGAAACCTGTAAAGGCACTGTCAAAAGGCATATCGAGTATGGTAAGCAGCAAAACATTCCCTGGGGAATTTCAGAATCGTGTTACAACGTCGTTGATGCGACTTTGACGTACCAGTATAAAGCATTTGGCGTCCCCGGATTAGGATTTAAACGTGGTTTGGGCCTGGACCTGGTTGTTGCCCCTTATGCAAGCATACTGGCGCTCATGGTAGATCCGGAAGCCGCATGTGCTAACCTGGAGACTATGCGCGATGCCGGTTTCGAGGGAAAGTATGGATTTTATGAAGCTATTGACTATACACCATCAAGACTGCCACGGGGACAGTCACATGTCGTTATTCAAACTTTTATGGCGCACCATCAGGGCATGAGCTTGCTGTCGCTGGCGTACCTGTTACTTGACATGCCGATGCAAAAACGCTTTGAGTCAGATCCGCAGTTTCAGACTGCATTGCTTCTGTTGCAAGAACAAGTTCCTAAGACGACAGGATTCTACACTGCATCCACCGAGATGGAGGACATCACCCCGATCCTATCGCACGCACAAATACGGGTTATCCACACGCCGGATACTCCAACCCCGGAGGTTCAGTTCTTGTCCAACGGGAAATACCACGTCATGATGACCAATGCTGGCGGAGGTTACAGCCGCTGGAAGGAAATGGCTGTGACGAGATGGAGGGAAGACAGCACCTGCGACAATTGGGGTTCCTTCTGTTACCTGCGTAATCTTGATACAAACGAATTATGGTCGAACGCGCACCAACCAACTCAAAAGGAAGCTGATCAGTACACAGCTGTATTTTCACAGGGGCGGGTCGAGTACCGCAGGCGTGACGGAGATGTAGAAACTTATACGGAAGTGATTGTCTCGCCAGAGGATGATATTGAAATTCGCAGAATTCATGTAACGAACCGGTCTGAAGAAAAAGTAAACCTTGAATTAACGAGTTATGCCGAAGCCGTCATGGCAGTTCATGTCGCTGATGCTTCACATCCGGCTTTCAGCAACTTGTTTGTCCAAACGGAAATACATCAGGCCCAGCAGGCTATCATTTGTACCCGAAGGCCGAGGTCTAAAGAGGAACGCCCTCCTTGGATGTTCCATCTCATGAAGCTAAACAACGGAAATCCAGCAAGCACCTCCTTCGAAACGGATCGCAATAAATTCATTGGCCGAGGGCACACTATCATGAATCCGTTGGCGCTGAGAGGTCGCGACGGACTCTCGGGCTCACAAGGGTCTGTGCTAGATCCCATCGTTTCCATACAGCACAGAATTTCCCTAGAGCCCGAAGAAACTGCAATTGTTGATATTGTTACGGGGATGGCGGATACCCGGGACTCAAGTCAATATCTAATCGACAGGTATCAGGACCGAAATATGCGCGATCGCGCATTTGAGCTGTCCTGGACGCATAGCCAGGTCGTGCTTCGCCAGATCAATGCCACGGAGGAGGACGCCGAGCTCTATGGCAGGCTGGCCAGTTCAGTTATTTATATGAATCCTGCGCTGCGTGCAAACTCGAACATCCTTATCAAGAATCAACGCGGACAATCTGCTCTGTGGAGCTATTCAATTTCGGGTGATCTGCCCATAGTACTCTTGCAAGTATCCGACAGCAACAATATAACGTTGATCAAACAGCTGGTTCAGGCACAGGCCTATTGGCATTTGAAGGGGCTTGCTGTGGATCTTGTAATCTTGAATGAGGATCCCAGTGGATACCGCCAGATATTGCAAGAGCAGATACAGGGACTAATTGCCGCGGGTATAGGAATTAATAATGCGGAAAAACCGGGAAGGATTTTTGTGCGCCCAGTGGATCAGGTCACAACCGAAGACCGTATTTTACTCCAGGCAGTTGCGCGCGTGGTCATATCCGATAGCCGCGGAACACTGGTAGACCAGGTGAACCGGAAGGCAGTCACAAAAGCGGCAATTCCGTATCTGACCACGGTTCAATCTCATGCACCCTTGATCAGCAGACTTCCTCAAACCAAGGAGCTAATATTCCCGAATGGCATAGGGGGATTCACGCCAGATGGAAAGGAATATGTAATTAATACAAGGAAGAGCCAAACCACACCTCTACCATGGATTAATGTAATTGCAAATCGAAACTTTGGTACGATCATAAGTGAAAGCGGTTCTTCCTACACATGGGCAGAAAACGCCCATGGTTATCGACTAACACCATGGAACAACGATCCCATCACTGATTCGTGCGGAGAAGCATATTATTTGCGCGATGAGGAAAATGGAAAGTATTGGTCACCCTTGCCCTATCCGCGAAAGAGCCAATCTTCATACAGAACACGTCATGGATTCGGATATAGCCTTTTCGAGCATGCTCACGATGGTATCCTGTCTGAAGCAAGAATCTATGTTGACCTTGAAGCACCTGTAAAATTCGTAGTGTTAAAGGTCCGAAATGTCTCCGGCAGACCAAGAAGACTTTCAGCCACTGGATATGTCGAATGGGTATTAGGAAATCTGAGGTCCAAATCGGCCATGCATGTCGTGACCGAATTGGATTCAATGACGGGTGCACTCATTTCAAAAAATGCCTACAATACAGAGTTTCCGAATCGCGTCGCATTCTTTGACGTGGACGAATTACAGTCGAGTTTCACTGCAGACCGTACGGATTTTATTGGACGCAATGGAACGCTCGCTGATCCCGACGCTATGAGGAGAGCGAAGCTGTCAGGCAAGTGGGGAGCAGGACTTGATCCATGTGCGGCGCTTCAGGTACCCTTCGAGCTAGAGGATGGAAGCACCAGAGAGGTGGTTTTCAGGCTTGGGGCAGGCAAGGACCGCTTTGAAGCCGAACGAATCATTAGACAATTCCGTGGCAGCAGAGTATCCTCGCAAGCGCTCGAACGCGTTCATGCCTTCTGGGAAAATACGCTCGGAAGCATTTACATCGAAACGCCAGAACCGTCTATTAATATACTAGTAAACGGATGGCTGGTTTATCAGGTGCTGGCGTGCAGACTTTGGGGAAGAAGCGGGTTCTATCAATCCGGCGGCGCATTTGGCTTCCGTGATCAACTGCAGGACGTACTAGCGCTGATGCATGCCGACTCGCAGCTAACCAGGGATCAAATCCTGTTGGCGGCTTCAAGACAATTCCGGGAAGGCGATGTGCAGCATTGGTGGCATCCGCCGATTGGTAGAGGTGTAAGAACATTGTGTTCCGACGATTTTGTTTGGCTCCCGTTCGCAACCAGCCGATACGTTATGGCTACTGGCGACACAAAAATTCTTGATGAAATTGTCCCATTTATTGAAGGACGGCTTTTAAATGCCAACGAGGAGTCCTACTATGATTTGCCAATCGTTTCTGAAATGCGGACCAGCTTGTACGACCACTGCAAGCGCGCGATAGAACATGCGCTACGATTTGGCACGCATGGCCTGCCATTAATTGGTTCTGGCGACTGGAATGATGGAATGAATATGGTGGGAATTCATGGCAAGGGTGAGAGCGTATGGTTGGGATTCTTCTTGTACGATGTGCTCATGCGCTTTATCCCAATAGCAGAGCTCTGTAAGGATGGCGTGTTTGTTGAACAAATCAAGAAAACGGCGGCTGATTTAAAAAATAATATAGACAACCACGCGTGGGATGGCAAATGGTATCGACGCGCTTATTTTGACGATGGCACTCCTCTGGGATCGTCCCAAAACGAGGACTGTATGATAGATTCAATTGCCCAAAGTTGGTCGATCTTATCTAATGCAGGGCCAGAAAAGAAAACTCAGATGGCCATGGGTTCGGTGAATGAATATCTCATCAACAGGGATAAAGGCATTATCCAATTATTAGAACCGCCTTTCGACAAAGCTGATATGGACCCTGGATACATCAAGGGATATGTGCCAGGTGTCAGGGAGAATGGGGGTCAGTATACACACGCGGCAATCTGGATGGTCATGGCTTTTGCTAAGATTGGCGAGCATCGGCACACCTGGGAACTTCTTAATATGATCAACCCGATTAATCACGGGAAGTCCCCGGAGGATATCGCCGTGTATAAGGTAGAGCCATATGTAATGGCTGCCGATGTCTACGGTGTACATCCTCACACCGGCCGCGGTGGATGGACCTGGTATACGGGATCCGCAGGGTGGATGTACCAACTTATTATCGAATCGTTCCTGGGGCTGAACAAAAAGGGTGATGAGCTGTCGTTTCAACCGTGCGTACCAGTTGAATGGACTTCCTTCAAAATCAGGTATAGATATAAAGAGACCCTTTATCAAATTGAAATATTTCCAACAACGATCGATGATAGCATAGCGATAGTAGATGGCGTTGAACAACCGAAAGGGATCATTAAACTAATAGACGATAAAGGGGTGCATACAGTGACAGTAAAATGCCCTACCTTTACAAGAACAGCGATGCCGCAAACCATTAGTATTGCGGAGTTGCAGAACAACGAAAATCGCTCAAAAAGTTGAACTATTTATTGTATTATTTCACATATTAGCCTCATGTTCAGTGAGTAATACTTGGGGGTTAAGTAAAAAGATAAATGGTCTATGAGGATCTTTGCGGTAGGTCGGAATTACGCGGAACACATTAAAGAATTAAGCAACGAGAGGCCGGATGAACCTGTAATTTTTACCAAGCCGGACACAGCAATTCTGCGAAACAATTCACCATTTTATTATCCCGATTTCTCCAAAGATGTACATTATGAAGTGGAGCTTGTATTGAGGATTAGCAAAGAAGGAAAAATGATTGGTGAAAAATTTGCCTCTAAATATTTTGATGCGATCGGTGTAGGCGTAGATTTCACAGCGAGAGATCTGCAGCAAAAAGCAAAAGAAAAAGGTTTACCCTGGGATATAGCGAAAGGGTTCAACGGTTCGGCCCCTGTTTCTGATAAATTTATCCCCGTGAAAGAATTTAAGGATCTGACATCTATTAATTTCAGTCTAAAGGTAAATCAAGAAATTAAGCAAGAAGGCAACACAAGTCTTATGCTTTTTAGTTTTGATTATATAATTTCGTACTTATCAAAATTTTTTACGCTGCGCACCGGTGATTTAATTTTTACGGGCACACCAAAAGGTGTAGGCCCGGTCAAGGTTGGCGACGTCTTATCAGCAAGTATCGAGAATGAGAAATTATTGGAATTTGAAGTTAAGTGAGTTCGTATTTTTGTTTATTACGATCACTCCCACTTTAGCACAAGCTCAGTTTAGCAAGCCCGAAGAAAAGTTTCCGGCCGACGAAACCTATCTTTATCCAGTTTATCCCGGCCAGCCAGGTTCTCTTGCCGGCACAATGGGGGAGCTTAGGACTACACACTTTCATTCAGGCATAGACATACGCACCAATAACATGATCGGAATGCCAGTGCGAGCGTCTAAGAGCGGTTATATCTCCCGTATTTCAACCAGCGGAACTGGATATGGAAATGTTGTATATATCACGCACCCCGATGGAAACACAACGCTTTATGCCCATCTCGATAAATTCTCAGGTCCAATAGCAAGACATATTCTGGAGGAACAATACAGACTCAAGTCCGGGGAGATCGATTTGTACTTTGAACCAGAGCAATTTAGGGTAAGCCGGGGCGACACAATTGGATTATCTGGTAACACCGGTTCGTCCGGAGGACCCCATTTACACTTTGACATTCGTGATTCCGATAACAATGCACTCGATCCACTGAAGGTTGCGGCGTTTTCCGAAATCGTAGACAAGTATCCTCCAGCTGCCGAAAAGATTGCACTGCGCACCCTCGATATTAATTCGCGCATCAACGACCAGTTTGGAAGATTTGAATTTTATGCCCAGCGCGTCGGAAATAACTTTGTAATTGCCAACCCCATCTTTGCGATCGGTAACATAGGTGTGGAGATCATTGCAAAAGACAAACTCGCTTACAAAAGTCAATTTTACGGGGGCGTAAATCATATTGAATTGAAATTGGATAGTCAGTTGATATTCAAACAGGCTATTGACAAAGTGAACATTGCTGAGACCCGGGCGATTTATACGCTTATGGATTTTAAGACCATGCGCAATAAAGGCACACGGTTCTACAAGCTTTATATCGACGATGGTAATAACCTAAAATTCTACGATGAATCGCCGGGTTCGGGTAAAATCAAAGTAGATCCAAAAAAACAGGAATCGGAGATTGAAATCACGATGAAGGATAGCGATGGAAACGCAAGCCATGTTACTTTTCGACTGAAACCGGATGAGCTTGCCAAGGAGGTTCCTTCACTTGAATCGATGAATGAGGAAATCAGTATCGATGTGATGGAAAACACGATGGTCGTGTCTGCAAAATCTTGCAGCACTTCAGTTAATAAGGCGACAATTTATCTGGACGGAATGAAGTGGGATGCAGAGCCATCTTATCATAACACTAATCGCGCTGTGTATCTAATTGACCTCCGTAAAACAATCCCGGATTCCATTTTAATTTGCGAGAGATCCTTGTTGCCAAAAATTAACGCGACGGTTCCCTCCGGCACACCTTACAAATTCTACGGTAACCTAATGGATATTACTTTTCCGCAGGATGCCATTTATGACACGTTATATCTACATACGAACTACAGTCTAACAACGGAAGGAAAGGAAGTCTATACAATTGGAACACGTACATTTCCGCTTAATAAGAGCGTAATGGTTTCGCTTAAACCAAAGACCAAGTATCCAAATGCTCGAGACGTAGGGGTTTACCGCGTATCAGGAAGATCGCATACTTATCTTGGTGGCGAATGGATTAACGACCGCATAGAATTCCACACTCGTGAATTTGGAGACTTTATGGTTTTACAGGATTCCATGCCACCACTTATAAAGCCAATATACGTTAACGGTTCATCCGCGCGATTCAAGATCAGAGATTATTTATCTGGAATTTCGGATTATGAAGCAACGCTGAATGGCGAGTGGGTCTTAATGCATTACGACAATAAGAACAGCGTCATCTGGTCCGAATTACTTGACAAAAAAACTCCAATGAGGGGTGTGTTTCATCTAACAGTAACAGACAGAGCGGGGAACAAAACTGTATATACACAAAAATTACCTTAGACAATGACATTGCAACCCGGTGACAAGGCGCCCGATTTTAATGTGAACGATGAAAGTGGCAACGCTGTCAAACTTAAAGATTTTAGGGGCAGAAAAGTTGTTCTCTATTTTTACCCAAAAGACATGACTCCCGGGTGTACCGCCGAATCATGCAACCTGCGCGACAATTATCAGTCACTCCAAAAGCAAGGTTATGAGGTGTTAGGCATAAGTACGGACTCAGAAAAATCCCACCAAAAATTTATCACAAAAGAAAAACTTCCCTTTCATCTCCTCTCCGATCCCGACCGAAAAGTTCACGACGCGTATGGAACTTGGGTTGAGAAGTCCCTGTACGGCCGAAAGTACATGGGTACCGCACGCGTTACATTTCTCATAAATGAAAAGGGCGTTATAGAAGAGATCATCCAGAAGGTAGATACAAAGAACCATGCGAGCCAGATTTTGAAGTAAGGCCGCTTGCGTAGTTTACGTTATCCGTTATCCGTTATCCGTTATCTGTTATCCGTTATTAGTTAGTAGTTATTAGTTAGTAGTGCTTACGATTATCTGACTCCACGGCTTCATTAATTATTTAACATTCTAATATCAGTAACCGTACGCTCACGACCAATTACCACACGCGACTAGTAAAACGCACGGCACACACATGTCCACATCCACTATTAACGGATAACTATTAACGGATAATGGATAACGGATAACGGTGAAATGATTGCTTCTACCAGACCCTGCATACAATCCAATTCATTTTATA
>JAICGJ010000054.1 GCA_025923195.1 Chryseolinea sp.
CGCGCCAGAGAAGTAGGCATCCGAAAAACGATGGGGTCTCAGCGCGGTCAACTCATCGTTCAATTCTTAAGTGAGTCGATGCTCACGGCATTTTTGGCTTTTCTGCTTGCTATATGCCTGATGACCCTCGCCTTACCTTATTTGAAAGACGTGGGTTTTGAAAATATCAGGTTGAGCTTCGACAATAGTTTTCTGCCAATTTCGGGGTTAATTATATGTCTCGTTACAGGTTTGATTGCGGGCAGTTATCCGGCGTTGTACCTCTCATCATTTTTGCCGGTGAAAGTATTGAAGGGAATTTTCAAGCAGGGAAGAAGTCCCATAACTTTCAGAAGAGTATTGGTGGTTTCTCAGTTCACCATATCCATTGGTTTGATCGTCAGTACGGTTGTTGTATTTCAGCAAATCGACTATGCTAAAAACAGGTCACTTGGATACAACCCTGATAATCTTATTTCGATTAGAGCTACCAGGGATCTATATTTGAATTTTGCTCCTTTGAAGCGGGAGTTGTTGAATTCCGGATACTTCGAAGCAGTGGCAACAACTTCCAGTCCGATTACAGCTGTTTATAACATATGGAGTGATTTTTCATGGGACGGCAAGGATCCTAATTCGCAGATCGCCCTGGAAGCATTGATGACAGAATGGGACTTCGAAAAAGTAGCAGGTTTGAAGTTTAAACTTGGACGACCTTTTTCCATAAAATATGCAAGCGATTCAAATGCTGTGATCTTAAATGAATCAGCGCTAAGGACCATTGGTTATAATGATCCGATCGGCAGAACCATGAAATCCGGCAATAGAGAGATCACTATTGTGGGCGTGGTTGAGGATATGGTGATGCGTGATCCATTCAAGCCGGTTTCTCCAGGCGTAATTCTTTTTAATGCTAAGGCAGTAAGTAATATTTTGATAAGGGTGAAAGATAACGCTGATTTGAAAGAGGCATTGGCAGCAATGCAGCCCATCTTTGAAAAAAATAATCCTGCCCAACCTTTTGAGTATAGCTTTGCCGATGATGATTTCAACAAAAAATTCGCGCTTGAAAACCAGGTCGGTAAACTTTCCGGAATATTTGCGATACTGGCAATTCTAATCAGTTTCCTCGGACTCTTTGGACTGGCTTCCTTCATCGCGGAACAACGCGTTAAAGAAATCGGAATTCGGAAAGTTTTAGGAGCTTCGATATCCAATCTCTGGAGGCTGATGTCAAAAGACTTTATTGCTTTAGTTCTAATATCGTGTTTGATTGCTTCACCGGTTACCTTCTATTTCATGCACAACTGGCTGCTGAAATACGAATACCGCACTGAATTATCCTGGTGGATTTTTGGCGTCGTCAGCATAGGCGCTCTGGCTACCACGTTAGCCACGGTCAGCCATCATGCGTTAAAAGCATCGTTGGCAAATCCTGTGAATAGTTTGAGATCGGAGTAGTTGTCCGTTAATAGTTATCCGTGTGTGTGTGATTCGTGTGTGAAGGTGCAGTTAACGATTAACGGATAACGGATAACGGATAACGGATAACTAATAACGAACAAAAATGCAAAAGCCACCACTACTCTTCCTCCGCTTCTTCCGTTGGTTTTGTCACCCGGACTTACAGAAGTACATCGAAGGTGATTTGATGGAATTGTACTTCGAGCAACTACGCCAAAGGGGGAAAAGAAAAGCCGATATAAGATTTATAGTAGATGTACTCTTGCTCTTCAGGCCGGGTATTATAAAACCTGCACAACATTATCACCCTATAAACAACTATACTATGTTCAAAAGCTATTTCAAAATCGGATGGAGAAATCTATTGAAAAACAAAGGCTATTCATTAATCAATATAGGCGGACTTTCAGTAGGGATGACGGTAGCCATACTCATTGGACTTTGGGTGTACGATGAACTCTCGTTTAATAAATATCACAAAAACTACGACCGCATTGCCTATGTTCTGCAAAATCAAACTTTCAACGGACAAGTTGAAACCTGGTATGGTCAGGCATTGCAACTGGCTCCTGAACTCAGGAGTGCATATGGCAGTAACTTCAAATATGTAGTTACAACTTCTTATACGGGGGACCGGATCCTTCAGTACGAAAATAAAAAATTTGCCAAAAGCGGCAACTACATGGAACCTGACGCTCCGGAAATGCTGTCCCTCAAAATGCTCAGGGGCTCACGTTCGGGACTCACCTCGCCAAACTCCATATTATTATCAGAATCTGTAGCTAAATCATTTTTTGAAGATGAAGATCCCATAAACAAGGTGATGAGAATCGACAACAAGCTCGATGTAAAAGTTACAGGTGTATACGAAGATATCCCGCGCAATTCCGACTTTGCCAACCTCACCTTCATTGCTCCTTTTGAACTGCTTTCAAAGAGCGAAAACTTTGAGAAACGCGTCACCTGGGGCAACAGCTGGTTCAACTGCATTGTACAAATTGCTGACAATGTAGATATGCAACAGGCATCGATCAACATTAAAGATTCCAAGCTAAAACGAGTGCTTATGGAAGATGATGATGCGCGGTTTAAGCCGGTGATTTTTCTACACCCTATGAGCCATTGGCATCTGTACTCCGATTTTCAGAATGGCGTTTCCGTTGGCGGCAGAATTCAGTACGTATGGATGTTTGGCCTGGTCGGCGTTTTTATACTGCTGCTGGCGTGTATTAATTTCATGAATCTAAGCACAGCACGCTCGGAGAAAAGAGCCAAGGAAGTGGGTATTCGCAAAACCATTGGTTCGGTGCGCACTCAATTGATTAATCAGTTCTTTACCGAGTCTTTCCTAGTAGTAGGAGTTGCTTTTATATTTTCAATTTTGTTGGTACAGCTGCTGTTGCAGTGGTTTAATGAAATTGCTGACAAAAGGATAGTCATACCGTTGGACAATCCCTGGTTTTGGGCATCGGGAGCAGGATTCACCATGATTACCGGCTTGTTGGCAGGCAGCTACCCCGCCCTATTCCTTTCCTCGTTTCAGCCGATAAAAGTTTTAAAAGGTTCTTTTCGTGTCGGGCGATTCGCTTCAATTCCACGACAAGTGTTGGTCGTTTTGCAGTTCACCGTGTCCATCACTTTGATCATTGGTACTATCGTAGTATTCCGTCAAATTCAATTTGCTCAGAACCGGCCTATCGGTTATGATAGCAATGGATTGATATCCTCTAGCATAAAGTCAGAAGAGATCAAAAAACACTATATGGTCTTCCGTCAGGATTTACTAAAAACCGGGGCAGTAGCTGAAACCTCGCTGAGCGATACACCAATAACAGCCACCTACGTGACGAACAGCGGTTTCAACTGGAGTGGGAAGGATCCAAATATGGCGGAAGAATTTGTGACCCTGCGTGTCTCATATGAATTTGGGAAAATGGTGAACTGGAAGATAAAAGAAGGAAGAGATTTCTCAAGGGACATAGCCAGCGATACTACTGCGTTTATCCTTAATGAATCGGCGGTTGATTACATGGGACTCGAAAATCCTGTAGGCGAGGTCATGGATTGGGGAGGTCACACCAAATGTAAAATTGTTGGTGTTGTCGAGGACCTGGTGACACAATCGCCGTACGCACCTGTAAAACAAATGATCTTTGTTCTCAATGAGAAACGTGTGAATTTCGTAACAATAAAAATCAATCCGGAAATTAGTATAAAGGAGGCCCTCGTCAAGATTGAACCCGTATTCAAAAAGTATGACCCTGAAAATGCCTTTGAATACCAATTTGAAGACGAGGAACATGCAAAGAAATTTGGTAATGAAAAACGCATCGGAACCCTGGCATCAATCTTCGCTTCGCTGGGAATTTTCATCAGTTGTCTCGGCTTATTCGGGTTGGCCTCTTTTGTCGCAGAGCAACGCACTAAGGAAATCGGCATACGCAAAGTATTGGGTGCAACCGTATTCCATGTGTGGCGTATGCTTTCCCGCGATTTTGCAGTGTTGGTGATCATATCCTGCGTTTTTGCTATACCGGTTTCATTTTATTTCATGAACGAATGGCTTCAGCAGTACGATTATCGCACCGATATGTCTTGGGAAGTATTTGCTGCCTCAGCACTCGGAGCATTGCTAATCACTCTTGCCACGGTAAGTTACCAATCGGTGAAAGCCGCCGTTGCAAATCCGGTAGGAAGCTTGAGATCAGAGTGAACTTAGCCGCTCTTGGTTAATCGTTAATAAGGCGATGTGAGATTGTGCATGACGCTGCAGGCAAAGGATATCCGTTAATAGTTATCCGTTAATAGTAAAGGCGGCAGAGATGAAAAGTTGGAGGATCTTGTGAAGTATACGATAAAAAAAGACGCTAAGCATCAGTTGGATCAGTACTCCAATCCCCATGCCCTTGTCCTCAACTAATAAGGGATAACTACTAACGGATAGCTGATAACTGATAGAATCTGACATTCTTCTGCAAATCATTATAAACCCGCAGTAAAATTTTTATTTTACCGCCTTAATGGTTTTGTTCATGATGTTTGAAGCCCTGCGAAAATATATTAACCAATATACTTCTTCCGAAATCTCAGAAGGAGCGTTTGACACTGTATCGAAATCGTTTACGCCCAAACATCTTCTCAAAAGACAATTTCTCCTGCAGGCTGGCGATGTCTGCAAGTATACCGCCTTTATTGTAAAAGGTGCGATGCGACAATACTCTTTGGTGAACGGCGTCGAAAACATTGTCTACTTCGGCATTGAAAACTGGTGGATGTCCGACCGTGAAAGCTTCACGATGCTCACCCCATCTCAATTCAATATCGATGCACTGGAAGATTGCGATCTGTTATTGATTACGCACGATAAAGTACAGTTGCTCAAGGAGTCGGTGCCTCAATGGAATAAGATGGCAGCACAGATGGATCATCGTCATTCTATTGCGATGCAGAAACGTATTCACGATGCCATTAGCCTTACGGCAGAAGATCGTTTCTTAAATTTGATAAAGAGCAATCCCGAATTCATGCAACGGTTTCCCCAAAACATGATTGCCTCCTACCTCGGCATAACGCCTGAGTCACTCAGCCGAATAAGAAAGAAGCTCGCTAAAAAATAGTTATCCCGTAGACGTATCTTTGAGAAGAGCGAAAGTCTAAAGGGCTGACGACATCAATGAGGGACTGGAGCAGCAAGCCCTGACCGCATCACAAAACACTTAACAAATGTCAATTCTCCTTCTTACCATTTGATATTAAATAAAAGCTATTTTCAAGGGAAGTTTGTATCATGAAAACGACACAACAACGATCCATCAGAGGAAGATTTCGTGGCGTGAATTCAAAAGTGGGAGAACTTTTGGTGAACCGTTTACTTCCCGGTTCAGATATTCAGGCAGTAGGTCCATTTGTATTTCTCGATCATTTATATCCGACAACACAAAAGCCAAAAACGCCGGAGCGCCCCTCCGGAAAATTTGCCCATCCGCACCGCGGGATTGCTACATTCTCGTATTTGTTCAGTGGATCCCTGGAACATTTCGACAGTCACGGCGGACATGGAATTGTAGGTGCAGGCGAGGCTCAGTGGATGAAAGCGGGCAACGGTATTATCCACGATGAACACAATAGCCCAGAATTTCAGCGCACTGGCGGAGTGTTACATGCGCTGCAATTCTGGATCAACCTGCCTTCAGTGAATAAAGCCGAACCTCCAGATTACCTAGCCTTGAAGTCTCGCGATATTCCCGAAGTCAGTCTTGCCGATCAAGCAGGTATCCTTCGCGTTGTGATCGGCGCTATGGGACGTGATCAGTCGCCAGTAAAAACTTACAGCCGGCAGTTCATCTACCACCTTATACTCAAGCCACAAGGCAAGTATGTTTGGGAGACACCCGGGGGACAAGAAGCTGCTGTCTTTGTGCCAACGGTACCTGTACTAATCAATGGTAATGAAGTAGGCAATAGTGAATTGGCGGGATTCAATTCCGGGGATGGTGAAGTAGAATTTGTTAATCCTGCAAATGCTCCGGTGGATGTCATTCTTTTTGGAGGCGAGCGGTATGCAGAAGCGATTTATGCAGAAGGTCCTTTTGTGATGAACTCCCGCGCGGAGGTCGCGCGCGCCTACAAAGATTTTTTTGACGGCAAGTATGGCGAAATCGACTATGCCGTGAGTGTTTAACGTAGAAAAAACTGTGTGACTCCTTAGTCTTCGCGCTTGGTGGCTAATAATGCGCGTTGCAATTTTCGTCACGCTCGAGTGAAATCCCTGAATAACACAAACGAATGCAAGCCTAATTCTAAAACAGTGATTGGTATCAATCGTCAATCCTAAATAAATCTAAAATCAAAATCCATCATGAAAATAGGAATAATGGATCAGGTCCCATTGGTAAGGCCTTTGCCAAACATGCCGTCAAGGCAGGATATGAAGCAGTGATCAGCAATAGCCGCGGACCGGAAACCCTTGCTGATCTTGTAAAAGAAATCGGCCATGGAATAAAACCTGTAACCACCAAGGAAGCGCTTCAGGCCGAGGTCATTTTTCTCGCAGTCAACTTTAAACAGGGTGCCAAACGTGGTGACCGACGCGGCTCTCTTGAAAGGAAAGGTTGTCATCGACCCTACTAATGCTATTGCCTTTCCTCATTTCAAACCGATCGACTTGGGCGATAAAACTTCCAGCGAAGTTATTTCAGAACTTCTTCCTGGAGCGCGGCTGGTGAAAGCCTTCAACACACTTCCTGCCGCTGTGTTAGCAGCCAACCCTGAAGAAGCCAATGGCAGGCGTGTGGCCTTTGTGTCGGGCAACGATAAACAGGCAAAAGCAACTGTGAAACAGATCATCAGTCGCCTGCGGTTTGCAGCTATTGATCTGGGCAAACTTGAAACCGGCGGGAAACTGCAACAGTTTGGTGGGCCATTACCAGCGTTGAATTTGGTTAGAGTGGTGCGATAAAACGATTTCAGTGAAAAGTTTCAGGGCCATGCTATCCGTTATCCGTTAATCGTTAATAGGGATTGAACACCGAATATTGAACAAGGAACATCGAATGACGGGCTCAACGCCCCGGTTTCAAATTCAAATTTTCAGGTTTCCGATGACTGGCTTTGAACTAATTACACCTTAGGTTCGAGCGTCCTTCGATGTTCCTTGTTCGTTATTCAGTGGGTCTAATGCTCGATCAGCGAAGAGCGACACCAATAACTATTAACGGATAACTGATAACGGATGGCGATCAACTCCTGCGGTTCTCCTTCCGAAATTCCGCCGGTGTTTGCGAAGTAAATTTCTTGAAAGCATTGTTAAATGAAGTCTTATTATTGAACCCCGCCTTGAATGCAATTTCCAACAGGGATGATTTCGGCTCGGCCAGAATCAATCGCTTTGCCTCATCAACGCGATACCTATTGATGAAATCAAAAAAAGTCGTGTTCAAATGCTCATTGATAACCTGTGAAACGTGATGCGGCGGGATTTTTACCATCCCTGCGAACTCTTGCATTCTCAATTCATTATTTAAGTATGGTTTTGATACTTCCATGAACTTTTCGATTTGTAAGGCGTACGCCTTAGCCTGATCATACTTCAGCGACGATTTTTCGTACTTGGAGGATCTTGTGACCTGATCATCGCCGGATGGCCATGATACACCAGCGAGCTTGTAGCTGATTACATAAATCAGCACGGAGGTTGGTATCACATAGAGGTAGTCAAGACTACGGTTATAGGATTGCCTGAAAAAGAATAGCAGGAGAAACAACGAAATAAGCACAACGGCCAGTAGCAATAACATGGTGAGGATTTTAGCCCAGCGCAAGCTCCCGGTATCGAGAGATGAATAGGTTGCCGTTAACTTAATTTCGTAATTACTGATTAACGCATAAGTCACAAAAAGGTAAAGAAGTCCGTGAAGAAATTGGACTATAAAAACAGTTGAGTAGGCGTATTGCATGAACGACACGCTTTTGTTGAATGGATCAAAAGTCGTTAACATGCCATAGTTCACCTGTCGAAAACTTAGGACATCATAGGTCAGCAGAGGTATGGCCCAGGCAAACACAAAAAATGGTGCAACATGAAGGATGATCGCTGTTAAAGACATGATAGGTTTGCCAACAATGGCCCTGGCGTAAAAATAAAACAATGGACCCACTATCAACCAGGCACCATAACGTGTTCCGTAGAATGGCTGTATTGGGATATCATATGGCAATCGGACAGAGAGAAACTCAGCCTGAAACCACAACAACACGCAAATCAGCAGGAACAAGTACAGATGCTGGACCGGTCGCAGACGGTAGCGAAACGCTAACAATGACAAAACAAACACTCCCTGTGTAATTGTAATAAACAGAAATATCGATAGCAGATCAACTGATAATCCAACGGACATAGTAGCTAATATCCGGCTAACTTTATTCAAGTCAAAGTCATAATCGAGTTCTGCTCTCGGTAGAGTGCGACGCGGACAGTTTTTTAGGTTCAAGAGTAATTCCAATGGCAAGCATATGATTTAAGTCTATGTAAAAGAATATCAAGGACCAATAACTATAGTCAACTGGGCCAGGCATGACATTCACCAAAATTCGACGTCGCGTATACCATGTCTTACATTAATTTATTAGATTGGAGCATCACGTACGTAAAGGACTTCGAACATCAACACTTCAACAGTAATAGCCGTGAAAAAATCAAATCTAAAATCAAGAAGGGAATTTTTGAAAGCATCTGCGTTGGTTAGCGTTGCATTCAGCCTTCCCGCCTTTAATATCCTGAAAAAGTCTGAATTAGCGGACGAAGTTATAGGTCATGGCGATTTTCGTTACAAAGTTCACAAAACCTGGGGAAGTCTCGATCCAGTTAAAACACCGGTAAAGAATTGTCACGAAATGGTGATGGACAAAAAAGGCAGGCTTCTCATGATTACTGATGAAACAAAAAATAACATCATCATCTACGATCAGTCCGGTAAGCTGATAACTACGTGGGGACACGAATTTCCGGGCGGCCACGGCCTTACGTTATTTGATGAAGGCGGTGAAGAAGTACTCTTCATCTGTGATCCGGACACGGGGCGTGTTGTCAAAACAACCTTGGATGGAAAAATATTGCTGGAATTGCCAAATCCGAAGAACATCGGAGTTTATGAGAGTTCACAATCCTTCAAACCAACTGAAACGGCAATTGCTCCCAACGGCGATATATATGTTGCCGATGGATATGGATCACAATATGTTCTGCAGTTTTCCCCGAAAGGTGAATTCATGAGAAAATTTGGAGGTCCTGGTGACGCCGATGATAACTTCAGTACGGTACATGGTGTCGCCATCGATCAACGTGATAAGCAGAACATAAAATTGCTTTGCACATCTCGGGCGCACAATGCCTTTAAATATTTTACCCTGGATGGAAAGTATCTTTCCACAATTTTTCTGCCTGGCGCTTATGTGTGCCGGCCAGTGTTTGATGAAGGAAATATTTATTCAGGGGTTTGCTGGTCTCGCTTGAGATATCTGAATCAAACTAATAATTCCGGGTTTGTCACCATCCTTAATAACAAAAACATGGTGGTTTCTAATCCAGGCGGAACCCAGCCTGTGTACAAGGATGGAGCACTTCAACTCATTGTGCAGGACAAACCTGTATTTAATCATTGCCATGACGTTTGCGTTGACAACAATAAGAACTTATATGTTTGTCAATGGAACGCGAACAAAACTTATCCTGTCAAACTCGAAAGGGTATAATTGGAGACAAGAGATTGTTTATGATCGTCTTCGCTTTCTCTGCGCCTGTCTACCGCAGACTGCCCAGCCAGGCGATTTTCTCCGTGCGCTATGTGGTTAAAAAAACTTTCAGGCCTGCTCGTGCTCACCAGGCCCTCATTTACTTCATTTTTACAGCACGGCACGCTCCCACCTTTTTTCCATTTTGTACGTGAATTACATATTGACCACCAGGTAAATTATCCAGTTTTATAGGAAGTGACGCTCCTGAAGACGAGCGTACAACAGTGTACACTCGTTGGCCCAAGAGATTCATAACCTCAACTCTGTCTGCAGCAAAATCAGGAGGAAGCTCCAGCAATAATTCGCTTACAAATGGATTCGGATAACAGGATAATCGAACGGTATTTTCCTCTGTCAGGATGCCCGTTACGTCGTCATCAATATCGCGGCTGCCGGACGAAAAGTATACAGGCCACTGCGACGTAGCGAAAAGGTCGGTGGCATCGGCGTCCGATGATGAGATCTTGTTGCCATTTAAATTGACAAATCCAGTGTAATAATCCCCAGCACCTTCATCCAGCGTGAAGGCTACACGTGTATCGTCCTTATTAAACGATGGGAATCCAAGCGTCTCGTTTGTGAATATGATGTCAGTCTCACCGGTTTCAATATTGCTTCCAAGAACGTAGTATGCGTCGTTTAGCGCATCCACCATGTCAAAAGCAAGTATGTGTGGACTGAGCTTCGCAAAAGTCGGATTGCCTATACTGACACCTTCCGGCAAACTTGAAAACAATTTGGATATCCTACCATCACCAAAATCGTTGTTAGCAATATCCCAGGCGTGTATGAAGTTTACGTCCCAATATTCGATGTCATTTCCGGACTCATTTTGGATTCTGTTAAAGGCATCATAAACTACAAACTCACCAGAATAGTCCCATTCCAAGGCATCCGCATATTCCGCTCCACCGGAATTTATTCCATCAGAATACGTGGGGTTGTACAGTGTAAACTCTCCCCACTCCTCACTCACAAAATCGTACACATAAATGGTGTTGATTTGTGCTTCAGTGACCGCTGCCATCCTTTTCCCATCTTTTGATATCGCCACCTTAGACCATATCGTTTCATCCTGAACCACAAACTCCTGCGGGTCTTCACCCGGAGTCGTTATGATGGAGTGAATTGTCTTATCTCCGGCGACAAAAACTGCGAAACTACCATCGTCTGTTACACTGGGCCTGCATAGGAATTCCGTTGTTGTCAGCGGGTTCACTGCCGCGGAGTTAACGGGAGCCCTATACAACGTGCTAGGATCCCCCTGAAAAGTATTGTACACCAATAAAAACTCATTCCCGGGATTTTCAGGCAAATTTTCCTCATAGTCACCGCCTTGTCCATTTGTGATACCAACGGCATCGAAGGCGAGCCCTGCCTGCGTTACTTCATTGGAAGTTGGCCCAAATAAATCGCCTGCCGCCGCAATCACTGCAAGTCGCAGGTCAATAAACTTTGATGACTTTGTAAGATATTCGTCCAAAGCTTTATAAAATACATCCGCTGCCTTATCCCTCGTAATAGCCTCAGCATATCTGTAGAAAGCATGATTGGGAATTCCACTGTTGATATGGACGCCTCCGTTATCTTCAGTTCCATTGTATTTTTCGTTCACATGTTTGGGCTGAAAGCCCGTGTCCCCCAGGCTGGTTCCTCCATTGTGTGGATCTTCCAGCGACCTTAATGCACCGGATGGGAAGGCCGCAACTTTCACAACATCTTCACCAATTTCCCAATCATCAGGATCCATCATTGAACCAAAAATGTCCGCCATGGACTCGTTGATCGCGCCTGACTCTCCTTCATATTCAAGGTTGGCAGTATTTTCAACCACACCGTGGGTCATTTCATGTCCCGCAACATCCAAGCCTCCCGCCAAAGGCTTGAAACCTATAATTCCATTCCCATAAAACATCGCCTTGCCGTTCCAGAACGCGTTGTCAAGCGGGTTTCCGTTTTCAGGGTCGCTAACATTGATAAGTGATATCATAGAACCTCCCTGCCCATTGATGGAGTTCCTTTCATGATTTGTAAGAAAATACTCATACGCCATGCCAGCGTTGAAGTGAGCTGAAACGGCTTTTGAGTGATTGCTTGTATTCCAAACATTATCACCAGTAACCATGTGAACAATGGCGGCGTCATCGCCAAATGTATTGTCCATATCAACGGTAAGGATACCCCCCACCGGTTCATCAGGAAGAACTGATTCGGTGGCATTAAACATGGATCTCGACGCATCCAGCATGTAGTAGCCGGACCCAACTTGATACGTATGGACGGTGCGTGACACACCGTTCAGGTCATTAGCGGAAGTCGTCTTTGGGCCATCAACGAGACAAATTGTATTGGAATTCCTCAAGATATTTCCCGTATGTGCATCAATGAAATATTCCATTCTCTTGTGAATTGCCGGTGAATACATAACACGGTAAGCCAGGACAAGCGAAGTCACCAAGCCTCGGTCTTCATAAATGCACAGTGTTGCCTCAGGCTCCGCGAACTCGATCAGCCTCTTTTCAAATGAGGTAAGGGATCGGACTGGACCAGATTTGAAAATATCTATTTTTGCTTTGTTAATCGCTGTCTGCGAATCAATAGAGGGAACCACATCAATTTCCTCTGCAGGTGTTACATACTTACCGTTGAAGGCCATTCCTTCCCCATAGGAATTTAAGTGCACCATTATTTCTGCACCATGTACAGCCACGCCTTTGTAGTGCTGCTGCAATCGAATATGGGTACCGTTATCCTTGTCACTTTTAATATTTTCGATCGAAAATTCTTCACTTCCATTCTGTATCTGAAGCAAAGGCGCAAGTTCCTCCAGGTAAGCAAAGCAGGCAGTCCTAGGATCTTTTCCAGGGATAGCGCGGGATGAATTCATATTGCGACTTGACTTTATAAAAGCGGGATGGCGTCCATCTGAATGCAAAACGCGGTGCGGACTCAGGTTGCGCCCGACGGAAAACTTACGGTTGTGTTCAAAAATACTCTGACTTATCCTTTGGAACGAAGTCGGACGGGGTGGAATTTTGCGGGCATGTAACGACGATGTATTCACAGAAATCATTTTTCTTTTCTTGCCCTCAAAAGTATGTTGAGCCTCAACTGAATGAAAAACAAGGCAAAGCAGGGAAATCGTTAAAATCAACCTGTAGACTTTCTTCATAGACTTTTTTTTTCGGACACTCATTTTATGGGTTTGAATTCAACCGTATTCACACTGGCTTGAACTTCGTCGTAGACTTTTTTTACCTCCTCGGCAACCGGATGATCCACGTCTCCCCAAGTGATAGTTTGTTCATTGCCGTTCTCGGTTGAAGCAATGAAATAATATAGGTTTCCCGGATGACTGAACGGCGATGCAGCCCGGGCTTGATCACTCACCTTTGTGATTATCTCTTTTGCCTTGGCTCTATCTATTTTTCCACACAGCGTGAATTCTATATCACCTACTCCGTTTCCTTTGAATACCTCGCCTTTCGATGTGACTTTGTAGACCGTCGATGTTCCTGCAAAACCACCACCGCTACCCACGGAAATGAATTTATCCTGTGCGAGAGAGCTGCAGTCGCAGATTAAGACTGCCAGCGCAAAGAAATAAACACCTTTCATAACAAGCAATGATAAGGTACAAACTAGTCGAATCACATGAATTTACACATTGAGAGCTTCATTCGAACAATTCCTGAAAAATTATATTACTAAACATGACTAACTTATTTTGTACAGATATAAGAGTCAGCACTTTTTCCTACAATTTGTTATTTTGCGATCCTTGAAGTTTTTCATTTTAACGATATTGTTTTTCTTGCATTCGGCTCCTTCACATAGGGGTGAAATAGTCCGTTCCCGGTATGTTGCTTTTACTTTTGACGACCTTCCTGCTACCCAGGGCTATGCTCCATACGTCATTCAAAATATCACAGAAAAATTAACGCGTCATCATGTGCCAGCAATAGGATTTGTCAATGAGAGCAAACTTTATACAGATGGGCTGCTTGATAAGACGAAAGTTGCTTGGTTGGAGCAATGGTTAAATTCAAACCTCGACCTCGGAAATCACAGCTACTCCCATATCGGTATCGATGACGTGTCGCTTGAAGACTACAAGGCAGACGTTCTGAAAGGCGAAAAAATCTCCAAGCAGCTTTTGAAAGAACGTGGAAAGACGTTGACCTATTACCGGCACACTCAACTTAGAACAGGACCTACGCCGGAATCAAAGAAAGATTTGCAGAAATTCTTACGAGAGAATGGTTATAAAGTGGCACCGGTTACTCTTGATAACAATGACTATATTTTTGCGAATCTCTATGAAAAGGCAAAGGGAAATAAGGATACAGTGATGATGAATTATGTCGGCGTGGAATATCTAAAATATATGGAACTGATCGTTAAGCATTTCGAGCAGGTCTCTATTGATTTCCTGGGTTATGAGGTAAAGCAGACTTTATTGCTCCATGCAAATGCGCTCAATGCTGATTATCTCGAGGGTTTAATTCAACTTTTTCAAAAAAGAGATTACGCATTTATATCCCTTGATGATGCACTGAAAGATCCCGCCTACCAATTAGAGGATGCTCCCTCGAAGAAGGGCCTATCCTGGCTACACCGATGGATGTTGGCAAAAAATCTCGAAATGAGGCCTGAGCCGCTTGAGCCGGAGAGAATAAATCAACTGATCAAAGAGTATCGATAGCCTTACGACTTGGGATCGTGGCAATGTCCAGATTTCATCCGCAATAATACTTCTGTTCCATAGCAGAGCCGACAAGGATTCTTAAGAGCAGTAATGCCTTGTCTATCGCTCTCACACTTTGCGTAACTTCGGCGGAGGCTAAGGAAATCAATTGCTAAGAAACAACCTCAGCCTCATTGATCAATTTTGAAAGTAAGTTCTACACACAATATGAAATTTACCGTTACAATACTTACTTGCTTTTGTGTTGCCCAAATTGCAAAAGCGCAGGTAGCTTCACCAGATAGTCTCTTATTGTTACCTACACAGCCGGATCGACATGGGACCCTGCGAAGAAACCAAACGAACAACCCTGTCTCAAGGAGCATTCAGCAAACTTGTCATCGTTACGAAAATCTGGCAGCATCAAGTTCGGAGCTCGGTATGCCGAAAAAGGAATAATTGTAATCGCAGCAAAGTCTTTTTTAGGAAGCTAAAGGCCTGGTAACAGCAGATCCCGCAGTTCAGAATAAGCTATTTGATGCGGACGTTCAGAGGCTCAGCGTCTTCTACGATGGATGTGTAACGAAATAATGTCCGCTGGGCTGAACTTCTGTCTGGTGACAATGATGAAATCAGTGATTCGTTTACAGCAGTCTGAATGCTATCGGAACGCCTAGTTCAAACCCCGCAGCAGCCTGTTGTAAATTCTGTTATTCCATAACACCCCGCGCTACATACAACGCCGTACGTCTTAATGTTGCAACCACAGACCGGGTTATATTCCATCGTACAAATACAATTATCTTTTAACACCTCCCGACATTCGCCAGGCGTTGAGGACTCGTCACATCCCAAAACGATTGACACCATCAGCATGTGAGGCGCGCTTCTAAGAAATAATTTGCTTAGTTTCTTATAAACATCTGGCTGGATGGACCGATCGCGGCGTACGGTATTTTTACTGAAAACACTACGCATTCAAAGATCAACCGATGCTGGCTTTCAGCGGAGAGTTTTCGGCGAATGTTTTACTGCGGGATCTTATTGGGATAGGAAAAGCGGTATCCCGGGGATTTGGAACTGTCGTGAAAAAATAGTTCATTCGTTAAATCACAAACCTATCAGGTTTTTAAATGATAGGTTTCAATCCGATAGCTGCAATTATTTATGATGCCCTCCACAATCTATCACATATACAATCATGGGAATGCTGAGGATAACCTTTTCCGATGTGATGAAAATTACCGATATTTTCTTCAGAAATATGGAGAATATATAAAACCGGTTGTCAAGACATATGCTTACTGTCTTTTGCCAAATCATTTCCACTTTTTAATTCAGGTACATGGAGAGGACGTACTAACAAACCTAACAGGTTTTGAAAACCTGTTAGGTGTAAAACTGCAAAGACGGATTGTATTACAGTTCAGTAACTTTTTCAATGCTTATACAAAGGCTTTCAATAAAATGTACGACCGCAAAGGAAAACTCTTTCTATCTCCTTTCAAGAGAAAGTGTGTTATCAATCCGTGGCAATTTTTGAATACATGGAGATATGTCCATTACAACCCAGTGCGGCATCAGTTCGTCGAAGATCCATTTGACTGGCCGTTCAGTTCAATTCATGATTACAGGCAGAATAAAGATCATTTTGTTTTGATTTCAGAAGCTCAGCGCTTAGCGGAATCAAGTCTTGGCTTTACCGCACTGAAGGATTTTAAACCAAATTGGAGCGACTTTATTGAATTTGACTATTAGGAGACCTGACAGGTTTAAAAAATCTGATAGATCTTTAAAAATTAATTTTTATGGAGATCCTCATTAATATCCCTGGCGCTTACCTTCATATAAAAGATGAAATGTTTGAGTGCGGTTTACCAAAGAAGGTAAAGAGGAGAAACAACAGATGGCCACCCATAAGGTGACTTCTATTGTACTACAGAATAGGCACAATTCTACAATTCTGTTGTTCAACTGTCTTCTATTTTAGTACCGCTAGCCCAATAGTAAATGGAAATTCTAAAAAAGGCCGGAAGGTTAGTTTTTGCCATAGGTATTGCAGGTCTCGGTCTACAACAATTTTTTTTTCACGGGTTCAGACCGGTATTTATTCCTGCCTGGCCGTCATGGATGCCCGAACCTCAACTCTTCATTTACCTTAGTGGTGTAGGTTTAATTATTGCCAGCCTTTTTATTGTTTTTAATTTCCAACCCAGGAAGACGAGCCTTATTCTGGGATGCGTCTTTCTTGCATTACTTATCTTATTTCATATTCCATTTCATGTAGTCCAAAGGAATACATCGCTGGGCTCCTGGACGAACACATTCAAAATCCTTGCATTTTCAGGATCTTGCTTCGTTCTCGCAAGTTCCCTTCCAGATGACACAGATAAACGCAGAACATTTCTTGAAAAATTAATACCAATGGGGCGAATATTCTTTGGTATTATGATGTTCGTCTTTGGCATCGATCATTTTCTTTACTATCAATTCGTGGAGACGCTCGTTCCACGTTGGATACCCTGGCCGTTGTTCTGGACTTACTTTGCAGGCATAGCCTTAATCGGCTCTGGAATTTCATTCATCTTTAAAATCAAAGTAAAATTGATTGGTATCCTGACGGCCATTATGCTTTTCGCCTGGTTTTTAATTCTGCATATTCCGCGGGCCGCACTGATGCCGTCGGAGGCTGATAATGGCAATGAAATTACCAGCGTTTTTCAAGCCTTCGCTTTTAGCGGAATCGCATTATTGATAGCATTTGATTCTGATACTTGAATCCCGTAAAATTTAGTTCAACCAGTTCGACATTATACCTCATCACGGGGTAATTGTCTTCTAGGAATAGAGATAAGGATCTATACTTGCCGGGAACCGCCGCTAATAGAGCTCACCATGCAAAAAAGAGTGTATTGCCTGGCGCAGACAGCCCTTAAAATTGTCATATATGCCACCTTTCAAAGCAACTTTTACCCTCGATTTTTACAACAAAAATCATCATGGCAAAGCAAAAATTTGAGACCACGATCTTAATCAGTGGCAAAACGGCTACCGGAATACGCGTGCCCGACGATATCGTAGAAAAGTTGGGCGCTGGGAAAAAACCTCCCGTTAAGATCACGATTAACAATAATTACACCTATCGTAGTACTGTTGCAGTGATGAACGGAGCATTCATGGTGAGTGTAAGTTCCGACGTCAGAGAAAAAGCCGGTGTGCAAGGCGGCGATAAAGTAATCGTCGACATTGAGCTTGACACCGAACCAAGAGAAGTAACTATCCCACCCGACTTCAAGAAAGCCCTGGATAAAAAATACATCTGCGAAAAAATCTTATGAAAGTCTCTCCTATAGTCGTAGGAAAAACTATGTATACCTGATTGAGCAGGCAAAGACAGAGGAAACAAGACAAAAGAGGATTGACAAAGCTATTGCAGATCTCAAGGTTGGTAAAACCTGAAGCATGCGACAGAACCAGTGTTTTGCAAAGATTATATGACTGTAAACATGCAAGGATTACCAATGTATTTGTAGCATTGTAAGGCCTCGTGCATTTCTATTCATTCCTCAGGCTATCCGTCGGATTCGCTAAAGCGGCCTTTAGAGATTGAACGCCCACAGTAACAGCGGCAAACAACAAAGCGAGCATGGCGGAAAAGACAAAGACCCAGGCATTGTCTGCTAGGTTTATACGGTTAACGAATCCTTGCAGCCACTTATCCATGAAATAGTATCCGATCGGACATGCGATCAACCCAGCAACTACGACCAAAATTATAAAGTCTTTCGACAGAAGTGTAGCGATGTTGGCTATCGACGCACCCAATATCTTACGAATGCCAACTTCTTTGGTACGTTGCGCGGAAACAAACATGATCAGTCCGAGCAGTCCAACGCACCCTATGCTGATAGCTACGAAGGCGAACGCAACGAACAAACGCGAAATTTTCTTTTCCTCTTTGTAAAAAGTGGCGAGCTGCTGATCTAAAAAATCATAGGTGAAGTAATATTCAGGAAAAGCGGCCTTCCACTGTTTTTCAAAATGATTGATAGCTTCCTTGGCATGACGCATATCAATTTTTACTGAAACTTTCTGAAAGTGGGCTTCCTCGCGGGTGATCAATACCGGATGCATTCCTTCGTGCAGACTGACAGTTTGAAAATCTTCTACAACTCCTACGATAGTTGCCCGTTTACCCGAATATTCGATTACCTCTCCGACAGCTTTCTCCGGTTTGTCCAGTCCTAATTCCCTCGTCAGGCTTTCATTGACGATTACATTTAACCCTGAATCTCCTTCAATCGTGTTTGCTCCCGCGATTGTCCGGATATCAAACATCTTTAAATAGACAGAGTCGACCAGTTTTACTTCAACAGAAGATTCATCGGGCATCGATTTGTATTTAAATCCAGTCCACCATTTATTAATTGTAGTAGAAGGCGTATTCAGCGAAAAACTCACATTTTTTATTTCCGGATATTGTAAAAGTCCGTTTCGCAAGGCTGAGAGCCTCGATTTGTCCGGCCGGGGAAGATCAGCTGTAAGCACTGCTTCTTTGGTGAAGCCCAGAGGCTGCGATTCGAAATAATCAGTTTGACGAACCGTTATCAAAGTGCATATGATCAACACCTGCGTTATGATGAACTGAAAGGTGATTAATCCTTTCCGAATAAAAATTCCTTTTAGCCCCATTGATATCGGCGCATTTTTTAGAGCTTCAACCGGTCTAAAGCCCGAAAGAACAAATGCAGGATAAAAACCTGATAGCAGCGTTACGGCCACCAGTATTATCAGCATCAGAAAAAGTGTATCAGGTTGTGTCAACGTCTCCTGACTTAAGGGTATGTCCGTATACTGCTTCGATAAAATGGTCAACTGATTGACGAGGACAAAAGATATAAGCATAGATACCAGCGTAACAATAAATGCCTCCCCCAGAAATTGAAGAATGAGATTTTTCCTGTCGCTACCGAGGGACTTGCGAATGCCCACCTCCTTCGCTCGGCGTATGGCCTGTGCGCTGGCCAGGTTGGTAAAGTTGATGCAAGCGATAAGAAGTATGAAAATTCCAATGATACGCAGCGTATTGATCGCGTCCGGAGAGATGATGCGCTTGTTATAATTATCACCGATAAAGTGAATGTCACTTAGGTGCATTGCACTGAACGCCCTGTACTTTTCGGCGTACTCTTTGCCAAGTCGTCTTTCTATCAGACTTTTGAATTTTGGCTTTAACACTGCTGGGTCAACGCCTTTTTTCAACAGAACATAGGTATGATAATAGGAATTCCAACCTTCGAAATTATCAGGGTCATATGCACCTTGCTTTTTTTCGATTGTAGCATGTGAAACCGCTATTTGAATTGGGAAATCAGAATTGACAGGCGGATCCTCAATGATTCCGGTGACAATGAGATCATCTTCATTATTCAGACGTATAGCCTTGCCCAATGCATCACCTTTGAAGTATTGGTTTGCCAGCGACTCGGTTATTACAACTTTGTTGGGTCCACCCAGCGACGTCTCCGCTGTTCCATGTAGCCAAACAAAATCAAAGATTCTAAAAAACTGAGGCTGCACAAGATACGTTTCGGGGATTCTGGCCAACTCGCGATTGATCTCAATTTGTGTCTTGTCAGGATTTAATTTAAGGATGGTCGCAACTTCTTCGAACTCTGTAAATTCGGCACGCAGCGCGGGTGCTAATCCCGTCGGCGAACCCATGTCATGATCCTCTTCCTCTCCAGGCCCGCCTGAATTTATACGATAGATCCGATCGGCCTGAGCATGGTATTGGTCATAACTCAATTCGAATTTTACAATAAGAAAAATAAAAAGCGCGCAGGTGATGCCGAGCGTTAGCCCTACAATGTTGATCAAAGAGTAAGTTGCGTATCGCCGAAGGTTGCGTATGGAAATGGTCAAAAAGTTTCTAAGCATAGGTTCAAATGTGAATTGGAAACCGGTCCGATTCAATTATCGGTCCAATGCAAATATGCCCGATGTGGAGCGAAATCTCCAGGCCATTCCGAACATCTGCACGGGTATGGACTATTTTGTCCGGACGCGGACTGTGTAAAGTTAGGACTGAGCTCATGAGGTCATTTCAAAGATTCAATGCAACAATCGAAGAATTTCGCTAACACTGCATCGCAAAAACACTATTTTTGCTACATCCCACACCTATGAAAACCGGAATAATACAATCATCCTCGTTCAGTTTTCTCATCCTCTTTTTTTCTTCTGACATTGCCGTCGACATAGAGGAAACATTCAATGTAACTGAGAATATGATTCCTTCATCGCAAGTCTCCGCACTATCAGAAGCACTCACCTTTCACGCTTCATTTGATGAGGGACCTGACGCTGACTTCGGCAAGGGCGATAAGAAAATTTACTCAGGGAATTTTAAAGGCAGCCGCGCGCAGGACGAAATCCCGACAACATCCGGATTGGGAACCCCACCCTTATCCATAGTGAAGGAAAAAGGCAAGTATGGGGATGCTCTGGAATTCAAAAAAGATAATAGCCATGTAGTATTTTACAAGCTGGAAAAAAACATTCAATACGCCGAAAAGGATTTCAAAGGAACGCTTTCACTGTGGATGAACCTAGACCCAAGTGAGATCCCGGAAAAATATTGTGATCCATTACAAATCACCGATAAGTACTATGCGAGCGATGCTATTTGGATAGATATCACTAAGAATGACGTACCGCCAGACTTGCGCTTAGGCGTGCTGGGGGACGAGCGGGTTTGGGACGTCAGCAAACGCCAAGGTGCAAGCGAAGAATTTTTCTGGCATCTCCTCAAAATCTCCGATCCACCTTTTCAAAAAGGAAAATGGACTCACGTGGTGGTGACTTGGGAACTAAACGGATCTGACATAGGCACGGCAAAATTGTATTTGGATGGGCAGTATCGCGGACGGTCCGGACCGATAAGAGAACCTTTTCGTTGGGATGTATCGAAGGTCACTATGCGGTTGGGGACGGGTCACTACATTGGTTTAATGGACGATATTGCGATATTCCATAAGGTACTCACAGCAGATGAAGTAAAGACGTTGTACAATTTGAAAACCGGCGCTTCGGAACTGCACCCTTGAAATAATTCCAAAGAAACCCAGTCGAAACGGGTCGGTTCGCATGTAGACGAAGCGTTATCCAATCTTTCGTTGAGTTATGGCAGCCTGAGCGTAAGTAGCGTGCACCCATTCTGCTTGACATTTGCTATAGGTTTGGGAATGAATTATCGGGTCATGATTTGTCTCTTAAGAAACACGCACATGGTAGAACCTGACGCACACATCCACACGGCGACCGGGAAGTAAGAATTCAGTGCATATTAGCGCGTACTATGTGCCATCCTGATCGTTAACTAACTCCTCCTGTGGCCTAATGTCCGCTCAACACTTTGACGAACTTAGGATTTGCAATTGTTAGCTTTAGCATTAACTTTATCTACAACCAATGCTGACTCTATAGCTACATTCACATGATCAAAACTTCATTAACATTGTGGATGATGATAACAACGGGTATTCTTTATTCTCAGGGAATTAAAATGAGCGACGTTCTCATCATCAGCCATCCTGAACTGAAACAGGATGTGGACCCGAAAACATTTCAATCGTTTATCACCGACCAACTTTTTCCCGAATTGAGTAAAAATGGCGTCGGAACATCTTACCACTTGTTTAAGGCTGACCGCGGAAACGAAAAAGGAAAATTTCTTTTGGTTAGAGCTATCGAAAAATCAAAGGGCGGTAAATCGGCAGGCGCGGGAAGCCCAGTTGATCTTGTAGGGTCTGGAAACGAAGGGCTCGAGGTCTTGGTCAGCAATCCCCAGGCCTTTACAGAATACCACCTTATTGGTGCTGACATGATCGGATCATTACCCAACTCGGGAATTTTGGGGCTGCATTATATAAAAGTTAAAAAGGAGCGGGCGGCGGATTTTGAAAAATTTGTTGTGGACAAGTTACATCCCGCCGTTAGCAAACTGTTTCCTGACATGCAGCTGCTCTATTATAAAGCCGTTGCTGGAGAAAATTCGGGATCCTATTTAACCATCTTTACCATTGATTCACCTAAGGCGCGTGACAAATATTGGCCGGAAGGCGCTCCCGAAACCGATGTGCTAAAAAAAACCTTCAAACCGCTTGAGGGCCTGGCAAAGGAACTCGGAACTTACCTCGTTGAAGGTTCATATCTGGAGCCGTCATCGGGAGGAGCAGCAGCTTATTGGGAAAGCAAGGTATGGACCGATTTTATCCATTCCCGCTTCCTTCAATAATCTTCATAGGAAAAAAATGAACATAAACAAAAAATTCAAACCCATATGAAACTTTGCTTTGCCTTTGTCATCTTAATCATTATAACTGTACAGGTGTACGCACAGGGAGATAAAGCTCCAAAAGGGTTTACATCTCTCTTCAACGGAAAAGATTTTACAAACTGGAAGGTTCCGGCAGGCGATAACGGGCATTGGAAAATAGTAAATGGCGTTATAGATTATGATGCCGAAAGCGAAGCAGAGGATAAGAATCTCTGGAGTGAAAAGTCCTATAAGAATTTTGAACTGTATGTAGATTGGCGCATTAAGGAAACTCCCTGGAAGAATCCAAATGTGCCACTTATTTTACCGAGCGGACTTCACAAGAAGAACGAAAAAGGGGAACCTATAACAATGGTAGTACCCGATTCCGATTCGGGAATCTTATTGCGGGGTGTCGGAAAATGCCAGGCGAACATCTGGAACTGGCCCATCGGGTCTGGCGAAGTCTATGGATACAGAATGGACGAAAAAATGCCACCGGAAGTAAGGCGGGGTGTTACGCCTAAGGTAAATGCCGACAAGAATATCGGAGAATGGAATACCTTTAAGATCACCATGAAAGGCGACAGAATGACTGTTGAACTGAATGGAATCGTGGTGATTGAAAACGCATTGCTTCCGGAAATACCGGAATCAGGACCCATCGGGCTGCAACATCATGGATCAAAAAAGGATGGCGAATGGAACAGTCCGCCCAGCCTGGTCCAATTCAAAAACATCTACGTGAAGGAATTAAAATAACAGATCATCGGCCGCCTTTAAGAGACAAGCGTCAGTTATTTGTGCTAGCAGATCTACAAGTTGCCTTTTAGTCTGTAAAGAAGGTTGATTGGGTGTTATTCTTTTGCGATAAGCGGATCCCGGGCGGACTCATTCTTTATTTCTTCTATCTTTTTCTTAGCTTCATTAAACGAATTTTCGATGGTCTGCGCATCATTAATGAAAAAGGTATTATCCGGCCCGCTTTCAAATTTTAAATACCACTTGCTCGTGCCTTCCGTTACATAGTATCCAAATTGAAAGCCATCATCAGTGATAAACTTATTTTCCACGTAGTCAGGTTTGCTATAAACATCTTTGACGGCCTCACCTTTTAAAGCAGCCAGCGCCTTCATGGCTTCCAGTAAATCTTCGTACTCAATAGACGCCGAATTAATGTCGGCCGCGCCTTGTCTTTCGACCAGATAGAAATATTTTGACTCGTCGCCGCTGATCACCTTTCTGATCCTCGTCTGAGCAGGTTCCCCTAAGAACAACTTAATGCTGGACAGTTTGAAGTCAATGAACTTTGTGATTGTCCCTGTTCTTGAAGCGAATGCCTCCATTTTTGTTTGAGAGGCGTGCTGCGCATGCTCATCCTGTTGTGCCAAAGAGATATTGATTGAAAGCAAAGTAAGACAAATCAGCGTGGATGTTTTATGCATAGAATAATTATTAGGTCACGTTCGGTATAACTGAGCAGAGCTCTTATAAATTCATTCCAGAGAAAGGCTAATAATAAACCGAAACCGGATTATCGTGGAATTGCACTAAAAGTAGATATTCTATTTAAAAATTCAAACAAAGGCCAGGAACTCCAGGAGTAGCGCCATTCACGCGATCCCGGTATCCTCCTCACGCATAGTTTGAGGGTTCCACTAAAACGGTGGTATTGATCACGACAATGGATCTTATTTTCAAGGCTAAACAGCATAGCATCCACCGTTGGAATTTTGTAAAACATCATTATCTTAGGCACTGCTATTATGCCCCGCACTATGATGAAGTCGATTCTGCTTTGTGTTTTTCTGGTCTCCATAATGAAGGGTTATGGTCAGCAGCCCATTCAAGACAGTCTTGAAAATGTCAAAACAACTTTTAATGCTGTTTCAAAACTTAAACGTGAAGATTTTAATCAAGGAATCATACACTTGCCCTATCAATTAATAAATGGCCGTGTCACTGGAATCGGAATGTCGGCTGCTGGTAATGATCCGAACGGTGAATTTGTGCTTCGGGTGAGAGGTTTGTCCACGTTACAAAGAGAAACAAAACCCCTTCTGGTCGTCGATGGTTTTGTCGTAGATGATCTGCAGTTGGTTGACCCCAATGATATAGCCCAGGTTACACTGCTTAAAGATGGCGCATCGGCATCCGCATACGGTGTACAGGGCGCTAATGGCGTGTTAATGATCACAACCAGGAAATCAGATGAACCCTCTCACGTTTCCTTTCAATCCGCCTTCGGCGTTGCCCAATCGATTAACAAAATTGATGTTTTGTCTGCAGGCGCTTACAAACAATTTCCAGCATCGGTAGACATGGGTAGTTCACAGGATTGGCTTGATCTCATTACGCAAACAGGTATTTCAAGCGTTAACAATCTTGCGGTTTCCAGAAATACAGAGTCGTTTTCTGTCAGGGCATCTGTGAACAGTCGCATTGTTAAGGGGACCCTGTTGGGTACCGGCTTCGATCAGCTGAACTTCCGAATAAATCTTCAACAAAGAGCAATGAAGGACAGGCTTCGGCTGCAGATGCGTCTAGCCTCTTCCACCAGGGAGTCTGACTTCGGATTTAGAGAGGCGCTCAAATATGCCTATACGTCCAATCCAACGATGCAAGTTCATGATCCTGCCTCCCCTCAACATGGGGGTTACAAACAGAGCCTGGTTTTCGACAACTACAACCCAATAGCGATAATTGAGCAAAACACGAACGCAGGAAAAGATAAATCATCCTCGATTTCATTTGGCGGTGACTATGAATTCAATGGCAAGCTAAAAGGGATTGTAATGAAGCTCTCTTATCAGTTATTAAGTATGGATTACTTCAACGGAAGGTATTACTCCAGACAAAGCTTTTATATTGGTGCCTATCGAAATGGGCTCGCCAGCACAAGTTCCGACAAGAGAAAAATGCAGCAGTTCGATGCTGTTCTTAATTATGTGAAGAATTTAAAAAACGTGAACTTTGAGATTTCCTCCGGTTACCGATTCCAGGACCATACCAGATCAACGGCGTTAATGGAAGGCGGAGATTTTTTAACCGATGCCTATAGTTACCATAACATGGGAGCTTCACAGGATTTTCAAAATGGAATCGGTGCTGTTTCTTCTTCGCTTGATGCTTACAAAGTTGTTTCATGGCTTACCAACGCCTCAGTTTTTTTCAAGGAAAAATATTTTATCAGTGCATCCACTAACTACAGTGGGTCAACACGTTTAGGAGCAAACAATAAATGGGGCTTATTCCCAGCCATCACTGGCGGAATACAGTTTACTGAAGGAATAGCGATGCTTAGCTATTTAAAGATCAGGGCATCGTGGGGAAAGGCGGGAAACATACCTCAACAGTCCAATCTCGCAGGCTCTAAGTTGAGTGCCGGGGGCTTTATGTATTACAACGGTAATTATATCCCTGCATACTTCCTTTCGAGAGACGCTAACCCTGATTTGAAATGGGAGGAAAAATCTGAAGTAAATATCGGGGCTGACTTTACGTTACTCAATGACAATGTGCGGGGCAGCATTGATTGGTTCAACAATAAAGTTACGGATCTCATTTCGCCTGTTAGCGTTCCAAGCCCACCCAGTATCAGTTATTCAATGGTGGCGAACTTGGGGGAAATTCAAAACAGTGGGCTGGAAATTAACCTGAATGTATCAGCAAGAAAAACCAGGCAATTTAGCTGGGATATAGATTTCAACTTTTCGCATGTCACGACAACAGTGAATAGTCTCCACGGTGACAATGTCACCCTGACTGAAAACGGGAAATTGAGCATAGGTGTATTGACAGATGCCGGCGGCGGCTGCAGTAGCCATGGCGTTAACCTTATTGAAGAAGGTGCAAAGCTTGGGCAAATTCAGGGCCCTGTGTTCACAGGAATCGGCCTCGATGGCTACCCACAACACAAGGACATCAACGGCGATGCGGCCTATTGCGACTGTCCCGACGACTTCGTGGTATTAGGAAATGCTTTACCGAAATTTATATTCGGATTCGGCAGTCGCTTTGCCTACAAGAATTTTGAGCTGCGCTTCTTGCTGCGGGGCGCCAGCGGTCATCATAAGGTAAACTCCTATCGCATCTATCAGGAGGGCACGGGAATAGTTCCCTCGTATAACCTTGTAGAGACGTCTTATTTTGATCCCCGGCTACAGCATACACATCTTTCCAGTAATTATGTTGAGAAGGCATCGTTCATAACATTAGATAATATCTCCCTGGGTTACCAGGTCCCAACTACCTTGAAGCTAACCGTTCTTTTCACTGTCCAGAATCTTTTTACGATTACGAAATACACGGGCTCAGACCCTGAGGTCGCGTACGGAAATCCGGTGTTGAAGGGTCAAACTGTCGACCCGGGGAATCCCAGTCCACTTGTGAATGGCCTCGATCTCAGGGGCAGCTACCTGCCTTCCAGAATTTTCTCTGTTGGGTTTGGCTTGAAATTGTGATATTGATTTGGCGCAGCCTTCAAATTTTGAATCAGACTTATCGTTTCCAGCCGAAACAGCCCATCAATTGCTTGCTTAGTTCCTATGCATAGCTAGATTTGATATAGAAAAATCAGATCCTATGAAACTAATCGTATTCTTCATGGTGCTGTTCATATTGGTTTCACAAGGAAGGAAACCCGGGAACCCGCTTTCTACCCTACCTCCAAATATTGAAGTCCTTACACATTTCGGGGAACGGGCGGATATCTCACCCGACAATCAGGAGATCGCCTTCATGTCAAAAAGTTTTGGCGATGCCATGGTAATTGATCTAAAGACCCGCGCAATCCGGTGCCTCACCTGTAACGTGCCGGCCGCAGCATTTCTCCGGGTAATGCATCTCTCCACAGGCGACTACATCTTGATAGGACCCGACCATTTCGAAGACATCCGAATAAGTCGTTCCCGCGATAATGAACTATGGTTTCTCAGCAAAGAACGTGGCTCGAAACCCGTGAAACTTGGACAGAAGATGAGCGAAGGCGCTGCAGTCTCAAAAAAGAATCTGACCATCGCCTTTTCACAACTGAAAGCCCAGGCGCCCGACCTCCCATCAGGGGCATCCAGAATCATTATGGCGGATATTGATCTCTCAGGGTCGGTGCCTAAACTCATAAATAAGAAGACGATTCATGAAACCTCCGATCCTTCGTGTGTTTTGGAAGCTCAGGACTTCTATGACAACGATACCAAATTGACTTTTGTCTGTTATGAACCCAGCGATCTGGCGTCAGTTATGGGAATTGATTTAAAAACAGAAGTGGTAACTAATTATTCCAAGCTGCCAGGCGCTTACAACGAAACAGAAGGCATTTTTCCAGATGGGCTGTACACTTGTGTCGAGTCCGATCGTCAGTGCGAAAAACTGGGTGGCAAGCGGGGATCAGGCAACATTGATATCTGGAAATTAAAATTGGATGGGACAGGAAAGGATTTTGTTCGCCTTACGACATTCAATGATTACGAAGGCGGCAAGGCATCGAACCCTGTGGTTTCTAGTGATGGAAAGTTCATGGCATTTCAATCTGCCAGGACGACTGACCCTGCCGGGGTTGGGTACGGGCTCCTGCTCTACCACTTTGACAAATAAAAATTTTGATCTTGGGCAGGGTGGACTGAAAAGTCGAATTACGAGTACTCCAATAAAATTTCATTAGAGACTTCGTGGTTTCTTGGTGTCTTCGCGTCTTGGTGGCAGTTTGCCACGAAGGCACGAGGACACTAAGGAGTCACAAAGTAGATAGAGTACTAATAAATTTGGTCGTAATTTTTAAAGTAACTTTCTAGTCAGCCCCCTTCCCAATAAAAAAGAATCCTTTTACCGAAGCAGTCTTCCAAGCATGGAACTCATGCTTTGGTTGCCCCGGCTTTTGTTCAGTCCTGAAATCAACGATCCGAGTCCGCCAATCCCTCCAGTTCCGCTGCTGGTTGCTCCACCGAGCATTCCGCCCAGCAAACCACCACCTAGTCCGCCTAAACCCCCTGCACCACGCCTTCCGCCGCTGAGTGCGCGTCCCGCGAGGCTACCGAGTAATAAGGGTCCTAAAAATCCAAATATGCTCTTACCCATAGACCCCACGTTAATTCCTGCTTTTGAAAGTTTATCCTGCAAACCCGTCGATTGTAGAAAAGCCGGTTGTGCGAATTCTTCAGGAGTATGTGATTCTTTGGCTGCCTTACTTACAACTTGATCAAGCACCGAAAATTGGTTCTGATTAACCTCGAGGTATCTCGCCACCTTTTCGATATTACCCTTTTCCTCAGCGGTATAACTTTCATCTGCCTTAGCCAGCGCAATCAGATCTGTAATAAGTGAATATCTGAGATCGCTGGTCTTCAAGGTGTCAAGACATTTTTTTAAATCGTTGCCCGATGTGTCTTTTGCCGCTTCTATTATGTTTTGTTCTTCATCCGGCGAAATACCAGCCGCGTGAGCAATCTCGCGCAAATGTCCTAATTCTTCTTCTGTCGCCTCGCGGTCTGCTGTTGCAAGCGCTGCAAGCGCACCCAGGTAAGCGCCCTTTTCATTCTCCGAATATCCGGTAAGTAGGGTTTCTGATTTTACTTCCATAAATTTTCTATTTATTTCTTTTTTTAATGACTATTTACTGAATTAACATGCGGCACGCACTTAAGTTTTGATTGAAAAAATAATTCGACGGTAAATTAAAATGAGTGGTAAGAAGAGCAAAATATCCAGTCGCCCGCTACGTCAGTCCGCAGTTTCGATCACGAAATCAACTACGGTTTTGCAGGAATGTCAAAGTTTCAAGAAAACTAAATTGTGGACCGAATTATTTAAGTAATAGAGTTAAAAATTGAACTGAGATTTTTTGTCGGGGACGCAAGTCGCGGCAAGATTCAGAACGACCACGCCCAAAGTAACCACCCAAACACTATTTTCGTTAATACACGGTGTAAGGAAACTCAACATAGCCCTTATGATGTAATGACATGAACAAGTATGAGCTGCAGAGCCGAATTAAGTCGACTGGAACTGCCATCCTTTTCTGGTTTTTGTTAGGGGCGCATTTTGCATATCTAGGAAAGTGGGGCTTGCAGCTGCTTTTCTGGATCACGCTGGGAGGCGTTGGTGTCTGGGCAATTGTTGAACTTTTTCTCATTCCAGGCAGAGTTGAAAAATACAATGCGGGAATTTATGAGCAACTCGACCAGATCGAAAAAAGAGATAAGGCAAATGAACTCTTGAAGAATCTTGAAATGATCAAAGCGGCGAAGGGCTAAGATTTTAGACCGGCTTACATACGAGCCACTTTCACACTTTTTATGCTAATCTGTATGAGACGATAAACCGTCTACCCTCCTGTACTTTTCAATATTTAGTCGCTCAACCCCGAGGTCTTCAATTTTTTCGACCCCTTGTTGAGTCAAAGTGTCGCCCAATATTGTAAGCTTAAAAGGAAAGGTATTTCCTTCCCATTCGCGATAACTGCAGTATTCCAGGTGCTCTGTATATTGATCACCGGATAAAGTATATCTACCGCCTCCTGCCGAAAAAGTGGCAGTCGAATCCTTTCCCTTTTTCAAGTCATGGCTCAAGAAGGAGAAATGCGTGGCGTTGATGATTTTGATCATGCTTTGATCGCGTGTGTAATCAGTGACGGTAGTATCACCATCCTCTATAATTGTTCCGGAAATTAATTGCCATGTACCCTCAATTGGACTTGCTGTAACGGAATCTATATTATTGCCTTTGGGATCTTGGCAGCCAAAACCAAAAAATAGTATTAGTGCCACTGCTGGTGCTGATTTCATACGACTTATCGAAATTAGAATTGAAATGAAAAGATACATCTTTCTCTAAATTCTTTATATCAGCGTAAAAAATCCACATCAGAAAATGGCTTCGATCAACTTGTACACACCGTAGAAGGCCGCAACAACAACAAGGAACAAAACTATCGCTATCACAATCAAAATTCCATTTCCCTGTCCCTGATGCTTCCCTTCTAAATAATGCTCCTTCAGTAGCTGAACATTGCGCGTGTTTGAGCGATAAAAAACATCAAAGATCGTTCCCACCAAAGGTATAGCTCCAATTATAGCATCCATAGTTGAATTCAAGAGCATTTTGATCACTACCTTCCGGCTGGCACCGTGATTCCTCATGGTATAAATAAGGGCACAGGAAATTAGAAAGGTAATCAGGTCACCAGCAACTGGAAACAGGCTCAGCAAGGGGTCAAGCCCAAATCTGATGTTAGTTCCAGGGATTAAAAAGCGAGAGTCCATCCATTGGGCTAGGCGCTCAACCCCTTGAATGCTGGGAAGATCGGCGTCACGAATAGGTCGGGCCTTGATGACCTTTATAGCAGGTTCCATACTGAATATTAGCGTTCCAGATTCTCACTGAATACAAAATGGTGCCAGATTTTTCGACCCAGCTAAGTGTCCCGTAATCCCTTGGAATTTTGCACAGGGTCACTAGGCCCGGTACTCTCAGTAAAATTATTTGGACAGACCTGAGGATGGCTCGCCCCACTCCATTGCAGAATCTGGTGCCCCTTTCCTTCATCCTTTCATATCCGCCGTTAAGGCTATCCAACGCAAAGTTTATTTGGCTGGCACCGAAAATGTTATTCATCAACTTTCGTATACTCCAGAGCTTTTTCTTCTCCCCAATAGATTTTCTCGTCATCCACGTAAAGAGGTGGATACTTGTTTCCAGCCGCCGGGGTCAGCTTTTTCTTGGCGGCATCGTACTTCGTTTGGTATGGAGGCATAGGCTTGTCGGCTTCGGGCATTTCTGTAACCCATCCTTTTTTGTCATAATCGTTCATAAGCCATTTGCGGTTGGAGATTTCATAGCCGTCGCCGCCGGCTTTTATAAAAATTGTATCTCTGACAGTGCGGCTGCCCACAACCTCCCCCGTTCGAGGATCAATGACCTCCGCAGTATAGGTATGTGTATATGCTCCTTCAACCCCAAGGCTATCTGCGGATTCCTTTCCACATGAAATACAAGAGAAGTAGGTTAAGAATAAGAAGAAAATCAACGTGCGGCAGCCAACCATAGAAGACCAATATGGTAAATATAGGCCGTAGCATCGTAAACAAAAAGCTTTCCCGGAAATGTGCAACAATCTGATACGACAATTGACGGCTTATTCAGCCGATTAAGATGTTTCACCTAAATAAAATCTCGGTTCAGATCTAATCGCCTAGGCGCTATGAAGGAGATATTCTTTTGTAGGCCATGGTCGCAGCCCAACGCCTCAGCCACCGGCGACACTCACAACAACGGTTGAAAAAATAAAACACACACGTTGCCATCTATGGGTTTCGGCAAAAATGATGATTCCACGACATCGTTGTAAAAGAGGTCGTGATGGACGCCAGGATCTTGCCGCCGGGGCGATCC
>JAICGJ010000055.1 GCA_025923195.1 Chryseolinea sp.
GTCTCGGTTAATAGTGTTACCCTCAACATTGTTGAAAATAAGGACTTTGTACGGGGTGATGAAGTTGGTTATTTCTTTATCATAAACAGCCGCGATCGATTGCTTGACTATCTACTGACAAATCTAACGGCAGAGCCACTGAATTTTAATGCGAATACAATCCGGATTTCCTTTAAAGATCACAATCCCTATAAAGCGCAGGATATTCTGAACAAAATTGATACTTTATATCTTCAGTATAGTAATGAACAAAAAAATTTAGCGAACAAACAAAAAATTGACTGGGTTTCGAATGAGTTGGTGACGATTGAAAGCAGAATGGAATCCTATGAAAACTATTTTGAAAATTTTACCCTTCAAAATAAAACGAATAATCTAGATGACGACTTAAAGAAAACGGTCGCCGCAATTAATCGGATCGATTCACAACGTTACTCCTTATCAAGAAAGGCAAACGAACTGGAAGCGTTAATCGCGGGATTGGAAGGCGAAAATTTCCTCATCAGTTTTTCTCAGAGGCAATCACTGCCGACATCAGTGTCAAAAAACCTTGATGCGCTGGAACAGCTTTATTTTGAAATCGAGAAGCTTAAACTTTCTCACAGTGAGATAACGTTTGCATTCAGGCAAAAACAAAAGGAAATAGATGGATTGAAATCGAAGACTCACAGTCAGCTGACAGAATTGAGAAATACTGCTGTCAGCAACCTGGAGGAGTTCAACAAGAGAAAACAAAGATTGGAAGCAGACTTTGCTGGTATTCCTGATAAGAGCACACAATTCTCAAAGAATTTACGATTTTACAAACTATACGAACAGTTCTACCTCTCGTTGATGCAATCGAAGTCAGAATTTGAAATTGCCCAGGCCGGCAGCATCCAGGATTTTAAAATCCTGTCTCCGGCAACTTTCCCGGTCTCACCTATTTTCCCGAACAAATTGATGATCGCAGGGATTGGTTTTGTGTTAAGTATTGTTTTGAATTTATTTTTCGTTGGTATTCTATACTTACTGAATAACAGAATATCAGCATTGCCGGAAATTGAGAAGATCACAGGGGTGCCTGTGCTGGGAGTGGTGCCGTCGGGGCATTCCTCAAAAACAGGATTGCATGTGATCAATCATCCCAAATCAATGGTCAGCGAATCGATCAAGACTTTGCGCACGAACCTCGATTTTTTCAAGGTAAACAATACTAAAAAAGTCATCGCCGTTTCTTCGACTGTATCGGGTGAAGGTAAGTCGTTCATTGCTATGAACCTGGGTGCAGCGATGGCTGTGTCGAATAAAAAAGTATTACTTCTTGACCTTGATATGCGCAAGCCGAAGGTAAATCTGCCCATTGAAATTACGGACAGGTCTAAAGGGGTAAGTACTGTTCTTATAGGAAGAGATTCATGGAAGGAGTGTGTATCAAAAACCGACCTTCCCAATTTTGACTATCTACCTTCTGGCCCACATCCTCCAAATCCTTCTGAGTTGCTCTTGAATGGAGAATTTTCTGGGCTTTTGGATGATCTTAAGAAGTCTTATGATTATATCATTCTGGATACACCTCCCGTAGGACTGGTCACGGATGGCATCATGGCCATGAAACAGGCTGACATTTCTATTTACATCTTCAGGGCTGACTATTCGAAGAAAACATTTGTTTATAACCTTCAGCGTATTATTAGCATCAATAAATTCTCTAATATTACCACTGTCCTCAACGCGCTGCCATCGACAGGTGAGCAGCGCTATGGATATGGCTATTACGAAGACCCGGGCAACAAAAAATGGTTACAAAAGTTTATTAAAGTATAGTGTTTAATTGGACAAAAAAAGAAGCAGCTAAAGGTGTTAACGCATTGACTGTTGACATCCACTCGCACCTTCTGCCAGGATTGGATGACGGCGTTCAAACCTATGAGGAGTCGGAAGACATTATATTGCATTTTCAGAAAATTGGTTATAAAAAACTTATCACAACTCCTCATGTGATGAGTGACACTTTCAGGAATACGACTGAAAGGATTCTGGCCCGCCTGACGAAGCTTCATACATATCTGAAAAATCAGGAAGTAGACGTGGAGATTGAGGCTGCGGCAGAGTACTACCTTGATGAACATGTCTACAAGATGGTGGATGAAAATCAGCGCATGCTGACGTTTGGAAAAAATTATCTCCTTTTCGAAACCAATTTCTTGAATGAACCCTTTACACTGAAAGAATTTGTTTTCCTTGCAACTACTAGGGGATATAAACCCGTGCTAGCACACCCTGAGAGATACGCCTATATCCAGGATAATTTGGAAAAAGCGAAAGATTTGCTTGACCGTGGCGTGCTTTTTCAGGTAAACATTAGCTCGATTACAGGTCATTACTCAAAGATTGTTCAAAGCACCGCGAATAAGCTGATCGACAGAGGCTGGATTCACTTATTAGGTAGTGATTGTCACCACTACCAACATGTACGGCTTGTGGAAGAGGCCCAGCAAATGAAATACTTTCAAAAAGCATTGGCATTACCTTTACTCAATAATTCACTTTGACATTCCAATTTTCAGCCGTACGTTTCGGGAAATGACGCGGAATATATGATAGCCATTAGCGGAGCAAATGGCCTTGTCGGTAGTTTTATAGTTCGTAAACTAATTCAAGAGCAAAGAAGATTCGTTGCACTAAAGCGTGCTCACAGCGATACAGCGCTGTTGGACGATGTTGCAGACAAAATCGAATGGCGCAATGCCGACGTCCTGAATCCGGTATTGCTCAGAGAAGCCTTTGAAGGCTGTACACAGGTGATTCACGCAGCAGCTATTGTTTCATTTAATCCACGTCGCGCTAACGAGGTGATGGAGATCAACGCGCATGGTACAAGAAATGTTGTTAATGCCTGCCTGGAACAAAACATACAGAGGTTAATCCATATTAGTTCTGTGTCGGCTTTGGGAAGACAAAAAGGTCAAGCCATAATTCAGGAAGACAACAAATGGATCGACAGCCCAACCAATGGCCTGTATGCAAAATCCAAGTATCGCGCCGAACTGGAAATATTTCGCGGCCAGGAAGAGGGACTAAATACGTTAATATTGAACCCCTCGGTCATTTTAGCGCCAGCTGATTGGGATAAAAGCAGCGCCAAACTTTTCAAATACGCGTGGGGGCAGAGACCCTTCTACATCGACGCTTACCTGAATTATGTTGATGTTAGGGATGTGGCCTCGATCGTTTACCAGTGTCTCGAATCACATCAACAGGCTCAACGATTTATTATAAATGCTGGCAACATTCACTTCAGATTTTTTTTCGAAAAGGTAGCCAGAAATTTTCAGAAAAATCCTCCGAAAGTAAGACTCAGTAAAGCGATGTTGGCATTGCTAGCACGAGCCGACGCTGTCAGAAGTTGGCTGACAGGATCCGAGCCGCTGGTGACCCGGGAAACCGCTCAATTGGCTGGCACGCAGTTTTTGTATGATAATAAAAAAATCAAAAAAATCCTAAATTTTGAATTTCAGTCGATTGATAATACGCTAGAATGGTGCTGTTATTATTATAAAAGAAAATTCGACTCTAAAAAATAGTCCGAAAGCCTTAGCTTTACCACAGATTTACCTATTTTAGGAAAACGTTTTTAGTCCATGTCGAAAGAATATCGCAAAAGAGAAGAAGGTAACGAGCTGATTAAAAGATTTGAAGATCATCTTAGAAAAAAGAAAGCAGAATTTTTTGATTTGGATGCTTACGAACAGATCATAGAACACTATATGTTCCGTGGTAAGCATAATAAGGCACTTCAGGCCGTCAATCAGGCTATAAGTCAATATCCTTTTTCAATCGAACTTATCACCATCAAGGCACAGATTTTATCGAACCTTGAAGAATATGATCAGGCACTTGATCTGTTGGATCAGGCACATGCGCTACAACCAAACGATCCAGAAATATTTTTGACGAAGGGATCAATTCTTTCGTTGCAAGGTAAACATGCCGAAGCCATCAAAAACTACGAAGACGCTTTACTTTTAGCAGATGATAAGGACGAAGTTTATTACAGTATTGGACTTGCTTATCAGAGCATGGAGGATTATCAAAATGCCATTGACGCGTACAAGAAATCCATTGAACTGAATATCAATCACGACGGATCACTTTATGAATTGGCCTTTTGCCTTGACCTCACTGGCCAGCTAGAGAGCAGTATCGAATATTATCAAAAATTTATCGACGAGGATCCATATTCAACAGCAGCGTGGTATAATCTGGGTATCGTCTATAACAAACTGGAAAAATATCAGGAGGCGCTGCAGGCATACGATTACGCGATCACCATCGATGATACATTCGCTTCCGCACATTTCAACACGGGGAATACCTATATGAATATGGGCGAGTATACCAAAGCGTTGGATGCGTTTAGAAAGACAGTTGAGATCGAAGGTCCTAGTCCGGAAGTGTACTGTTGCCTCGGAGCAGCCTATGAGAGCCTTGAACAGTACGAACTCGGGTTAAAATATTTTCAGAAAGCGACGAAGCTGGATACACTTTATGATGAAGCTTGGTTTGGCGCTGGCGCTTGTTTGGAAAAGCAGGAAAAATGGTATCAAGCCCTTCACTTTTACAACAAAGCACTAAAGATTAACACTGAAAATGCTGAATACTGGAAATCCGTGGCGCATGCTGAATTTAAAGTGGGAAATACAATCTCGAGTATAGATGCGTATGAGGAAGCCAGCAAGCTTGACCCGACAGACAAGGAAATATGGCTGAATTGGTCATTTATCTTTTACGAACAAGGAGATTATACCAAAGCGATAGATACCTTATCATTGGGATTTGATGAGATACCCAATGATGCCGAGTTTTTCTACCGTATGACAGTCTACCTTATAGAAGCTGGTCAGTTTAAAGAAGCATTTAATTATTTAGAAAATGCTTTAATTTTAGACTTTGATGGTCACACCGCTTTGTTTGATTTCTTTCCCAAAATTGAAACACAAAAGGCTCTGTATAAGATCATCGAACAGTTTAGAAAAGAAAACAATTAATGAATTTCGATCTGAATAATCTGCCTGAGCGTACTGCCAAGCCCAGACAATATGGTTTTACTATGGCTATGGACAAGGGCCTGAGTATTCGCGAGGCTGAGGATTTTGCCAGCACATCTGCCGATCATGTTGACATTGTGAAATTAGGCTGGGCCACCTCATTTGTTACTCCAAACCTGAAGGATAAATTGAAGGTGTATAAGGAGGCCGGGTTACCTGTGTATTTTGGTGGAACACTGTTTGAAGCGTTCGTAATCCGAGATCAGTTTGACGATTACCGGAAGCTCTTGGACAAGTATGATATGTCTTTTGCAGAGGTTTCTGATGGTTCTATGGATATCGATCACGATAAGAAATGTGATTACATTATTAAACTGGCGGAACAAGTTACCGTCTTGTCGGAGGTAGGGTCTAAAGACGCTGATAAGATCATTCCGCCTTATCAATGGATCGAACTGATGCAGAAAGAGCTTGACGCAGGCGCGTGGAAAGTGATTGGTGAAGCGCGAGAAGGCGGAAACGTTGGCTTGTTTCGGTCAAGTGGAGAAGTGCGGTCAGGATTAGTACAAGAAATTTTGACAAAGATCCCATTCGAAAAGATCATTTGGGAAGCACCTCAAAAAGCTCAACAGGTTTGGTTTGTAAAATTACTGGGAGCAAACGTTAACCTTGGTAACATCGCGCCGGAGGAAGTAATTCCGCTGGAGACGATCAGGCTCGGCCTTCGGGGAGATACCTTCCTGCATTTTCTTGGTATCGAAAGAAAAAATACAAACACCGCGCCTCCATTTGAGATTGATTAAGAACGGCCCATTTTGAGAAAAAGACAAGACTATATTTTCTTGTACGTTAAAGGCATTGTAATGGGAGCGGCTGAAATTATTCCAGGTATTTCAGGAACTACAGGGGCGCTTTTAACACGGGTATACGATGAGTTGGTTCGATCCGTGAGCTCTATCAACAGATACTCCCTGAAGCTTATAATGCAGAAAGAGTTCCGGAGTTTTTGGAAGCAGATCAACGGAACATTTCTCTTTACACTTCTGGCAGGAATAACTACGGGCCTCTTGGTGTTCACGAAGCTCATTTTAAATGGATTAAAGTATAGTCCAATTCCTATCGGCGCATTTTTCTTCAGTGTAATCGTGATGGCCGCTCCATTGGTGATGCGGGAAGAAATAAAAAAGTGGGATACGACCGCGATAATTTGTTTCATTGCAGCGATCTTGATTGCTTATGCCATTACATTCATCCCGCCAGTCCAGTTCCCCCGCACTCTGTGGATGGTCTTCTTTGTGGCTGCCCTCGCAGGCGGCATAGCATTTATTCCCGGGATATCTTTTACCTTTATTTTAATACTCTTGGGCCAGTTTGGTCACATCGCCACAACCTTTGCAGATTTCACTATAATTGCAATTCTGATTTTTGTACTGGGATACGCGGTGGGTCTCATTGGCTTCTCAAGAATGATAAACCATTTCCTGACGAAATATCGCAGGCCCACGCTGGCGATCATGACCGGGATAATGTTGGGGTTCTTAAACAAAGTTTGGCCATGGCGGCAAGTGCTGGAGTTTGCGACTAACAGTAGTGGTGAACAAGTTCCAGCGTTTGATAAAAGTATTCTACCCTGGAATTATTTTGCGACAACGGGAAAAGACCCCCAGGTCTTGCAAGCGATTCTCATGATGGCACTGGGAGTTTTTATAGTGGTATTAATTGAAAAGATTGCTTCGCGGCATAAAACAACATTCTAAACATGGAAAAAGTATTTGGACTAATCGGTGCAACTGTTAGTCACTCGTTCTCAAAATCCTATTTCGACGAAAAATTCTTTCGGGAAGGTCTGCGCGATTATCATTATGAACTATTCCCATTAAAAAATATCTCTGATCTTGAAACCCTCTTAAAGGATACGAAGGGGCTTGCAGGACTTAATGTAACGATACCCTATAAGGAGCAAGTGATGAAATACCTGGATGAGGTTGATGGTTTTGCGAAAAAAATTGGAGCTGTCAATGTTATTAAAATCAAGGATGGCAAATTAAAAGGATACAATACCGACTCTGAAGCATTTCATGAAACGCTTGAGAAGTGGCTTCCAAAAAATAAAAAGATGAAGGCTCTCATTCTGGGTACCGGCGGATCCTCAAAAGCTGTACAAGAAGCGTTAAAAAAACTGAAGATTGAATTCAACATTGTTTCCCGCGAAGCCAAGAAAGGAGTTTTTACGTATGAGTTTTTAGACAAGAATCCAAAAATAATTGCTGACTCTCTGCTGGTTATCAACACTACGCCGCTTGGCATGAGTCCAAACACTGAAACGATGCCAAACATTGACTTTGAACATATTGGTGAAGATCATTTTGTGTACGATCTAATTTACAACCCGGCCCGCACCATGTTCTTGCAAAAGGCTGAAATGAGAGGAGCAACTATTAAAAACGGCCTGGAAATGCTTCATGTTCAGGCGGAGAAGTCGTGGGTAATTTGGAATAATTAGTCGTTATCCGTTATTCGTTATTCGTTATCCGTTATTCGTTATCCGTTAATAGTTATTAGTTATTAGTTATTAGTTATTAGGGTGTCCTGAAATTTCTTTTACAGTCGCTGAACAATTTTTACTTTTCTTCGATTATAACTAATTCGATTTCGTTAATTATTTACGTCCATGAACGGATAACGGATAACTATTAACGGATAACGGATAACGGATAACGGATAACAAACACACCATGGATTTCAAATTAACCAGTTTGTATGAACCAACGGGCGATCAACCCGAAGCTATTCGCCAACTTACCAAAGGAATTGAAGAAGGAGAACCTCATCAAACACTACTGGGTGTTACCGGCTCCGGCAAAACATTTACAATGGCGAATGTCATCGCCAGAACCAACCGGCCTACGCTGGTTCTGAGCCATAATAAAACTCTGGCGGCACAGCTTTACGGCGAATTCAAACAGTTTTTCCCCGAGAATGCGGTAGAATATTTCATCTCATATTACGATTACTACCAACCCGAAGCATTCATCCCATCATCTAATTTATACATAGAAAAAGACCTTTCTATTAATGAAGAAATTGAAAAGTTGCGGCTAAGCGCAACCTCATCACTCCTCACAGGCCGACGAGACGTTATTGTAGTAGCCTCAGTTTCGTGCATTTACGGCATCGGCAACCCAGAGGAATTTGGAAAGAACGTTATCAAGTTGAAAGTGGGTGAATTAGTTTCCAGGAATAAATTATTATTCGCGTTGGTGGATATCCTTTATAACCGCACCGAACTCGATTTTAAACGAGGGACGTTTCGGGTCAAAGGCGATACCGTGGATGTTTTTCTCGCTTACGCCGATTATGCAGTGCGCATTTATTTTTGGGGCGATGAAATTGAATCGATTCAACGAATTGACCCTGGAAGCGGAAAAAAAATATCGGATGAAAACGTAGTCACAATATTTCCTGCAAATCTCTTTGTTACCGGGAAAGCGACCCTTCACCAGGCGATCAGGGAGATTCAAGATGATATGGTTGCCCAGGTTGAAATGTTTGAGACAGAACGCCGGCACCTTGAAGCCAAGCGTCTCAAGGAGAGAACGGAATTCGACCTTGAAATGATGCGGGAGCTCGGTTATTGTTCCGGAGTAGAAAACTATTCGCGCTACTTTGATCGTCGCAGGCCTGGAGAGCGTCCATTTTGCTTGATCGATTATTTCCCGGACGACTTTCTGCTCATTGTTGATGAGAGCCACGTGACCGTTCCGCAAGTAAGAGCGATGTGGGGAGGAGACCGTTCCCGAAAAGTAAACCTTGTCGACTACGGCTTTCGCTTACCCTCTGCGTTGGACAATCGTCCCCTCACATTTAACGAATTCGAAACGCTTGTCAACCAGGTAATTTATGTAAGCGCTACCCCGTCGGAGTATGAGCTGCGAAAATCGGAAGGTGTAGTGGTAGAACAAATTATTCGCCCGACAGGATTGCTGGATCCGGAAATTGATGTACGGCCCAGCAAGAATCAGATCGACGACTTGCTCGAAGAAGTGGATGAACGCGTGAAAAAAAATGAACGGGTACTTGTGACCACGTTGACCAAACGAATGGCGGAAGAACTTACCAAATATATGGATCGGGTGGGAATCAAGTGCAGGTATATCCATTCCGAAGTAGCGACATTGGACCGCGTCGAAATACTGCGTGAACTCCGACTGGGAGTTTTTGACGTGCTGGTGGGGGTGAACCTGCTGAGAGAAGGATTGGACCTACCCGAGGTTTCATTGGTTGCAATCCTTGACGCGGATAAGGAAGGATTCCTCAGAAACCAAAGATCGCTGGTCCAAACTATCGGCAGGGCAGCACGCAATGAAAATGGCAGAGTTATTATGTATGCAGACAATATTACAGAATCCATGCAGACTGCCATTGATGAAACTAACCGCAGAAGGAAGATCCAGCTGGACTACAACGTGACCCATGGCATCGTACCTAAGACAGTACTAAAATCAAGAGATTCCATATTGAGCCAAACCAAAGTTGCCGATTCAAAGCGATCAGTGAAGAACTACTATGTCGAAAGCGAGGAAGCAACCTTGGCCGCAGATCCCGTCGTGGCCTACCTGACCACAGAAGAGCTCGCAAAAATGGCAGAGCGCACCCGTAAGGCTATGGAGAAGGCAGCTAAAGAATTGGAGTTTATGGAGGCCGCGAAATTGCGCGACGAATATATGGCTCTCCAGAAGATGATAGACTCCAGGTAGCTCTTTTAGCAATTTAACGGTAACAGATCCGTTGATAGGAACAGAATTTACATACTTCAAGGTCTGTGGTCTGATCGAAGGGCGTGGCGGGATCAAATAGTTCCTCTAGCAATATCTTCAAATGGTCGCGAAATTCCGGCAGCAGGGGTTCAACATCCTGCAGAAAATCCTTCCCGATCTTAAATCCGAATCTGAAATCATTGTCGAATAAATTCATACGATTAATTAGTCCAGGTACAACTTTAAAGGATGAAGCTGGCGGTTTATTGACCCGGTACAGAAGCGCATACAGCAACGTCTGAAATGCAGCCTTATTTCTTTTGCTGTCGCGTTTGAACAGGGAAGCCACGCTCTCAAAATCGAGTTTGTCGCGGCCCGTTTTGTAGTCGATCACTCGAATCAAATCACCCTTGCGATCCACGCGATCAATCTTACCACTAACTAAGACAGATCCCGGATAGCGATCGATCGCTGCGTGATAATCTAATCCCCCTTGTTCAAGCAGCTCAATTTCAAATGGAGCGTAATGTTTGTCCATTTCAAGAATCCGGTGTGCAAACCGTTTGACCACCTCACGCACGACGAGTCTTTGTCCTTCATATTCCACCGGCTTACCGGGTTCAAGATGATACGACTCGATGAAGACCTGATCAATCAATCCATCAACAATGTCGACGGCGCTGTTAAAGTCTTTTAATTCAACCTGGCCATGCTGTTTACTTTGCTTCAGCAGGCGATAAAATTTCTCCATTACGGTATGTAGAAAATTTCCAAGCACGCGGGCGTCAAGATCTTCTTCCACTTCATCTGGCTCCTTTATCTTGGCGACATGCCTCAGGTAAAACCTAAGCCTGCAATCAATATATGTATTCAATGCGGAAGGTGAAATTCCTCTAAACTTTCCATTGCCTTCACTGAGTTTGATCAAAGCGTCGATAGTGCTGCTATTTTTGGTAATGGAAACAGGGATGACCACGCTCGGTTGGATTGGATCATGAAGAACGTTTCGTTCCATCGCCAGTCGGCTTTCAAACATGATCTGTTTCAAATACCGGCTGCTTTCACCCTGTCCCAACACATCAGTCTCAGTATTATAAAACAGAAAAATGTTTTCGCTTCGCTGCAACATACGGTAGAACAGGTAAGCATACATAGCATCCTGGTGCTCGGAGGTTGGTAATCCGTAAGCTTTTCGAATGCTAAACGGAATATAAGAACTTTTGCCACCAATCGATGGAAATGAACCTTCGTTCAATGAAAGCACAAATAGATTTTTAAAATCGAGGTTTCGAGTCTCCAAGACGCCCATCACCTGAAGGCCTTTGAGGGGCTCGCCGCTAAAGGGTATGCGGAATGTTTGCACGAGCTGACGAAACAATCTTAAGAATGCTTTTAAAGAAGTATTTATTGATTGTGCGTGTTGTCTAATCGTTGACTCCCTATTAGGCAATATCATTTGAAAGGCGTTGCCTGTGATAGCCTCTATCCTATTTAGTAGCTTAAGAAAGTAAAAAAGATACTCACGATCGAAATCATTCACAGACTTAAGATTAGCAATAGCCGTGATAATATTTCGCAAATAAACCAGTATACTGATGTCTAACGTATCAAATATAAGCCGATGCAGGTGTGTTTCGGATGCGAGATAGCCCATGGGGATATGCACCCAATTGCGACCCAGGATTTCCTTGCGTTTGGAATTTGCCACTCCTGCGTCGTCGGCGATTACATAGGGGTGTCCAAGCAATGCCAGCACATGCTTGTGATTAAAGTCAGATCCCTTCCGGTGAAGTTGCAACTCGACCAGAATCTCAATAAGATTGAAAACGGGTGTTGCTCCAATGGGAAAGCCCATCGTTACATTCAGCTTTTCTACATATCCGGAAACGCTGTGAAGGACAGGTAACAGCAGGTTTTCATCCGGGAGGACTATAATGGTGTTTTCCGGATCGATTCCCTTTCTTAGTTCTTCCTCTAAGACCTGGGACATCAATTTGGTTTGACCGACAGGATTAGCTGCTCCGAAAATTCGGATCGACTTTCTGCCAATCATTTCTGTATCATCAAATTCCCTCAGACCTTTCGCTAAATTGGATGGTACATCGACCGGAAAGGATTTTCCTAATACAGGATCACTTTGGTATTCACGAAAGAATTTCCCTGCCTCCTGCTGATTGTTATTCAGATAGTATTCATCGACATCCCAATGCACCTCTGCCTGACCTTGTTCAAGGTGATATCTGATCAGCGTTTCCTCGGCCTTAGTTAGTGCATTGAATCCCGCAAAGACTGTGGGTGACAAATGACTCTTCAATGTTGAAGCCATGCCTTCGACGACCCTTCGCTGCAATAATCCTTCGTAGGCAAGGTTGTCGCTTAGAAGATCCCCCTTAAAAGCCTCATATAAGGGATAGAGTCTGGTCCAGATGTTTAAGAACTTGTCTTTGTTGTCAGATGGGTGTTGATCAAAAGTTCCCCAGAAGTTCTTAAGAAATTCCCTTTGCTCCGGTGTGAGATAGTCGAACGTGGTATCTAACTCTTTTTGATAGCGGAGGTCCTTGAATAACTGGCGCGTATCCACCATATATTTGTCTATCTCCTCAAAGTCGCGAAGCAACATCTCGCCCCAAAAATAAAATTGATGAAAAGGTTCAGACTTCAATCCCTTGGATGTGTCATCCAGCACGATGTTGTTATAGACCTTATAGAGCCGGAAAACAAGCTCAAGCTTATCCGCAATCCTTAGGTCGGAAAGGCTTTGAAAGTAATCTTCGATTGTGAGGAGGCGAGGTGCAAATGCCGGTTTGTTCAGCAGGGAACTCAAGTACTTTCTAAAATAAATTATCGCCCTTCGATTTGGAAAAACGATGGTGAGCTTATCGAACGTTCGATGTTTTTCATATATCAGCTGCGCAAGTTCTGCTAGGAACGGCTTCATTAATACAAGGGTAAGAGTAAATTGAATACAAACAAATTTTAGGGTAAGTAAACCAAATACTAAAACCCATGAAGCACAAAATTAATTCGGAAAAAACGAAAGTGCCTTAAAAAGCAAATGCCGGACGATTATGTCCGGCATTCATACTCCGTGCGCCATTTGCTGAGCTTAATTGCAAATAAAAAATTGGCGCCCATCACTCTAAAAATTGGCATCTCAAGCGCCGGCCAAAAATATTTACCACCAACAACCACTACGAATGGAGTAAACACCAGTCACGCTTACAATGCCATGCCTTTATTCATCATGAATTCTAAACTGAACCACGGTCATCTCAATTAATCTACATTATCATGCAAAAATTTATTGTTGCCTAGAATGTTATTATCATCGTTCAAATTGTATTTGGAAATGAACGGCTGCGAAGAATGAGGGACGTCCTGCATCGTAACACCTCTTCGTAAATACGCCGGAAGCGCCCACTTTTCATTAAATTCTTCCTTCGTCATTTCATGTTTACGGGTTTGTTTCAGTGTCTCCTTTCTTTGTTCAGCCTGTTGTTGCAGGCGTTGCTTGGTAGAACGTAATTCCATCATTCCCTCTTCGCTTACGACCTGATCACCATACTGCTCAGGATCGTCGAAGTCATCATCATTCAGCAGACTTTCCTCGCCTTCATCTTCTTCGTTTACCGGCTCTTCGATTTTGTTAAAGGGCCCTGTGAACACCAGTTCACGCTCAATGGGTTCCTCCTTTACTTCGGGTTTGATTTCATCTTTTTTCCGCACCTCCATATTATTATTCTCGTTCACAGAATTGTCAGGTGCGAACAGCCAGCCCTGAGAACGGTCGAGATCATGCACTTTCTTTTCCTGAGTTTTCGGGATCATTTGAGACTCGCTCTGGAATCCTGTCGCAATGACTGTAACACGGATACGGTCTCCTAGATTACTGTCAACACCATGTCCGAAAATCATTTCAGCATCCTCGCCAGCCTCGTCCTGAATGTGTTGCGTAATCTCAGATAGCTCATCCATTTGCAATTCCGCTTCTTCGCCCGAGATGATTGAAAGCAAAATTCTTTTGGCACCCATAATATCGCGATTGTCGAGCAAGGGAGATGCGAGTGCGCCTTCGGCTGCTTTCCTCGCCCGGTTTTCACCGCGAGTCTCCGCTGAGCCCATCACAGCTGCTCCGGCATCTCGCATGACAGTACGTACGTCCTGGAAATCGACGTTGACATAACCGGCAAGTGTAATGATTTCCGCAATTCCTTTTGCAGCGGTCGTCAGGATATTGTCAGCTTGCGCAAAGGCCTGCCCAATGGAAAGGTTGCCGAAGATTTCGCGCAGTTTGTCATTCAGGATTACGATCACTGTGTCGCAATTCTGTCGGAGCGCTTCCAACCCCAAGCTTGCCTGACCCATTTTTTTCCTTCCCTCGAAAGAGAATGGGGCCGTCACAATACCCACCGTAAGGACATCCATATCTTTGGCAATTTTTGCAATTACGGGCGCTGCGCCTGTCCCGGTTCCGCCGCCCATCCCGGCCGTTACAAACAACATCTTCGTACCGGCAAGCATCTCGCGGATCTGTTCCTTGGATTCAATGGCGGCATTTTTTCCGACTTCAGGATTGGCCCCGCAGCCAAGTCCTTCTGTAAGGTTAGCACCAATTTGAAGTTTATTTGGCACAGGGCTATTGCTAAGTGCCTGGTTGTCTGTATTACACACAATAAATTCGACATCTTTGATGCCTTGTTTATACATGTGGTTTACGGCGTTGCTTCCTCCCCCACCTACTCCGATCACCTTGATGATGGACTGCAGGTTGTTGGTTTTGGGGATCTCGAATTTGTAGGATCCAGTTTCAAACATGATTGATCTTTTTTACGTGGTTGTTTTAATAGGTTAAATTTTGGCTTCCCGAAACTTTTAAAACTTCGGAACGTTTAATACTCGTTTTTTCCATCCAGATCATCGATCAACAAACTTTTGGTTTTGTTCAAAATTTCGTTGAAGAAATTCTTGGAGGCACCGATATGCTTCTTCACTTTCGCAGCTCTTACGGTTTCGCGAGCTTCCTTATAACGATCTTCTCTTTCATCAAGAGAGCGAAAACCCGCGAGAACTAAACCAACGGCGGTAGCATACATCGGACTCTTTACAGATTCGATTTTGCTTTTGCCAAGATGTTCGTTCGGGTAACCGATACGCGTATCCATACCAGTCATATATTCAACTAATTGCTTGAGGTTACTCAATTGAGCACCTCCACCGGTAATGACGATACCACCAGCCAACCTATTCTCAAATCCTGAACTGATTATTTCTGCATGTGCCATTTCTATCACCTCCTCCATTCTTGCCTGGATTATATTTGAGAGATTTTTCACAGATATCTCTTTTGCAGCACGATTTCTTATTCCAGGTATCGAAACTATTTCGTTCGGGCTTGCCTCTTCCGCAATAGCTTTACCAAATCGCGTCTTCAACTGTTCGGCCTGCTGCGGCAACACCATAAGCCCCTGCTTAATATCATTCGTCACGATGTTGCCTCCGAATGGTATTACAGCCGTATGACGAATGATGTTGTCGTAGAAGATGGCAATGTCGGTTGTTCCCCCACCGATGTCGATGAGGCAGACTCCAGCTTCCTTTTCTTCGTCGTTCAACACGGCAAGGCTAGAGGCCAGCGGTTCAAGAATCAAGTCTTGAATTTCAAGCCCTCCTCTGCGAATGCACTTATTAATATTATTGATCGCGTTGGTTTGCGCAGTAATTATATGAAAGTCTGCTTCCAGCCTAACACCCGACATACCAACCGGTTCTTTAATTCCATCCTCGTAGTCAACCATATAATCCTGGGGCATCACGTGAATAATTTGGCTTCCGGGGGGAACAACCATTCTATACATGTCTTGCGTCAGCCTTTCAACGTCGTCGACGGTAATTTCATCCTCCTTTGAAGATCGTGTTATACCACCATGCTGAATGAAACTCCGGATGTGTTGCCCGGCGATACCCACATTGACAACAGCGATATCAATCCCTGCGTGATCACTTGCTTCCCGAATTGCTTTTTCAATGGCATATACTGTCTTGTCGATGTTAAAGACTATTCCTTTGACTACTCCTTCAGATTCGGCCTTGCCCATCCCGAGCACCTCGAGTTTGCCGAATTCATTTTTCCGGCCGACAATCACACAAATTTTCGTTGTGCCTATGTCGAGTCCGACTACTATTTTTTCTTGTTCCATGGTTGTGATGAGGTTATTAGTGGTTGGTATATATGTTGTTATTCTGTTATTATCTGTCCTTCATATTCCAGGTTTATCCGGTTGTATTTGTTCCAACCTATCCGCGGAAGAATCTCTTTGTAGAAAATCATCAGCTTCTTAAATTTCACATCCAGGTCCTCAGCTTTGCCAAATTCTATTTTTTCATCACCAACCTGTGGGAAAAAAGTTATTCGAGATTTGTTGTCGATATCCAGTTGAGCGATCTGCGCATGCCAAAACTCGTGCTCGCGAATTTTATCGATCAGCCCCATTATTTTTTTTGTTTCCTCGTTATCGTTCATGTTATCCTGTTTCAGTATTTGCGGAACATACTGTCCACTGATCAGCACAACGCGCGACGTAAATTTTTCAGAGACTGGCATGATGGTTCCATCCTCGGCGATGTAACCGTCGGGCCCATCATTCCTGACAATGCGGGCCACAGGTCTGCGCAACTCTGCCCTAACTACCAGATTGCCTTTGAGATCGCTATACAGATCGGCTTTTTTAATAAAGGGTTGTCGCTTGATCTTAGATTCAATGCCTTTCAGGCTAAAGCGGTCGATGCTCGTGCCTCTTAACTTCTCATTTTTGAGCTCCATCAGGTTCATAATGTCTGACTCGTCCAAAAAATGATTTCCATGAACGTTATCTATCTTAATACTTATATCTTTTATCGACACACTCCCTTGTTTCTTTTCGGTAAAGGCAATAATGACACCTACCACGATAATGGCTGCAAGAATTTTGAGCTCGCGACGCAGGTTAAACTTAAGCTTCATACTTTTTAAGTAGCATTTCTTTAATTGGTTCAACAAAGGTGTCGATGTCGCCGGCCCCTACCGTTACAAGAACTTCCGCCGAGATGTCATTCAGTTTGTGCATCAAGTCATCCTTGCCGCATCGTACTTTTACAGGACTTGTAATGGATTTTAAAAGCATATCGGAATTAACGCCTGGGATAGGTAACTCCCGGGCTGGATAGATATCCATAAGAAATAATTCATCAGCCAGACTGAGGCTCTTTGAAAAACCTTCAGCAAAGTCACGTGTTCGCGAATACAGGTGTGGCTGGAATACTACCGTTAACTTACGCCCCGGGTATAATGATTTCATTGATTTCAAGAAAGCTTCAATTTCTGTCGGATGGTGTGCATAGTCATCCACGAACACTACTCGTTTACTCTTGATGACATATTCAAATCTTCTCTTGACGCCTGTGAATGATTCAAGGGCTTCACGAATAACGTGAGTGGGTACTTTACACAAACTGGCGGCTACGGCTGCCGCAATGGCATTCTCAATGTTATGAAAACCCGGGACACCAAGCTTAATGTGTTCAACTTTAGTAAAACCCTGCAAGTCGAACTCAAAAAATCCGCCCTTTGCGGTAATGCTGCTGGCAAAAAATTGTCCCCGGCTCATGCTGTATACGCTTTTCTTTACATGATCTATGTTAGCTGAAAGCAATTCATCTATGGACTCATGTATGATAAGCGAACCGTCTGTATTGATCTGTTTAATAAAATCCCTGAACGATTGGAGGAGTGTTTCATGATCACCATAGATGTCCAGGTGATCGGCATCGGCTGATGTAACTATGGCAATCTGCGGAAACAGGCGAAGAAATGAACGGTCAAATTCATCGGCTTCCACAACTACCAGCGTATTGCTGTCAACTTGGCCATGCATGACCAGGTTGGAGTTGTAGTTTGTTGTGATACCTCCTAAAAATCCTACCATATTCTTCCCTGCAACTTTAAGAATATGCGCAACCATAGACGATGTTGTGGTCTTTCCGTGGGTTCCGGCAACTGCCACTGTTTTATATCCCTTTGTTATTAACCCTAAAACCTCAGATCGCTTCATAATAGTATAGTCGCGATCCTTGAGATAGTTGTACTCAATGTGATCTTGGGGAATTGCCGGCGTAAAAACGACTAAGGTCTTTTCCTTTCCTTCCTTCACAACACTTGGAATTTTGTCAATGCCATCCTCATAGTGTATTGGAATACCTTCCTTTTGCAATTCTTTGGTGAGCGAAGTTGATGTGCGATCATATCCCGACACGTTTATTCCCTTTTTCTTAAACCATCGCGCCAGGGCGCTCATACCGATGCCACCGATTCCCAAAAAATAAATATTATGATAGTCCTCTAATTTCACTTTCGTTATTGGTATCTACTTCTCACTAATACTGTTTGTAAAGTTCCAGCGCCATCTCCGCCTGTCTTTGATTCGGCAGTTGATAACTTGTATGACTCCATTCCATTCACCGACTTTTCGTCCAGCAGTCTTTCGATTTCGTTCACGATATCACTGGTGGCATTTGGCTTGCCAAGCTTTGCAATATTTTCCCGAAGTCTTGCAGATCTTGCAGAATCGAATATTAGGTTCAACGCAGTGTCTATCAGCATCTGCCTTGCATCTCTGTCAGTCACCAGTAACGCAGCTTCCTTTCCTGTAAGTGCCATCGCATTTTTTGTCTGATGATCTTCAGCAACGTTTGGCGATGGCACGAGTATCACCGGCTTTTTCGCCACACAAATTTCAGATACACTCAGGGCGCCAGCCCTCGAAATGACGACATCAGCAACTGCATAGGCCAAATCCATCTCACGTACAAAATCATGCACGCGTATTTTTCGCAAGTCATGGCTGGCGAGTCGCGTTTTATAAGCTTCATAATATCCCCTGCCCGTCTGCCATAATACCTGTATTTGTGCTTCAATCAGTTTTTCAATTCCATTGATGATGCTCTCATTAATCGTTCGGGCGCCAAGGCTTCCTCCAATAATAAGCAGTGTCTTGAACTGTGGACTGAATCCAAAGTGCGACAAAGCCTGCTCACGCTTTGACTCAACGTTCAGAATATCCTTGCGTACAGGATTACCTGTCACAACAATTTTATGTGCAGGAAAATATTTTTCCATTCCCTCGTACGCCACACAGACACGGTTCACTTTATCTGCAACCTGCTTGTTCGCTAAACCAGCAAAAGAGTTTTGCTCCTGAATGACTGTGGCGATGCCCTTGCGCGTCGCCGCCAGCATGATGGGCCCGCTAGCATATCCGCCGGTCCCGATAACGACGTGAGGTTTGAATTCATTTACGATCTTCCGCGCCTTGAAATAGCTTACGATGAGCTTAAGTGGGAATAGCAAGTTCGACAGCGTTAGCTTCCGCTGCAGCCCGCTGATCCATAGCCCAATGATCTTATAGCCTGCTTCCGGTACTCTTGTCATCTCCATTTTCCCTTCGGCGCCGACAAACAGTATCTCAGCACTCGGATAACGGGAACAAAATTCGTTGGCAATCGCTACTGCCGGAAAAATATGTCCCCCGGTACCCCCTCCACTAATTATCAAGCGATATGGTTGTAATTTTGTCATCGGTTTCAGGCTGCTTTTGCAGTGGTCATGCTTTTAGTATTTTTTGTTCCGTCGGTTGAATTCGAATTCCATTTTTGATCCAACTCACCGCGGCTTACGCTCAGAATGATACCAACAGCTAAGCCTGTAAAAACCATGGAAGTCCCTCCCATCGAAACTAGCGGAAGTGGTTGCCCGGTGATCGGACCTAATCCAACTACTACACCCATGTTGACCAGCGCCTGGCAAACCAAATCAAAACTTAGCCCCGCCGATAACAAACCAGCAAAAGCCTTATCGCTGTTGTAGGCCGCCTTCATACCGCGGTGTAGCAGGATCAGGTACAGTGCTATGACAACAACACCGCCGACCATTCCATACTCCTCGATCACAATTGCATACACAAAGTCTGAATAAGGGTGCGGTAATATATTTCGCTGATCGCTGTTGCCAGGTCCCTTACCAGAAATACCTCCAGTAGCCACTGCAATACGAGCATGCTTTGCTTGAAACGGAAGTTCTTCCCCGTTGATGAAGTTCGTTATCCGATTTCTGGCAGTGTCCCCTCTTACCCCAAACTTCACCGCCAGGGCGCCGAACAATATTCCCACGAACAGAAGCATTGCAAGATATTTTGTCGGCACGCGACCAATGAACATGATGAGCATACATGTTAGAAAAAGGAGGACCGCCGTTGACAGATTGGTCAACGCGATCAACCCGCAGATCATACCGCACCAGAAAAGTATTGGAATCAAAGACTCTTTTATATCATCAATATTTTGCTGTCGTTTCGATAACATACTGGCCAGATTCACTATCAGCGCGAGGCTGGCAAAGTCGGAAGGCTGGAACGACCCGATGATGGGAACGTGGATCCAACGGGCGGCGTCATTTATGGTAACCCCATGCGTAAAGGTGTAGATCAGCAACGGAATACTAATCCACAAAGCAAACTTGGAAAGTCTGGAATAGTATCGGTAGTCGACGCGATGTGCAAACCACATAGCAGCTATTCCGATTATTACGGTGAGCGTGTGTTTAATCAAAAAACTCTCCGGGCTCTCAGTGCGCTTATAAGCCAGTGTTCCAATGGAACTATACACAACGAGTACGCTGATGAGCGATAGGGCAAATACAACCGCCCAGATGACACGATCTCCCTGTAAGTTATTGTCTGCCCAGGCTTTAACTTTATTCATACGTGTTGGCCCTCAACTTCCTTTTTTAAATCCAATACTGCTTTCCTGAACTGATCGCCGCGGTCCTCATAATTTTTGAAAAGGTCAAAACTGGCACATGCTGGAGACAGCAGCACAACATCTCCTGCATCCGCGACCCTCAACGCCTGGTGAACCAGATCAGTGACACTTTGAGTTTCATACATCTGGTCGACAACATCCCCAAAGGCACTTTTTAGTTTAGAGTTGTCTTTACCCAGGCAGATCAACACCTTTACTTTCTTCTTGACCTCATCCTTGATTATGTTATAATCATTACCTTTATCTATGCCACCAGCAATCCAGATCAGTGGCTGGTTATAGCTTCCTAAACCATATACAACGGAGTCGACATTGGTGGCTTTAGAATCATTAACGAACTCCACTCCATTTATCGTCGCAACAGATTCAAGGCGGTGCGGTGCGTTTTTAAAGGTTTTCAGACTGCTCGTAACACTATCAACAGTCGCACCGGCGATGACGACGGCCGCCACTGCACACATCGTATTGATAAGATTGTGAGGTCCTTTAAGGGTCGTTTCCGATTGCGCTATCCGAAAATTTTTTTTCAATTGAAAATTCATTTTCTCTCCGTCAAAATGTATAGCTGCTTTCGAAGATGGGAGCAATGAGACGGGAACTTGTTTTGGAATCAGTGTTCTTCGATTCACTTCGCGCTCAATGATGGGATCGTTCACATAATAAATAAAATGCTGTTCCGGTCCCATGTTTTGAATCAACTGGAATTTGGAATTGATGTAGTTATCTAATAAATATTCGTATCGATCGAGATGGTCGGGCGTAATATTCAATAACACCCCGATTTCAGGTTTAAAGGTCTTGATACCATCGAGTTGAAATGAACTCATCTCCAACACGTACCAGTCGAATTTTTCCTTGGCAACCTGACGTGCCATACTAAAACCAACGTTGCCTGCCAGGGCAACATTAAAGCCGGCTTCTTTCATCAGGTGATAGATTAACAGGGTTGTCGTGGTCTTACCATTCGTTCCAGTAATGGCAACAATTTTTGCAGTCGTATAAAGGAAAGCGAATTCAAGCTCGTCGATAATAGAAATACCTTGCGACTTTGCTTTCTTAATAATCTCTGCCTTGAGAGGTATACCAGGACTTTTGATAATAAAGGAAGCATTGAGGATCTTTTCCTGGCTATGCGTATTCTCTTCAAATGGGATACTTTCCATCTCAAGTTCACGCTTATACTTGTCCTTGATCGGACCTTGATCAGATACAAAAACCTCAAAACCTTTTTGCTTCGCGAGCAATGCCGCCCCCGTTCCACTTTCGCCTGCGCCTAATATGACTACTCTTTCGCTCATCTAAGTTTTAGTGTTGCCAGCGATATGATCGCCAGTAGAATCCCTACGATCCAGAAACGACTTACTATTTTTGCCTCGTGAATTTTTTTCTTCTGGTAATGGTGATGAAGCGGAGCCATCAACAATATCCTCCTTCCTTCGCCATACTTTTTCTTGGTGTACTTGAAATAAGTTACCTGAAGGATCACTGAAAGATTCTCAACTAAAAAAATTCCGCAAAGTATTGGTATCAATAGTTCTTTGCGAACTGCGAGCGCCAGAACGGTAATTACACCACCTAGTGTAAGGCTCCCCGTGTCGCCCATGAAGACTTGTGCTGGGTACGCGTTGTACCATAAAAATCCCAAGCAAGCTCCTACAAATGCGGTACAAAAGACCACAAGTTCTCCGAGGTTGGGGATATACATAACGTTGAGATAGCTTGCGAAGTCGATGCGTCCGGAGACGTAAGCAAGTGTAGCAATTGTAAGGCCTATAATAGCCGAGGTGCCTGCTGCGAGTCCATCGATGCCGTCAGTGATGTTTGCGCCGTTCGAGACGGCCGTGATGATGAGTATAACGACGCCGACGTATACGATCCACGTATACTCTGCAGGCAAGAACGGCACTAAGCTGCTATAGTCAAATTCGTTGTTCTTGAGGAAAGGTACCGTTGTCTTCGTGGATTTGACGTCTTCATACAAAACATTGCTGTCGAGTTGGCCATCGGTACTTTGAACCACACCGTTGACGCGGGAAGATGGGCTTACCTCGCGTATTGTCACTTGTGTGTTAAAATAAAGCGTCAGTCCAACGATTAACCCGAGGCCTACTTGTCCGACGACCTTAAATCGGCCGGCAAGGCCTTCTTTGTTTTTCTTAAATACTTTAATATAATCATCCACAAAGCCGATAAGGCCCATCCAGCATGTAGCAATTATCAACAGAACGACATATACATTATCAAGCCTGGCGAGCAACAGTGTAGGAATCAGAATTGCAGTGATTATTATAATGCCGCCCATTGTAGGGGTTCCTTTCTTTTGAACTTGTCCTTCAAGGCCCAGGTCACGGATATCCTCGCCTACTTGTTTCCTCCTCAGGATATTAATAAGATTTTTGCCGAATGTGATAGTGATAAGCAACGAGATAAATGCTGCCATACCCGCGCGAAATGAGATGTACTGAAACACCCCCGCACCTGGAACATCTAATTTGTCGAGATAATCAAATAGATAGTACAGCATCAGTTGTTACTGGTTAGTCTTAACATTCGCTCCACGACCTCTCTGTCGTCAAAAGGATATTTGACTCCTTTTATTTCCTGATAGGTTTCATGGCCTTTACCCGCGATAAGGATGATATCTTTCTCATGCGCAATCATACAGGCTGTTTTGATGGCTTCCTCCCGATCGGCTATGATCAGCGTCTTTCGCATTTCCGTCGGCATAACACCGGTTTGCATTTCCTTAATGATTTCTACAGGATCCTCATCCCTAGGATTGTCGGAGGTTAACACGACCTTGTCGCTCAGCCTGCATGCGATGGATGCCATCAACGGACGTTTAGTCCGGTCGCGATTTCCTCCGCAGCCTACGACGGTAATAACCTGTTCGTTTCCCGACCGAAACTGTGCGATAGTCTCCAATACATTTTTCAAGGCGTCAGGTGTATGAGCATAATCGACAATGGCAATTTTCTTTGAGCCAGGAAGCACCAGATCAAATCGGCCGACGGCACCCTTTAGAGAAGATAATTTTACCAGCACTTCATCTGAATCTTCTCCGAGCAAAACCGAAGCACCATAGACAGCCAGCAGGTTGTAAGCGTTGAAATCACCAATCAGCTTGAACCACACCGTCTTGCCAGCTAGATCAAGTTCAAGACCTTCAATCGAATTCGTTAGTATCTTGCCCTTGAAATCGACTATTTTCTTTAACCCGTATGAATATTTTGTAGCTTTAGTATTCTGCAACATCACCATACCGCGTTTATCATCGGCATTCACCAGCGCAAAAGCATCACTGCCAAGTTCGTCGAAATATTTTTTCTTGGCCTTTATGTAATTCTCAAAAGTCTGATGATAATCAAGATGGTCGTGCGTAATATTTGTAAACAATGCTCCAACGAATTTCAGACCGGCAATACGTTCCTGATCAATGGCATGGGAGCTTACTTCCATGAACACATGTGTGCACCCATTCTCGACCATTCGCTTCAATAATTCATTTAACTGTATTGGATCAGGTGTTGTATGGGTAGAGGGAATAACCTCGTCGATAATTCGATTTTCCACCGTCGATATCAGACCTGCCTTATATCCCAGTGACGTAAAGAGCTTGAACAATAAAGTAGCGACAGTAGTTTTACCGTTGGTCCCCGTAACACCCGTTAGTTTTAGTTTTTCAGAGGGATTTCCAAAAAAGTTAGAGGCAATGATTCCCAGTGCCTGTCCGCTATTTTTCACTGCGACTACCGTCACTTTCTCCGAAACGTCGTCGGGCAGCTTTTCACAAACGATCGCGACAGCACCGAGGCTTAAGGCTTTGCCAATGTATTGATGTCCGTCTGACTGAGTTCCCTTGACAGCGATAAACAAATACCCGGGTTTGACCTGCCTGGAGTCAAAGCAAATTCCCTTGACGTCTACACGCATATCTCCATAGCTGGTGGTCAGAGAGACTTTATACAATATGTCTTTTAATTCGGGCACGTTCTTATCGTCGTTATCCTAGTCTTACATAGATTCTGCTTCCTTTTTGGGCTCGGACTCCGGGATGAAGTGATTGTTTAATCACCCTACCTTTTCCTTCAAATGAAACCTGCAGGCCAGAGTTTTCCAGCAGGTAAAGTGCGTCCCTGAAAGTCATACCAGTAACATCCGGGACGATATTTTTTCCGGAAATCGCCTTCTTCCAATTCACACCGCCTCCGCCGCTGGTTGACGACTTGACCCATTCTTCTTCCGTTTGAGAATGATTCGAAATCCCCAACTCGTTACATAGCATAGTCAGCTCCTGTTGATTGCCTGCACGAATGACGGGCAAGGGGTGTTGGACGGAAAATTTTTTTACGTCCATTGGGTGATGAAGATTAATGTCGCGCGCGTAAATATTGTCGGCAATCTCCTTGAATACCGGTGCCGCTACACTACTTCCATACTGATACCAGCCACGAGGGTTTTTAATTAGAACTATTGCGCTATACTTGGGTTCGTGGGCGGGAAAATAGCCTACGAACGATGTTATATACTTTCTTGTATACCTGCCATTTTCCAGGATTTTTGCAGTCCCCGTTTTTCCGGCAATCCGGTAGTGTGTGCCTTTGATATTTTTCGCTGTGCCGTTTTCAACGACGCCCTCGAGCAGTAATTTTAGTTTATCGAGTGTCTTGGATGAACAAATTTTTCCATTGATAACCTGAGTCGTAAAAACGTCCTCCTCTTCATCAGCACGCTTTACGGATTTTACAAACACCGGCTTGATCATTTTTCCGTCGTTTGCAACGGCGTTATACAACGCAAGTGTATGCAGTGGCGTAATTTCGAAACCATAGCCGTATGCCATCCAAGGCAGACTGATACCGCTCCATCCTTTTTGGCCGGGGCGTTTAAACTTCGGGGTAGGTTCTCCAATGATTTGAAGTCCTAACGGTTTGGATAGCTGCAGACGATCCAGGTAGTCAACGAATTTTTCGGGCCTTAGCCCGAAATGTTTATCCACAAGTTTCGCCATCGCCACATTCGAGGAGTGTTCAAATGCTTCTTGAACACTGACCATCCCCAACCCCCCTTCTTCGTGATCGCGAACCGTGTTGTTATAGAAATTAAATTCACCATTACCCGTGTCAATGCTATCGCTCAGTTCCACGGGGCTGTCCTCAAGCAACGCCATCATCGTGACAAGCTTGAATGTCGAACCAGGCTCAAATAACTGGGCTGCAGCAAAATTATATTTCTCGTGAAAATTCCCCTTGCCATCTGAGCTAAGATTTGAGATGGCTTTGATCGCACCCGTCTTCACTTCCATCACAGCCACAAGTCCATCCGCAGCATCGTGCTCCTTCATGGCTTTATGCAGGGCAGTTTCGGCTACATCTTGCAGATTGATGTCCAACGTTGTTTGAACGTCAAGGCCATTCACAGCCTTAACATTGTTTGCATCGAACACCGGTTTCCAAACGCCACCCGCGATCTTTTGATAGTACGCGTATCCATCCTGCCCACCAAGTTGTTTATGAAAGCTATATTCGAGCCCGACGCCCTTGTCGTTTTCGTTGACAAATCCTATGGTACGGCGGCTTAGGTTTGAAAATGGCCTGTAGCGGATATCCACTTTCTCGAAGATGCTGCCGCCCCCGAGTCTCCCTTCACGGAAGATTGGCCATCTCATCATCATTTTCTTTTCCTGGTAATCAATACGCTTTCGATTGAGAATGATGTATTGCTTACCAGAAGCCCGCGCATCCAACAGTATACGCTTATATTCAGTCTTGGATTTGTCTTTAAAAAATTTTGAGAGGTTCAAAGCCAGACTATCAACCCCTTTTTTAAAAATTTCATCTTTTGGCAATGTGGCATCGAAGGCCACTTTGTAGAATGGCAACGAAGTAGCTAAAAGGCTTCCATTGTCAGAATAAATATTTCCACGTGTTGCCTTAACTCGTTTATAATCAAATGAGATCCTTTCGCCCATCGTTGCCCATTCATCACCCTCGGCAAATTGAATGTGGCCTGTTTTAACGACAATGGCAACGGCAAATACAATAGCAAAAAGGAATGCTACACGGACCCTCAGCAATATGGACTTCTTAATATTCACCTTCTGGTACTTCTACTTTAAAGGGTGGTCTTAAACTTTCTGTCAACTCTAAATCTTTTACTTTTTTTGCGACCTCGGATTGCTTGCTCGCAAACATGAGGTCCGCTTTCAACGTGGTGTAATCAGCGCGCAGGTCCTCTACCTCTGCCTGTATATTGTTGATCTTGCGGACAGTCTTCTCTCCATAGTGCGTATTGCTGATATAGATCAGGCCCAATACCATCACGAATAGAATTTTTGGTAGATATTTAACCGGGAAACCTTCTTCAAAATAGTATTCAAGCTTAAGCCGACGCTCTACGCTTGCAAAGAGGCCCTTGCCAAATCCCTTACTCTTACTTTTCGGCTTGATTTTAAATTTATTTACTGTCATTATATCCTTTACTGATAATTCAAACTGTTTACTGATAATTTAGCTCCCTCCGCGTTTACTTGATGACAACCTAATGCCCCAACCAAATTATTTTTTACAACCTTTCAGCCACACGCAACTTTGCACTTCTAGCTCTGCTATTTTTTTCAATCTCCTGTTGAGAAGGTTCTATCGGCTTTCTGTTCAATGCTCTAAACGGCTTGACCTCATTTCCGAAAAAGTCTTTTTCAACATCACCAAACACTTTCCCCTTATTAACAAAATTCTTTACCATTCTATCCTCGAGCGAATGGTAAGACATCACTACTAACCTGCCTCCGCTCACAATTACTTCAGCGCATTGGTTCAAAAAATCCTCAAGCGCTTTCAATTCATCGTTAACTTCAATGCGAAGTGCCTGAAACACTTGTGCGAAATATTTATTCTCCTTACCCCGCGGGGCGATCGGTTTGAGTGTTGACATGAGGTCCGCAGTTGTTTCCATTGCCTTGTTCGCCCTCCGTTGCGTTACCAGTCGCGCTGCTGTCTTTGCATTTTTCAGCTCTCCAAACATGCCAAAGATTTTGTGGAGCTGAGTTTCAGTGCACTCGTTCAGCACACTAGCTGCCGTACGCGGCAACGACTTATCCATTCTCATATCCAGTGGGCCTTCGAACCTCGTTGAAAAACCTCGTTCCGCTGAATCAATTTGGTGAGACGAAACCCCCAAGTCAGCTAACACACCGTTTACCGCAGTGACGCCGTTTAACTTCAGAAACCTTTTCATGTGCCTGAAATTCGCTTGGCAAAATGTAAAAGAACGATCCTTAATCTTTTCAGCCTCCCGTTTAGCATCATCATCCTGATCGAATGCGAGCAGTCGGCCTCCCTTCAGTCTTTCAAGAATTTTCAAACTGTGTCCACCTCCACCAAACGTTACATCCACGTAAATACCGTCTGGTATTATGTCTAACGCTTCCACGCATTCGTTTAGCATCACGGGAATGTGATAGTTATTCATAGACACATGCCTGCCAGTTTAGCCTTTAATTTTCAAGTCTGTTAATGAACGTACTACCATTCTTACCTCATTTTTGCTTGAAGTTTAAAGGGTCAGCGCGGTTTCCTACTTATCAAGATTTTTTTGCATCAGCTTCGAATACTCCCGCTGGTCTTTCAGCAAATGCTTCTCGAATAAGTTTGGCTCCCAAACAACTATCATATTATTCATGCCTATTAAGACAACATCTTTTTGAAGTTCCGCGTAGGCAAGCATATTCTTTGGAATAAGGAATCGACCATTATCATCTAATTCCACTGACGCAATGCCTGAAAAAAAATTCAGGCGGATCTGCCGGTTCTCTTCATTAAACTCGCTCAAGCCCGCGACTTTCGACACGACTTTTTTGAATTCCAGCATTGGGTAAATAGAAAGGTAGGGTTCGATGCCTTGTTGGATCACCAATTCATGGCCGCCGTCCTCCGGCAACTGAGACTTGAATTTTGAGGGCATAACAAGCCTGCCCTTAGAATCCAATTTGCTATCATATCTGCCGGTAAAGAAGGTCATAGACGTAGTGGTTGTCCTATACTCCTAAAACAAACTTATGGAATTTTAAACCACTTTCAACCACTTTTTACCACAATTTTACATTTTGATGAATAAAAAGTCATGAAAAGCATGCAAAATGCTTTTTTATCCGACGGGTAGCATGTTGAGTTAGCCAACAATGCCGCTATCGAGCATTGATTTAACGGACTGAGGCGTCCGCGCAAGCGTTTGTAATAGTATCTCGTGCGTATGTTCGCCCATGTGGGGAGGTGGTAAAAAGTGGGAGGACAGACTTGTCGAACCGCGCCCCAAATACGTTCGGACACCGGTTCTGTCGTGTGAGTGGATCAGCAGTTCCTGAGCTTCGGGTGTTTCGAAAACCTGCTTCATATCTTTCACAGTCCCCCAAGGAATGTTTGCTTCATTCAAAGCAGCAGTCAATCTCTGCGAAGTCTGCATCTGGATTTTGTGCTGCAAAACGGCTTTTAGTTCCTTCCTGTTCCTAACCCGTTGCTCATTCGTTTGAAACGGAGCTACTTCAAATTCCTGTAGACCAAGTATCTTTTGCAGTGCAGCAAACTGGCGGTCATTTCCAATGGCCAGTAAAACTTCTTGCCCGTCTGACAATCGGAAAAGGTCGCCGTAAGGCGATATGTTCGGGTGAGTAGATCCTTGTTTTTGTGGTATGCATCCGGCCACCAGCCAATTTGTTGCCTGATTCGCCAATGATGCGATCGCAGCCTGCATGAGCGAGACCTCGATAAATTGACCCTTGCTTGTCTCAGTTCTTTGAAGAAGCGATAAAAGAATACCTTCCTTCAAATGATGAGCTGCGAGAATATCCATCAATGCAACTGGCATTTTTAGTGATGTACCTCCCGGTTCTCCATTGATATACATAAATCCCGACTCCGCCTGGATGACCGCATCGTATCCAACCCTGGGATTGGCTGGGCCGAACCCGGTAATTTGTCCATAAATAACCTTAGGGTTGAGCGAGCAAATGGTTTTATAGTCGACCCCAAGTTTTTCGGCGTCACCAGCCTTGAAGCTGGAGATGAGTATGTCGCACCACCGTGAAAGTTCGTAAACTATTTCTCTGCCTTCGGTGCGGTTCAAATCAACAGCAATCGATTTTTTGCCCCAATTTACCGAGCAGAAATATGCAGAACGGTCATCTGTTTTTTCATCCTTAACCCTCCAGGTACGCGTCACGTCACCGCCCGAACGCAGGTTCTCGACCTTGATGACTTCCGCGCCTAACTCTGCAAAGAATTGACCAACACTTGGACCTGCCAGGACTGATGCGATTTCCAAAACCTTTAAGTCTTTTACCATGGCCTAATATCTAAACGGTCACGAAAATGTAAATCATTTCTTGCATTTTTGCGTTTTGCCAGTCATATAACATGTTCACATGATCCGTTTTGGCCCCTTTTTATTGTTGCTGCTTTTGTGCGGATGTTTTGCGAAGCAGAAGACTTCAAATGACCTTAAGCCAGGTATGTGGCGTGCTACGGTGGAAATTCAAGGGAAGGAGCTTCCATTCAATTTTGAAGTGAAAAGAGGCAGTGGCAATGACGTGCAGATATACCTTATAAATGCGGAGGAGAGATTGCTGTTGGATGAAGTGAATATCAAAGGAGATTCAATTGATATTGGCTTGCACATATTTGATGCAAATTTCAAAGCGGCAATGAAGGAAGACACCCTCCAAGGCTTGTTTATCAAGAATTTTGCAGAAGATTATCGGCTGCCATTCCTGGCTGTACACGGGCAATCTCATCGATTTGCGAAGGGTACAAACCAGCTTGAAATCCCTGACTTCGAAGGGAAGTATGAGGTAAAATTTATTCATGAAACCGATACTACTCCAGCCATAGCAATGTTCAAACAAACCCGAGACAGCGTAACTGGAACTTTTCTGACGCCCACCGGTGATTATAGGTTCCTTCAAGGTAATGTAGTCAACGGAACGTTGCAGCTCAGCACTTTTGATGGCAACTATGCGTACCTCTTTACGGCTACCAAACAATTGGATGGAACACTTTCAGGAGAGTATTATTCTGGCAAGACCTGGATGGAAACCTGGATAGCACGAAAAAACGATCGTGCAACTCTTCCCGATGCTGAGAAACTTACCTATCTAAAAGACGGTTATGATCGGATAACCTTTAATTTTCCAGACGTTGAAGGGAACAACGTTAGTCTTAATGATGAAAAGTATCGGGGGAAAGTCGTCATACTTCAACTCTTCGGTACATGGTGCCCCAACTGCATGGATGAAACAAGATTCCTTGCACCCTGGTACGAAGAAAACAAGGACCGTGGTGTTGAAATAATCGGGCTTGCCTACGAACGGAAGGATGATTTTAATTACGCCAGCAGCAGAATAAAAAAAATGAGGGACAAGCTTAATGTTACCTATGATTTTGCTATTGCCGGAACTGACAACAAGGATAAGGCTTCGGAAACGCTGCCGATGCTAAACAAAGTCGTCGCATTCCCCACTACGATTTTTATTGGTAAGGATGGCAGGGTTAAGAAAATCCACACGGGCTTCTCTGGACCGAGCACCGGAAATTACTACGAACAGTTCAAGCAGCAATTTAACGAAACCGTGAATGAACTTTTGAGTGAGAATGGAACGTTAAATTAAGTCCCTTTCGGTGAAAATTGGGTGACAGATGCATGAAACCATTTGAATATTTTGCTGGAGACCAAGATCGTCAACCTGGGAAAGGTAAGCGTGTAGTTGTTGGACTATCTGGTGGCGTAGATTCAAGTGTAACAGCATATCTCTTGAAGGAGCAGGGGTACGAAGTAATTGGAATTTTCATGAAGAACTGGCACGATGATTCCGTTACCATTAGCAAGGAATGTCCATGGCTGGATGATAGTAACGACGCGATGATTGTAGCCCAGCATTTGGGGATTCCTTTCCAGGCGATTGACTTAAGCAAGGAATACAAGGAACGGATTGTCGACTATATGTTCGCCGAGTACCAACGTGGCCGAACACCGAATCCGGATGTGCTTTGCAATCGCGAAATAAAGTTTGATATCTTTTTAAATGCAGCGATTAAAATTGGTGCCGATTTCGTGGCTACCGGTCACTATACACGCAAGGCACAATCTGAACAAAATGGAAGGATCGTCTACCATTTGCTAAGCGGAAAGGATTCTAATAAAGATCAAAGTTATTTTCTATGCCAGCTGACACAATCGCAGCTTGCAAAGTCCCTGTTTCCTGTTGGAGAATTGCTAAAGCCTCAGGTAAGGGATATTGCGCGAAGGATCAATTTGGTCACTGCAGACAAGAAAGACTCGCAGGGGCTTTGCTTTGTTGGAAAGGTGCACTTACCTGATTTCCTACAGCAAAGGCTCGAGGCTAAGAAAGGAAAAGTGATTGCAGTCCCATCTACCTCGGAGGTATTTACGAA
>JAICGJ010000056.1 GCA_025923195.1 Chryseolinea sp.
GACAGAAAGGTGATTTTAGAATTTATGTTCAGTCGCAGTGTTGATTTTTCACCATCTTTGATATCTGCTAAAAATTCCGGCAATGTTGGATCAACCCGCGCAAGGGATGTCACCTTTTGCAGGAAGGGAATTTTGAATAGTTCTTTGACAGCGTTGTTAATTAAGAAAATTTCACTATTGGTCTCGTCAAAACATATTAACGGCACTGCTGCATGCTCGACTACGATCTGGAGAAGCTGATGTTGAGATTCCCGATCGGAACGTAGTCCCTTGTAGGTCTCATTTAGTTGGTTAAAAGCTACATGCAAATCGTAGTCATCTGATTTTTTGTTCTCCGAGAAAGTAACGGAAAAATCATTTTGATTTAAGGACTGAAGGAACGCGGCAAGCTTTCGTTCTGACTGATCAACAAATCTTACGGTTTCATAAAACAACGCGACGGTCGCCAGGGCCGTCCAGATACCCGCCATCCAGTAAGGCGAATCGAAAAACAAATAGCCTGTAAGGCAACCTGTAAAACAGATACCCAACAACCGGATGGCCACCTTAGGACGCAATATTTTCTTTATGGTTGCCTTATTACTCAAAACTTGGATTCTTGAACGTGGACGCATAAATCACTCCCAGGTGCCGAATAACGCACCGTGCCTGCCTGGTATTTCATATTTGAATACCGTACTCTTCCAATTTTCGGTACAAGGTTGTCCGCCCGATTCCTAACTCCTCGGCTGCTTTCGTAAGATTACCATTTACTTTCTTTAACGCCTGCCTAATTACCTCCCGTTCAACATCAGACAAGTTTAAAGACCCAAGGGCTGCCTCATCATAGGGTACCTGCTGAAGGTGGAAATTATGGAGCGTTAGTTCAGGTTCCGTACATAGAATAACGGCCCTTTCAATAGCATGTTGAAACTCGCGAATGTTTCCAGGCCATCCATATTTGGTCAATTGTTGAGGCAAAGGCTCCGCAAACGACAGGGTTTTTCGATACCGTTTGGTATACTCGTCGAAGTAATAATTAAAGAGAAGCGGAATATCTTCTTTCCTTTCTCGCAGCGGTGGCAACTTAATCTCGACGGTGTTGATTCTATAATACAGATCGTTCCTGAATGCGCCGGTCCGCACAAGGTCACCTAGTGACGCATTCGTAGCACAAATTATTCGAACATCGACATCAATAACTTCATTTGAACCAACTTTTGAAATCATTCGCCGCTGCAATACAGTGAGCAACTTGACTTGTAATTCGGGAGGCAGATTTCCGATCTCATCGAGAAACAATGTTCCTTTGCTCGCCAGCTCAAATTTACCCACCCGCTTCTCACGGGCGTCGGTGAAAGCACCTTTCTCATGACCAAACATTTCCGATTCAAACAATGAGGGAGGTATGGCTCCAAGGTCGACGCTGATAAAAGGCTGATCTGATCGAGAGGATTGATTGTGGATGGCAAGGGCCACCATTTCCTTGCCCGTTCCATTCTCCCCCAATATCAGCACATTGGCATCTGTTGACGCTACTTGTTCGATGGTTTGCAGCACATTTTTCATGGCAGGAGCCGACGCAATAAGAGGGCGATGGTTTTGATTGATATATTGCTGAATAGCCCTCTGTTTTCCTTCCAGCTCACGGTGTTCCTTCCTTGCCTTAGCCTGCTGATAGGCGTTGAGCATCGTCGTGATAAGCTTTTCCTTGTCCCAGGGTTTTGCTAGAAAATCGACAGCACCTTCCTTGATGGACTTAACGGCAAGCTCAATATCACCGTATGCAGTTTGCAGAACCACCTGTGTCAAGGGTGAAAGTGCATGTATCCGGTTGAGCCAGAACAATCCCTCATTTCCTGTAGTTACTCCTGCACTGAAGTTCATATCCAGCAGTATCACATGGTAAGTTTGTTGTTTCAATTTTGTCTCAAGAGTTTTCGGAGAATTCAGCGATTCAATATTTTCAAAGTATTGCTTCAGAATCATCCTCGAGGTTAGAACAACATGTTCATCATCCTCGACAATGAGAATATAGCCGCTGTACTTTTTCATAAATGAGGTTACACTCTAAATTTAACCATTAACTCTTAATTAAATATGTCGATGCTCAATCTTCCCGCCAATCCGGCGAATATCGCATTAAGTTAAAAAAAGCCAGCGGGCAGACGTGGATCGCAAAAATCCGTATCAAAATGATACATGGACACTGTAACACTTTGAAACACTGGTAATGTAAGTTGCCCGGATTACAAACCTTTAGCTGATGTCACAATCGTTTCCAAATTCTTTACAGCCAGGAATGTTCCTAGTTAATGTATTTTAGCGACCTATGTACATCGGAAAGGATTACATAAAGGAGATTCAAAAGTTCACGACCAGCCACTACTGGAACTCTGGAGTTAGAATTACGACAGGTGTGATGATACCCATGCTGATCATGGTTCAGAAGGGATGGCTATCGGAGGGAATTCCATTCTTATGGGGCGCGCTTTTTGTAAGTCTTACCGATACCCCGGGCCCGATTAATCATCGACGCAATGGAATGATAGCGGGAACTGTACTCAATACTGCCGCTGTATTGTTAACGGGGGCAGTTTATGAATTGCAGGGTCTGCTGTTGATTGAGGTCTTGGTCCTTTCGTTCTTCTTTTCATTGCTTGGGATCTATGGGACACGCGCTGGCGCTGTGGGTACCTTGGCTATTGTTGTCATGGTGTTGAATATGTCGCCCTTCAGGGACCATGAAAATTTGCTTCTCAACGCGGCCCTCACCGCCGGTGGTGGCATTTGGTACGCATCCTTCAGCATTCTGTTATTCAGGCTTCAGCCATATCGATTGGTGGAACAGGCGTTGGGAGAAAATCTGCTTCAGATCGCTGATTACATTCGGGCACGAGCGAAATTCTATAAAGAAGGCGCCGATATTGATGCGTGCTTTCGCCGTGTCATGCAAGAGCAGGTGGATGTGCTGAAAAATCAAAACCAGTTGCGGGAACTCATTTTCAGGACTAGGCAATTCGTGAGCGATCCAAGCCCTAAGAGCAGGAGTATCATGATGATTTTTTTGGAATCGCTAGACATGTTCGAGGAAACCATGTACGTCTATCAAGACTATAAGTTGCTTCATCAGCATACGCGTCACACAGATATTCTGAGAAAATTTCACGCGATGATCAATAAACTTGCGGATGAACTAGAGCGCATCGGATTGTTTGTTCAGGCAGGCCTCCCGGTGAAGACGACGCCTGAATTTGGTCAAGGACTAAATGAACTCGGACACGCCTTGGAAGTACACAAAATGAGCTCAACAGGTGTGACAGTGCGGCAAAGCTTACATGCCCTGGAATTAACGATCGAAAACATCCAGAGCGTTGTTAATCGACTGGGTAACCTGGTTTTGTTTACGCAATTGAAGATTGATGTAAATCCCACGCTGCAGTATCAGGAACCTGAGCAATACAAAACAACCAATCAGGCTGAGACCTCCAAGCCCATACATGTTTCACTTATCTTCGAAAATCTAACGCTGCGTTCTAACAACTTCAGGTACGCGGCAAGGCTTACTTTGGCCATGGCAATCGGCTATGGAGCAGCCGTTTTTTTTGGTTTAAGTCATTTTTATTGGGTCCTGCTGACCATTGTTACGATTCTAAAACCTGTATATAACGTCACCCGAAAAAGGAATATTCAGCGTGTAATTGGAACGTTGGGAGGTATATTGGCAGCAAGCCTCATATTATTTCTCATTTCAAACAATACGGTTCTATTGATTCTCATGTTCGCCTGTATGCTGATGGCTTATAGCTTTCTCAGGATAAATTACCTCGGGTTTGTAATCTTCTTAACCATCTATGTTATCATTACGTTTCATTTTCTTAATCCTTTGGAGTTCAAGGGTCTCATCGGCGAAAGGCTCGTCGATACGTTTGTAGGATCGGTGGTAGCCGCGATAGCAGCTCGTTTCTTTTTTCCGGTATGGAAACATGAAGACATCGATGGCTTAATGATAAAAATGCTGGAGGCGAACCGCACGTACTTTCTTGCAGCCATGAAATACCTCAACACCCAGCCCGTGGGTTATGGCGAGTATAATGCGGCACGTAACAATGCAATTGTTGCACTAACAAACTTATCCGACGATTTTCAACAAATGCTGGCCGAACCGGGTCAAGGAAAAAAATCTTCACATATTCATCAGTTTGTCATTGCCAGCCACACCCTTACCAGCAGGATTTCCGCGCTGACTGCAAAATATCTCGATTACATTCCCGCGGAACACGTGGCAAATACGCACCAAATCATCGCCCAATTACTGCAAAACAGCATTGAAAATTTAAGCACAGGAAAACCAACGCCCGCTCGGAGTATTGCTACTCAATTTAAGGCTACAAATCCGTTAACAATAATAAATTCCCTGGCCCATGAGATTCACGCCATTACACAAAAGATGGTTGTTGCTAAAGAATAAGAACACGATACATATCTTTGTAAAAAAAATATATGAAAGCATTCAAATTAATTGACCTTCGACTACTGGTTGTTTTGATGCTATTTATTATTCAGTCGGGTGTTGCCCAAAATTCGATCAAGCAAAAAGCGCTTGATGAAAAAGTGCAGGATTTCCTGAAAAAAAATAAATCCAACTGGCGTGACCTTAATGTTCCCTACGAAGACGGGCAGGTTCTTCATGACCTGATTTTGAAACATAACTACAAGTCGGCGCTTGAAATCGGTACGTCGACAGGCCATTCAACAATCTGGATGGCATGGGCTCTCAGCAAGACTGGGGGAAAACTGATCACCATCGAGATCGACGAGGAAAGGTATAAAAAGGCACTTGAAAATTTGAATGCAGTGGGGCTTTCAGGCTATGTTGACGCGCGCCTCGCCGATGCTCACGACCTTGTAAAACAATTGGAAGGTCCCTTCGATTTTGTTTTTTCGGATGCCGACAAAACATGGTATACTCAATATTTTAAAGATCTTCAATCGAAGCTGTCCGTGGGTGGCTGTTTTACAGCTCATAACGTAAATAACAACTTCAGTGGGGTACGGGAATTTATGGACTACGTCCGGAGTCAGAAGAATTTCGAAACCAGCATTGTAGGTTCTCGCGGCGAAGGTATTTCCCTGAGCTACAAAAGAAGCAAATAAATCAGCTAGCCCGGAATTATTTATGAAGCGCCCTGGAATTAGCAGGAAAGATAACGATGAATGTACTTCCCTCACCGTAAACAGACTTTAGTGCAATAGTTCCTCCCAGCTTGGACACCGCTTCTTTTGTGATGAATAAACCTAGCCCGCTGCCTGTTACCCGGTCAGAGCCCCGGTAAAACATATTGAATATCTTCTGCTGGTGTTCAGTCTTAACGCCTGTACCGTTATCTTCGATGTAAAGGCAACATTCGTCTATTTTGTATCCAATTTCGATATATGGTTTTTCTTTGTTCAGATCATGATATTTAATTGCGTTACCTATTAGGTTACTGAGTATAACTGTTAGCCTGATCTTATCTGATACGAGAATAAACTCCTGTGGAATATGCTGCCTGAACTCGATCTTATCAGCCAACCCATCAAATTTTAAATTCTCGATTACTTCGTCGACTAGTTTCCTGAGGTCGATGCTTTCTGCCACAGTTTCTGTTCGTGCATTCCGGGAATAATCGATGATCTCCCTAATAAAATTGTCCTGCGCCATAACACGACCCTGAATCATTTTTATGATCTGGTTTAACTCTTCCGGATCCTTCGTAAGATTCGCGAGATTAATGAGTCCAAGGATTGAACTTAGAGGTGAACGAAGATCATGTGACACGCTATACACAAACCGGTCCAGGGCCTCATTCACTTTCTGAAGCTCCGCGTTTTTCTGGTTAGCAAAATTTTCTTTTTGAATCAGTTCATCTTCCGATTGTTTATTCAGACTCATCTGAAAATAGATGGCCAGCACAGAAATTGCGAGCGCGATGAAGTAATTAAAAACAAAGCTCATCCGGATATAAAACTCCGAGGGTTTTCTAACTTCTACAAATTCAAGATCTCCAAGGTATGCGATTAAGAATAGTGCTGTTGTAAGTCCGATCAGAAAGAGACCCGCCTTATGATCTTCAAACGATATGATTGCAAACGATCCTATTCCGGCTGGAATAAAAAATAAAAAGACCCCTGTTTCCAATGGGTCAATCACAGCAGACCAAAATACCACAAGATTGATAGTGACGATGAGGCTGATTTTTGCTGCTTTATATTTTCCTCTTCTCAGTAAGAGTATCGAGAGCGCCGGCACCACGAACAAAATAACGTATCCGGGCAAAGCATAGAACACTTGATTTGCCAGATCAAATGCAGTGTACATCGCTGCTACTGAAATGCAAATAAGGGCTAGGTATCCGGTTAACATCAACCGCTTGATCTCAGACCGGGAAGCCGTTATTTCCTTACCCAGGAAAAAGTTAGTGAACGTATATTGAGTGGCCAACCGTAAGAATTGAATTACAATTTAATAAAAAAGCAAATTAAAGCTCGTCGCTCTTAAAATCCGTCCATTGCATCTTTCATTGAAAAAAGTAACTGGTTTCAGGGATAAATCCCAAGGGCAATCGAACTGGACCTCAAAACTTCTGAGATAACTTAAAAATATTACATACTTATTTTCACAAGACAACTTCTAGAGTAATGGGCCATCATACTGCCTACTTTTATTTTATGAAATGCGACACCCATTTGTGCTCACGAATCTGCATGGTGACCCTAGTCGCTATGTTGTGGGGATGTGATGGAACTGCAACATACGAAGTCAGGACAGAAATGATCAAGGTGGATTCCGTAAGCCAGATCGTAATGCTCCATGATTCGTTGGTTCGTCCTATACTCTATTCTAACGTGATAGGGTTGGAGCATCTCCCGTTTTACGAGGCAAAAGCCAAATTTATTTCTGCAATCCTCCCATCTATTCTGGTAGCAAAACATCGGATCCATAACACCAGAAACAGAATTGAGAAACTAAGCATAAAATCAATATGGACCGAATCCGACAGCGTTTACTATTCAGAAATGAAACGCCGGTACAAGGCAAGGGATATCCAGGATCTAAAGGGAAGGCTCGTGACGCTTCCCAACAGCGTTGTACTGGCGCAAGCGGCCATAGAAACAGGTTGGGGTGAATCTCGCTTTTTTAAACAAGCCAGCAATTTATTTGGGATTTGGTCATTTGATGCTAATGAATCCAGAATTGCCGCCGGAAAAAATCGAAGTGCTAACACCATCTTTTTACGATCATATGACGACATGTCGGGATCAATCGACGACTACTTTGAAGTGCTGGCTCGTCATCATGCGTACAGGGGCTTAAGAAAGGCAAGATTGACTACCTCAAATCCGTATGCGCTTGTGCCGCATCTTAAGAATTATTCCGAGCGCAAAGGCTGGTACACCCGGCAATTAAAAAGAGTAATCCGGCAGAATAAGCTTACTAAATATGATCGCTATCGCATCGATCCTAATTACCTGGTCCTGGAGTAACGGTGTGAGTTAGACGTTACGTTGTATTTTTTTTATTGATCGGTAGACACACCCATCCTCTGTGTGGAATTCACTATCGTATCAACTGATCTGGTATAAAATCACAAAACTGAAACTGTTTTTTATACGTATAAAGAAGAAGTTTTGTAGTCGTATTTTCCGGCGAAATGAAAAAAATTGTTTTCCTGGTATTCGGAATAATTCTGGTGGTCGCCATACTCGCATTGCCGAAGGGCAGTAAGCCCTCCAAGGTGAAAAAGATTATTTGCGAAGCAAGCCAGGTAATTGAAGCCAGTATTATCAAGGTCTACCGTGACTTACGAACTTATGGAACTAGCATGTAACAAGATTAAGATCGTATCATAGGTTAACCGATTAACGTCGTGAAAAAAGACTTACTCATTCCATACATCGCGCTAGCGGCTATTTGTGTCATCTGGGGTACGACATATTTAGTATTGCGCATCGCTGTACTTCACTTTCCACCGCTGTTGTTTGTCACCATCCGGCAGCTGCTGGCAGGGGCGTTGTTAGTTGGGTTTATGTTATTGACCGGCAGAACGGTGTGGCCAGATTTTTCCCATATAAAACGCCAGGCCGTTGCCGGCTTCTTCATGATATCCCTGGGTAATGGCTTGGTAGCCTGGGCAGAAGTATTTATACCCAGCGGGGTGGCAGCAATCCTTTGTTCGCTCATGCCCGTTGTTGTCATCCTAATCAACATGGGAATCAGTCAGGACGAACGACCAACGGTACCGATACTGATAGGCGTAGTTATGGGACTTGTCGGCATCATGATGATCTTTAGTGAGCATCTGGCCGATTTTTATAAACTAGAATATCAAATAGGGATCTTTGTCATATTTGTGGCCGTATTGAGCTGGGCCGGTGGAAGTGTCTGGCTCAAGCGACGGGGTCACGACGGTAATCCTTTCCTCAATGCGGGACTTCAAATGTTTTTCGGCGGGGTTTGGCTAATTCCAGGGTCACTGGTGTTTGATGATCTCAGTCGGGTAGCTTGGTCGGTGGAAGCCCTGTACTCGCTCGTTTATTTGGTGCTGATCGGCTCGATCGTAGCTTATGCATGCTACTCCTATGTGCTGCGAAAATTGCCGATGACGATCGTGTCGTTGTATGCGTACGTGAACCCCGTAGTTGCCGTCATTTTGGGCTGGCTGATACTCGGTGAAAAACTAAATGTGCAAATCGGGTTAGCCATACTCGTGACAGTGGGTGGTATTTATATTGTGAACCGCGGATATCAGCTCGGAAATTTATGGAGACAACAATTCTCAAGATGATGCGTGGATTTGCACCGATATTATTCCATACAACCGACTGGAGTTCTGTTCCTGTATCGGAATACCGAGGAGAAACGGGAACCGCGAAGTGGCAGACGATCCAGTTTGGGCAATTGAGGATCAGGTTAGTGGAATATTCGGTAAATTATAGGGCGAATCATTGGTGCAACCGGGGACATATCCTATTCTGTTTGGAAGGAGAGATGATCACTGAACTTTCGGATGGCCGGATGTTTAAACTTTCGCAGGGTATGAGCTATCAGGTAACGGATGGTGCAAGCGAACATCGCTCCACGTCGGAGCGTGGAATGAAAGCACTGATTATTGATGGCTTTTTTTTGAGGCCTGAAAAGAATAATTTGAATCCATGGAAAATGTAGCCCTTGAAATGATTGAATATAGACCAGAGCATCAGCCATGGTTTGAAAAATTCAATCGTCAGTGGATCGAGGAATATTTTTGGATGGAGCCTATCGACTTCGAAGTCCTTCAGCATCCTGATGAGTATATCATAAGCAAGGGAGGCAAGATTCTGGTCGCGATGTATAACAATGAAATTGCGGGTACGGTTGCCCTGAAGTTCGTTGATCCTACCACGTACGAATTCACAAAGATGGCCGTAGATTCAAAATTCCGCGGCCTAAAGGTTGGACAGGCATTGGGCGAAGAGGCAATATCAAAAGCCCGAAGCCTTGGTGCAACAAAGATCATCTTGTATTCGCATACGGTTTTGGTTCCCGCAGTGACCCTCTACAAAAAACTAGGTTTTGTAGAAGTGCCTGTAGACGGACCTTATAAGCGTAGTAACATTAAAATGGAATTGACACTTACATAGCCATGCTCTCCCTGTGACTTCTTTGACTAAAAATACCGAGAGATCTGCAGAAACCTACAGCGTGCGCATAGCTACAGTGAGGGATGCAAAGGCATTGCTGGAAATAGGCATAAATACTTTCCGCGACACATTTGCCTCCCATAATACACCGGAAGACATGGCTATGTATCTGGCCAAGACATTTAAGCTGGAGCAATTAACGAACGACCTAAATGACCCTGCATGCATTTTCATAATGGCCTATCACGGACAACAGCTCGTTGGATATGCCAAACTCCGCGAAGGTAAATTGCCCAACGGACTTCAGGAAACGAATGCTATAGAAATTGAAAGGATTTACTCGTTGCTCAGTTACCTAGGAAAAGATGTAGGCAAAACTTTAATGCAGGAATGTTTGGACATCGCACGCAAAAGAGGGTTCGATACGGTATGGCTAGGCGTATGGGAACAGAATCCCCGGGCCATTGCATTTTATGAAAAGTGGGGGTTTACGAAATTTGGCGCTCATCCATTTTTACTGGGAAACGATCTCCAAACCGATTTACTGATGAAAAAGAACCTGGAATAAAATGAAAGTGCATCACTATGACACAAAAATAACCTGGACCGGCAATCGCGGGATGGGAACAAAAGACTACAAAGCCTACGATCGCTCCCACGTCATTAGCGTAGATGGCAAGGATGACATCATGGGTTCTTCAGATGTCGCCTTTCGCGGCGATAAAACGAAACATACACCTGAAGACTTATTTGTCAGCACCCTTTCAAGCTGCCACATGCTTTGGTATCTCCATCTTTGCGCACTAAATGGCATCATCGTAACCGAATATATCGACAAGGCTACGGGTGTAATGGAAGAAGATGCAGCGGGCAGCGGACACTTCACAAAGGTTATCCTAAAACCGGAAGTCACTGTGGCAGAAAAGAATATGATCGAAAAAGCAAATGAATTACATCGCGACGCGCATAAAATGTGTTTCATCGCCAATTCCATAAATTTTCCTCTTGTTCATGAACCGTCCGCTTTTGTTGCTCAGCATGCATAAAGTCGACTGAGATCTTAAATGCTTTAGCTAAATATCCATGGAAAAATTACAGTGGTTTGAACGTGTGTTCAGTTTCGGGTTGCCCAAGGGCATGCTACCGTTCTATATAGAACGGCTGGAAGGAACAAGTTCCAGGATCGAAAAAAAAGTCGGTGGTATACCTGAAAGGATCCTCTCGTACAGGCTGGACAATAAATGGTCTGTCAAGGAAAATATTGGGCACCTGGCGGAAGTCGATGAAATTGCCAACAAACGAATTGATGAAATGATCGCGGGCATTTCTCCAATGTCGCCGGCAGTATTTGAACCTCGACCCTACCATGATTGGGATATAAGCACGGTCCTGGCTTATTTCCGTTCCAATCGACGGAAGAATATCGAACGTTACAAATCCTTAACCTCGAGTGAGCTCGGGAAATCGGCATTGCACCCGAGGCTAAAACTTATGATGACGCCTGTAGACCTTGCGTGGTTCGATGCCGAGCATGACGACCATCATTTGGTACGCATCAATGAAATACTGGCGTCCGTCACCAGCATATCCTTAAACTGATATCCAATAGATGGAAATATATGCTGTTGCCTCATTTGCAATTCATTCCCTAATGGCGAATAAGTGCTTCTTCAATCTTATATAGATGCAATAACTGACTACAAAACTTTTATATGTATACTCCCAAATATGCTCAGAATTCCGACGCGCATTCCATCAAAGAATTCATCATGCAAAACGGTTTCGGAATTCTCGTTAGCCTTTCCTCACAAAAGCTTGTTGCAACCCATATTCCAATGCAATTCTCACCTGACCGATCCAAATTGACTGGTCATGTTTCGAAAGCAAACCCGCAATGGAAAGATTTTACTGACAAGGCCGAAGTCCTGGCAATTTTCTCAGGCCCGCATGCCTATATCTCCTCGTCATGGTACGACCATGAAAACGTTCCAACATGGAACTACATCGCTGCTCATGTGTATGGTCGGATTCAACTCATCGAAGGGAATGAACTATATGAATCATTGAAATACTTACTCGACAAATACGAAGCCTCGTCCGAAAACCCCGTTTCTATGGCAAGTATGTCACCTGAATATCTTCATAAATCAGTTCGGGGATTGGTGGGGTTTGAAATTTCCATTACTAGTATCGAGGCCACTTATAAGTTGTCGCAAAACAGGGATCGTAAAAACCAACTACGGATTATTCATGCGTTGGAAAAAAGGATGGACGACGGATCGCTTAAAGTGGCATCAGAAATGAAAAAGAAAATTGCGGATACAATATAGAATTAACTACCAACATGAAAAGAATTACCATTGTAGCATTTGACAAATTCACTGATATCGATGTCTTTCTCGCGTGGGACCTGTTTAATCGCGTGCGTAAAGTCAACAGCCAGTGGGATGTAAAAGTCGTCGGGACGAAGATGTACCATACCTCAGTTACAGGAATCAGACTTGACATGCAGGGAACAGTTGAGTTATGCAATAGCGCTGATATTGTGTTCTTTTCCAGCGGTCCAGGTACACGCAAACTAATCAGAGATACGGAATATTTAAATCGGTTCAAACTCAATCCGAAGGAACAAATAATTTGTTCGATGTGTTCGGGCTCGCTGATCCTTGCTGCCTTGGGAATACTAAAAGGACTATCAGCCACTACTTATCCTACTGCAGTAAAAGAATTGCAGGCATTCGGAGTCACAGTTGAAAATAAAGATCTGGTTGTCCACGGCAACATTGCTACAGCCGCAGGTTGCCTTGCAGCAATCGACCTGGTGGGACACTGCATTGAGAAAATTCTCGGAGCTGACATTCGAGAAGAAGTCATTGCGTCTGTTCAGCCCGTGGGGAAGGGTCTGGAATGTATTTACTAATACAGTTGAAAACCAATTAATTAATATGGACGCGTTACTAAGGAATGATCTGAAAGATTTCAATAACATTTTATTTCAAACGGTAAGAACAGCCGAGCAGCACCTGAGCCGTATTGAAACACTCCCACCGGGAAGATACATCGATGGTATTGAGAAAATGACTCTTCCTAAGAAGGGAATAGGAGCAATAAATACTTTAAAATACTTTGAAGAACATTTTGCTGGCCAATTGGCCAACAGCGCAGGCCCAAGGTATTTTGGATTTGTTACCGGCGGGTCAACTCCTGCAGCAGTCGCGGGCGACTGGCTCGTCAGCATGTATGATCAAAACGCTTGCGGAAGCCACGACTCTATTGCACCTCACATCGAACATCAGACTATTAACTTCTTAAAGGATCTTTTTGGATTACATCAGGAATACTTCGGGACCTTTGTAACGGGAGCAACGTTGGCAAATTTTACAAGCCTGGCACTTGCGAGACAATGGGTCGGTGAACAAACTGGCACCGATTTCAGCAACGTTGGACTTTCCGCGGCAAGTCCGTTGAAAGTTCTGAGCGGTACTCCCCATTCAAGCATATTCAAGTCATTGTCGATGTTAGGCATCGGACGCAACGCCCTTGCGAAGGTTCCGACACTGCCCGGTCGCGAAGCTGTAGACGTAACAGAACTGGAGTATGTGCTAAAGGTGAATCCGGCGCCACTGATTGTGGTTGCCAACGCGGGAACTGTCAACACGGTGGACTTCGATGATCTTGAAGAAATCGGCGCGCTGAAAAAAAGACATAACTTCTGGCTACACGTCGATGCAGCGTTCGGCGGATTCGCAGCCTGTTCGGGAAAGTATGCGCATTACACAAAAGGTATTAATTATGCAGATAGCATCACTATTGATGCACACAAGTGGCTAAATGTTCCTTACGATTCGGCCATGCAGTTCACGCGGCACAAAGACCTTCAACTCAAAGTATTCCAGAATACCGCTGCATATTTGGGGGATCCTTCAAAAAGCCCTGACTTTTTTCACTACACACCAGAAAATTCTCGAAGGTTCAGGGCTTTGCCCACGTGGTTTACCCTTATGGCATATGGAAAAGAAGGGCATCGCGAAATCGTGGAACGCAATTGTGAGGCAGCTCATTACTTTGGAGAGCTCATTAAGAATTCATCCGATTTCAAATTGCTGGCACCCGTTAAAATGAATGTCGTTTGCTTCACGTTGACCAACGACGATCTCACCATGGAAAATATTAAAATCTTCTTGGATGCGGTCAGAGATGACGGACAGGTCTTCTTTACACCGACCATCTACAAAAATACGCCCGCAATTCGAGCCGCAATTTCCAACTGGCTTACAGAACGGGAAGATATTGACATTGCATACAGGGTCATTAACTCGATCAATAAAAAAATCAAGAGCGTTCAGCCAACTTGAAATTATGCCATTCGTAGAATGTTTTTCAGCAAACACATGATAAAATCCCCTTGCAAAAGGAAAAATTAAAAGAATATGATGAAATTCGCCCCTAAATAAATACAACATGATATCGACTACACGGCCAACATTTGCTATCGAGAGGACAAAAAAATCGAGGATAAAGGATATTGATTTTAACGACCTCGAATTCGGAAAGTATATATCAGACCACATGCTGGTTGCCGACTTTGTTAACAACAAATGGCAGGTTCCAAAAATTGTTCCGTTTGGTGATATCCCCATGTCGCCTGCAATGCTGTCGCTGCACTACGGGCAGTCTGTATTTGAAGGAATGAAGGCTTTTCGCAATAAGGATAACGACATTTGTATTTTTCGTCCTCAGAAGCATAGTGAACGTCTTAATAAATCGCTGGTTAGAATGTGTATGCCTGAAATTCCAGAGGAACTTTTCATGCAAAGCGTTCATGCCATTGTGGAAACCGAAAGAGATTGGATACCCACAAGCGAGGGTGCATCATTGTATATCCGGCCCATTGTCTTCGCTTTTGAACCGAGGTTGCGTGTTAAGCTTTCTGACCACTTTAAATTTATAATCCTCACCAGCCCGGCAGGAGCATATTTTAGCAGCCCTACCAGATTAAAGGTGGAGAAAACTTTTGTGCGTGCTGCAGAAGGTGGAACAGGCTTTGCAAAATGCGCTGGTAACTATGGAGGTGCGTTTTATCCCAACCAGATCGCACGGCAGGAGGGTTTTGATCAGGTGTTGTGGACAGACGCCAAAGAGCACAAGTATATCGATGAGGTTGGTGTCATGAATATTATGTTTGTTATAGACGGAAAACTGATAACACCCAAACTCACGTCGGCCATACTGGATGGCATTACACGAGATTCAATTTTGAAGCTTGCTCCCGCGCTGGGCATGACTGTGGAAGAAAAACGCATCAGCATTGACGAAATAGAGGAAGGATTCAAAAAAGGAACTCTTACTGAAGCCTTCGGGACGGGTACCGCAGCCGTTGTATCTCCCGTCGCTTCCATCAACATCGATGGTGTTGAATATAAACTGTCCGAACCCGGACCACAAAGTTTCCAACAGCGCGTGAAGCAGAAATTGAACAACATCCGACTGGGTTTTGAGCCTGATGTCTATGGATGGAATTATATTATCAATGTTTAAAGTTTAAGGTTTAAGGTTTAAAGTTGTGGGGCATGATATATTGTGCGTGAAATTGCATGTCATTAACTAACTTCGCCCGCATTGAACCCTGCAACATTAAACCTTAGACTTTAAACTTGTAAATATTAACATGAGAGCCGTTTTTTTTAAAGGTAAAGATCAACCCCTTGTCATACAGCAAATCAAAAAGTTCAAACCGGTCAAGGATCAGGTCTTAATAAGACTCCACAATGCCGCGCTAAACCATCGTGATCTTTGGACATGGCGTGAACAAACCCTCCCCGGCTCGGAGGGAATTATTTTAGGCTCTGATGGCTCAGGAATAATCGAAGATGTAGGTGAAGAAGCCGATACTCTGCTGATCGGATCAGAGGTAATTATCAATCCGAGTTTAGATTGGGGTAGTAACTCAGTTGTACAGGGAAATACATTCCGTATCTTGGGATTCCCCGATAATGGTACGTTCAGCGATTACATCGTTATCTCGAAAAAGTATGTGTTTGAAAAACCGGAACATTTGAATTTTGCTGAGTCGGCTGCAGTGCCATTATCTGGACTTACTGCATACAGAGCGTTATTTTCCAAAGCGCGATTACGGTCAAAGGAAAAAGTATTAATAACGGGTGTCGGTGGTGGCGCTGCTCTCTGGGTTTTACAATTCGCAGTGGCATATCACGGCCGGGTTTATGTAACATCGGGTTCGGACGAAAAGCTGATCAAAGCCAAGGCATTAGGTGCTATTGCAGGATTTAACTATAAGGATACGGAGTGGCAACAAAAGGCGGTTAAGGAATCGGGTGGCGGATTTGATATCATCATAGATAGCGCGGGAGGAGATCAATTTTCGAAATTAATAGAGCTTGCACTTCCCGGTGGCCGTATTGTAAATTTCGGAAGAACGGCAGGAAATATCACAAACATTTCAACACGCCTGTTGTACTGGAAACAACTTTCTATACACGGCACAACCATGGGTACACGCGATGAATTCTTATCTATGCTTGACTTCGTTGAAAATCGAAAAATCAAGCCTGTGGTCGATCAGATCTTTCCCTTGGAGAAAATTGAAGACGCGGTAAAGCGGATGGAGCAAGGAGACCAGTTTGGCAAAATCATTCTGCAAATTTCGTAACCATACTTCCCGAAAGTTCTTAACTTTCGGGATGAAAAAAACACAAACCCGCCGGGCATTTGTTGCAGCAGCAGCATTAAGTGCGAGCGCTGCGGTTACCGCCATGCCGACTATGGAACCAAAAGAGAAAAAACAACTCGTCCACCATGTATTTTTCTGGCTGAAAAATCGTGACTCCAAGGAAGATCTCGCCAAATTGCTGGCGGGTCTCCGTACGCTTGAAAAAATTGAGACCATTCGAAAGCTTCACATCGGAGTTCCAGCGAGCACCGAAAAACGGGACGTCGTTGATTCCAGTTATCAAGCCTCAGAACTGATGTTCTTTGATGATACGGCGGGTCAGAAGACCTATCAGGATCACCCCATACATCAAAAGTTTATCAAAGACTGCGGGCACCTTTGGGAAAAAGTTATTGTTTACGATTCTGTGGATGTCTGATCAGGGAATGATTACGATTCCGCTACCAAGCACTTGTTAGTTGAATAAAAAAAAATTAACAATTTATTGATGTAGCACTTAACTTTTTTCATATTCGTGTTTACAGCTCGCATCGTAGAATGATTTTAGGATTTAGACATATTCTCCCATAAGGGAGTAGCCATAATCAAGTTAAAGACCGCCCCGTCCGGATGAAATCCAGACGGGGCGGTTTCGCTTTAAATCTAACACGACAAACTAACACTTGTTACTGATTATCATATTGTTGAAGTAAATCATGACCCGCCACGGAAAAACTCTTTTTGATAAAATCTGGGATGCCCACGTTGTGAAAAGCAGTGAGGGGTATCCTGATGCATTATATATTGACCGACATTTTATTCATGAGGTGACAAGCCCACAGGCATTTGATGGACTTCGTAAGCGCAATGTTAAGGTCTTCAATCCATCGCGGACGACAGCGACGGCGGATCACAACGTACCCACTATTGATCAACACCTCCCAATTAAAGAAGCGTTGTCGCGTCATCAGGTGGAAACACTGCGAAAGAATTGCCCTGAATTTGGTATCGAATTATACGACCTTGGACATCCTTACCAGGGAATCGTACACATTATTGGACCCGAACTCGGACTGACATTGCCTGGAATGACAATAGTTTGTGGTGACAGTCATACCTCAACGCATGGTGCATTCGGAAATATTGCGTTCGGAATTGGCACAAGCGAAGTAGAACAAGTCCTGGCTACACAATGCGTTTTGCAATACAGGCCCAAGACGATGCTTATAGAAATTAATGGGACGTTGGGAAAAGGAATTGTAGCAAAAGACTTAATCCTCTATATTATCTCAAAGCTTTCCGCCAGTGGAGCAACAGGTTACTTTGTCGAGTATGCAGGAGAAGCAATTCGAAGACTATCGATGGAAGCACGAATGACAATATGCAACATGAGTATTGAAATGGGTGCCCGTGGTGGACTGATAGCTCCTGACGAAACCACATTCCAGTATATCAAAGGACGAAGATTTGCTCCGCAGGGTGAAAGCTTTGATCGTATGGTCGAGCAGTGGCGACAATTAAAGTCGGATCCCGGCGCTGAGTACGATCACGTCATAAAATTTGATGCAGCGGATATTGCCCCAATGATAACCTATGGCACTAATCCTGGAATGGGTATCAAAGTTACTGACCGCATTCCTACGATCAATGAATTAAAGGACATCAGTGAGCAACCATCATTCTCCAAGTCGCTGGAGTACATGGGGCTTCAACCTGGCTCCGCTATTCTCGGTCAGGCGGTGGATTATGTATTCATCGGAAGCTGCACAAATGCGCGTATCGAAGACTTGAGAATGGTGGCTTCTATGGTTCAAGGCAAAAAGAAAGCCTCTAACGTAGAGGTCTGGGTTGTTCCCGGTTCAAAACAGGTTGAAAAGCAAGCGCGCGAAGAAGGCTTGGACAAAATATTTGAGGCAGCGGGATTTCAACTCCGTCAACCTGGATGCTCAGCATGCTTAGGAATGAACGAAGACAAGATCCCCGCAGGAAAATACTGTATCAGTACATCGAACCGGAATTTTGAAGGACGGCAAGGACCGAAGGCAAGGACTTTCCTTGCAAGTCCGTTGAGCGCAGCGGCTGCGGCCATCACGGGACGTGTGACTGACGTGAGGGAGTTAGTGTAGCCTCGTTGCCTTAAAAAAAACAATAAAATGATTTAAGGATCACAAATCCATGGTCAAAGAAAAATTTATATCGCTCACGAGTCGGGCTGTGCCACTGCCAATCGACAATATTGATACTGATCAGATCATCCCTGCGCGTTTTCTCAAGGCCACTACCCGTGAAGGCTTTGGCGAAAATCTATTTCGCGACTGGCGATTCAATAGCGATAATACGCCGAAGGCAGACTTTGCCCTGAACAACCCTGCATTTACTGGTAAAATTCTCGTAGCTGGGAAAAACTTTGGCTGCGGAAGCAGCAGGGAACACGCCGCGTGGGCTATTTATGATTATGGCTTTCGGGTTGTGATCTCAAGTTTCTTCGCAGATATCTTCAAGAACAATGCTTTGAACAACGCCTTATTGCCCGTGCAGGTGTCTGATCAATTCCTGAAAAAAATCTTCTCAGCAATTGAAAAGGATCCGGGCACAACAATAAATATTAATCTGGCTGATCAAAAAATAACTATGCAAGATGGGTCAGATGAATCATTTGACATTAACCCATACAAAAAGACATGCCTTTTAAATGGCTATGACGATATTGACTATTTATTAAGCCTGCGGGACGAGATTAAACATTTTGAATTGACACACTAATGAAATCACATACCAAAACCTCAACATTTCGCACTGAACACCTCAACACTTTATAGATGAAGAAAAAAATTACCATTCTTCCTGGTGACGGCATAGGAAAAGAAGTTACAGCAGCTGGCAAGAAAGTACTCGAACAAATCGGGGAATGCTTCGGACACGAATTCATATTTGACTATGCGACAATCGGCCATGAGGCAATCGAACTGACAGGCAACCCCCTGCCTGATGAGACACTGAAAAAATTAAAGAATTGTGACGCTATTTTGTTTGGCGCCGTGGGTCACCCCAAATATGATAATGATCCCTCAGCTAAGGTAAGACCGGAGCAAGGATTGTTAAAAATGCGCCGGGAATTGGGGTTGTATGCAAACCTCAGGCCCATAAGACTTTTTGATGAGCTTCTGGGCGCATCCAGTATAAAGCCCGAAATACTGAAGGGCGCTGACATCCTGTTTTTCCGAGAACTAACCGGCGATGTCTATTTTGGTGAACGCGGTCGAAAGAACGGAAACGATACTGCTTACGACACCATGATATACTCAAGGTACGAGGTAGAACGTATCGCTCACAAAGCATTTAAGGCAGCCCAGACCAGGAGCAAAAAAGTTACGTCCGTCGACAAGGCAAATGTATTGGAAAGCTCACGGTTGTGGCGGGAGGTCGTTCAGGATGTTGCAAAACAATATCCGGACGTTACTATTGAACATATGTTTGTGGATGCCGCCGCCATGAAGCTTATACAAAATCCGAAGAGCTTTGACGTGGTGCTGACGGGAAATCTTTTTGGAGATATCCTCACTGATGAAGCATCACAAATCGCGGGATCAATGGGTATGCTCGCCTCTGCATCAATAGGAGACACGGTCGGGCTGTACGAACCAATTCATGGAAGTGCGCACGATATTACGGGTAAGGGTATCGCCAATCCGTTAGCATCCGTCCTTTCCGCAGCGCTCCTGCTGGAGATTTCTTTTGGTTTGAAGGAAGAGGCTGATGCTGTAATAAGAGCCGTTGCACAGACGTTGAAAGAGGGATACAGGACCCGTGACATTGCAGACGCTTCTACATTACATGAAAAACTATTGGGGACTGAAGTGATGGGTAATGTAGTGTGCAATCAATTGAGAATGCTAGTGTCAGTGAATAGCTAAGTACTTAGAACATATAAACCAAAATCATTTATCACAGTCACACCCGAGGTTGCAAAAACTAAAAAAACTATGAGTCGCAAAATTGAAATCTTCGATACTACCCTTCGCGATGGCGAGCAAGTTCCGGGTTGCCAGTTATCAACAGATGAAAAAGTTGTCATAGCGCGAAAGCTCGAGGAACTCGGTGTGGATATTATTGAAGGCGGTTTTCCGATATCCAGCCCCGGTGATTTCCTTTCCGTGGTAGAGATATCAAAAGCAGTGAAAACAGGAGTCTGCGCGCTCACGCGTTCTAAGAAAGAGGATATAGATGTCGCCGCGGAAGCATTGCATCATGCCAAACGGGGACGAATCCATACTGGTATTGGTTCATCTGACATTCACATCAAGCACAAATTCAATAGCACGCGCGAAAAGGTAATGGAACAAGCGGTTTGGGCGGTGAGCTACGCCAAAAAGAAAGGAGTTGAAGTTGAATTTTTTGCTGAAGATGCAGGACGCGCTGACCTTGCCTTCCTGGCCCAGCTGGTTGAGGCCGTTATTGACGCCGGAGCCGACGTTGTAAACGTGCCTGACACGACGGGGTATTGCTTGCCGCACCTCTACGGCAGGCGTATTCAGTATCTTTTTGAAAATGTTAAAAACATCGATAAGACTACAATATCGGTTCATTGTCATAATGACCTGGGTATGGCAACTGCCAACACTATTGCTGGCTTAATGAGCGGAGCAAGACAGGCTGAAGTAACCATCAACGGTATCGGTGAACGCGCAGGAAATACGTCGCTGGAAGAGGTGGCCATGGTATTAAAAACCCACAAGGATCTGAATCTACACACAAACATTAAGTCAGAGATGTTGTACGAACTGAGTACACTCGTATCTGAAATGATGCGAATGCCAGTTCAACCTAACAAGGCTATTGTTGGTGCGAATGCATTTGCCCACTCCTCTGGTATCCACCAGGATGGATTCTTGAAGAATTCAGAGAACTACGAGATCATTAATCCTGCTGATGTCGGTGTACCGTCCTCATCGATTATCCTTACCGCCAGGAGCGGCCGCGCTGCTTTGAAACACAGACTCGAGTTGCTGGGTTATCAGCCCAACAAATCAGAGCTCGATCAACTGTATGGAAACTTCCTCATCCTTGCAGATGAAAAAAAGACAATAGTTGACGACGACTTGATCGTGCTGGTAGCCAATACGCCAATCCTTGTAACGCATAAATAGCTACAATCAGGTTGCAAAAGCTCTAGAGTACTGCCCTACAGGCAGTACTTTCTATTTGTTCTGCACCGAGTCGCCAATTTGATCCTTCAATCTCCATCGTAATAACGCGCCTCTGGTTTGAAGAAAACAAAGTAATTTTCTTCGGGGAATCGGGCGATAATCCACCCGGAAACACCTTGGCCGACAGCCGCCAACCCCCCAATATCTGCGGAAAAAGCTCAATTTTCACCGTTTTTGGAGCACTTTTGCCGTTCCGAAGACTTAAATCATCAAACCATCAGACCATCGTCAATGAATACTTCGATGGCTTTTTTTATCTTCACCAGAATTTTAATCTATTGTAAAACTTGTATGACGTTGGCTTCCCGAGTATGTAAAGCAATTTTATTGCTCCCCTGTCTCTTTATTTTGACGACTTCCTTACTTGCTCAGGAATATGGGCTACAGCTATATAGCCTTCGCAATCAGTTTGCACAGGATGTTCCCGGCACAATGGCTAAAGTGAAGGAAATGGGCTTTAGGAATGTGGAGATGGCTGGAACGTATGGCATGCAATTTCCTGACGTCATAAAGCTCCTCGCACAAAACAAATTAAATGTGGTAAGCTTTGGAACTGACTTCGATAGACTGGAAAAGGCTCCTCAGCAAGTTGCCGAAGAAGCCCGCTCCTACGGAGCTCAGTTTATTGTTTGCTTTTGGATTCCTCATGCCGAAAATGGCTTTAACGTCGAAGATGTCGATAGAGCCATTGCCGTTTTTAACAACGCGGCAAAAATTATTGCCAGTTATGGCATGTTGCTTTGCTATCATCCGCATGGATACGAATTCAAGCGGTATCAGGATGGAACCTTGTTTGATTATCTCATGAAAAAGCTTGATCAACGCTACGTCTATATGGAAATGGATGTGTTTTGGATAAGACAAGCGGGGCAGGATCCCTTGGCATTGCTAAAAAAATATCCCACGCGTTTTGTTCTCATGCATTTAAAGGACAGAAAGGTTGGCACCTCTGATTCTGACAATGGGCACAGCGATAATGAAGCCAATGTAGTGTTGGGCACAGGTGATGTTGGTATCGCTGAAATTATCAGAGAAGCAAAAAAATTGGGTATAAAACATTACTTTATCGAAGATGAGTCTTCCAATGCGGAAGAGCAACTTCCAAAGAGTTTAGCCTACTTGAAGTCACTTCAGCAATAATTATTTCACTTCAGTTCCTCAAAATCGATATCGAGCACGTCAAATTTTTTCCAACCGATAAAATCAAAGTGCCACCATTCCGAACTGTTAACTCGGAATCCATGTTTTTGCATCGCCTGTATCAATAGTTGGCGATTCTTCTTAACAAGCGGGTCTTTTACCGGAGTTGAAGGCCACGCGGCTTTCGTAAATGAATCGTATCCCGTCGGCATTTTCAATTCTTCTCCAGTTTTCAGATCAATTAGCGTGAGGTCAAGGGCGCATCCACGATTATGTCGGGAGCCCTTGTATGGTGAAGCCACATAGGTCGTGTCACGATAGACTTCATAGAACTTAACAGTCGCTTTATACGGACGATAAGCATCGAAGATCTTAACTCCCAATCCTTGAGATTTTAAATCAGCCTGAATCTTCTTTAGTGATTCAGCAACAGGTTTTCTGGCATAGGCTTTTGCAAGAGTATAAATTTTTTCGCCAGTGAAGTTATTGGACGTGGCATAACGTATATCGAGGACAATTCCAGGGATGAATTCTTCCAGGTCTATCAATTCGTTGTCTGGATTGACTTTAACACTCTTGGCATACTCCGGGAAAGCCGTTGCCTTTAGACCATACTTATTTTGGGCATGGATTTCCCGTACCTCAAAAAAAATCATTATACAAAAAATGACCCGGGTAAAATGCAGGGGCATGCTAGGGTGCTTTGTTTAGCAGTTGATTGTATATATCAAAATTCTCCTCATCAAAGCAACAGAAAGTAACGGTCTGAATACTATCATCCTTCGTAAGAAAATCCTTGACCTCACGAATCGCTATTTCAGCGGCAGGAATTTTCGGGAATCCATAAATGCCGGTACTTATATTAGGAAATGCGATTGTTTCCACTGAATTGGCTTGAGCCAAAACAAGGCTGTTCCTGTATGCATTTGCTAATATATTATGTTCATCTTCGCTTCCATCTTTCCATATCGGACCCACGGCATGTATAACAAACTTAACTTTAAGGTTTCCACCTGACGTAATCACGGCTTCGCCCGGGGGGCATCCATCCTGCCGCTCTCTGATTTTCAGGCATTCTTCAAGCAACCTGGGGCCGGCGGCCTGATGTATTGCACCGTCAACGCCACTGCCACCCGTCAAGCTACTGTTAGCGGCATTTACGATTGCATCGACTTCAAGTTTAGTTATATCGCCTCGAACGAGTTGAATGCGGTTCATACTTTGTTTTTCGTATCGATTATAATGGTAACAGGCCCGTCGTTGAGTATGTTTACTTTCATGTCGGCTCCAAATTCGCCAGTTTCGACTGTTTTTCCCAATCTCACTTCAACCTCATTGATGAAATCATTATAAACAGGCACTGCTTTCTCGGGCTTGGCAGCTTTGAGGTAAGATGGTCGGTTTCCCTTTCGGGTGCTTGCATGCAGGGTGAATTGGCTAACGATCATGATTTCACCACCTACGTCTTTTATGCTCAGATTCATAACACCTTCGCTGTCATTAAATATTCGAAGGTTTACCAGTTTTGACGCGAGCCATTCTGCATCTTCATGACCATCGGCATCCTCAATGCCAACGAGCACTACAACACCTGTGTGGATGGAGGCCTTAAGAGATTCCCCAATGGTAATCGAGGCTTTGGAAACCCGTTGAATCACAACAATCATTCTGAACAAATTAATCAAAAATTCTGCAACTCATTGGATTCGTGAACGAAGGTTCCAATTTGCTCGCCCGAGGCATATTGAAGCATTGCCCTTGCTATCTTTATGGATTCAATCGCCTTGTACTTGGCCGGAATCATGAATCCGAAGACTTTGTAGAAGAATTTTGCTGCGTCTTCGCCAGGCCTGCTTTCATCTCTCGGGCCCAGCAACAGTGACGGACGGAAAATGTGCACTGTTTTGAATCCAATGTTGGCAATAGCCTCCTCGATTTCACCCTTAACCCGGTTATAATAAATAGGTGATTTTGTATTTGCACCAAGCGCCGAGACTAACAAATATTGTTGTGCGCCCAGCCTCAGGCTGTTCTTCGCCAATAACAACGGTAAGGTAAAGTCGACCTCATAAAAGCGCTCCTTTGAGCGGGCCTTGGCCATCGTCGTACCCAGGCAACAAAATACGTCGTCTATCCGCATGGTTGAATCCATGTTTTCCAGCCTAGTCTCATTCATCTTAAGCGAAACTAATTTTGAATGCTCGGGTAACTCCTTTCGCGTTAAAGCCATCACCGTATGATATCGGTTACTTCCTAGCAATTGCTGCAGAAGTTGGCTGCCAATCAGCCCTGTCCCTCCTGCGATAAGAGCAACCTTCATGAGGAGGTCGTCATCCTGGATTTTTCCCACATCAAAAAGTTATCGATGTCTGCCCCAATGGATTTGTATACCATGAACAAAACGGCAAAGTCATCAGTGAGGCCAACCACGGGCATCAGATCAGGAAGGAGGTCAATGGGATTAATGAAGTAGAGAATGGCAGCAACGACAAGCAGCAAGCTCTTCCAGGGTACAGCACGATATTCACCTTGGGCGTAAGCGCGCAGCAAGCGTCCCAGAATAAAGAATTTTTCTTTCACCTGAACTGTATTTTCTTTGGTAAAATCTGTTTGCTTGAGCTTTCTTGCCAGGGTGGTCAACAGCAGTATTAGCCTTCCAGGCTTTCCCAAAATCCGGGATGCTTTTTCAAGTGCAATTTGAAAGAATCGGTTATTGAGTGAATTAATTTGCATAGCTAAAAGGTTTGTTGAATCTCTTTCTTCAATTCTGTAAGCGCATGCGCGATGGGGTCGACTTGTTTGTTGATTGACTTTTCGAATATCTTTCTGGACAGATCCAGGCTGGTGGACTCCATGTTCATTTCGCCTGCAGCGTCGTTAATGCTCAGTATAAGATCCTCTTTCGCGTTCTTGATGAGGTTCCACACATCTTCACTCATATAAACCTGTTGAGCCACATTGTGGTTATATTCACTTCGGATCTCGCTAAGTAATAACTGGTGAAATTCCTTTGACGTCATACCTGCAGTACTTAGACGTACTAACAGATTTTGTGGTGAAATACGTTCCAAAAAAAGTGCCATTCGTTCGTACGCCTGCAGGCGGTTAGGGAGTACTGTTTCGATACTTCGGCCCCGAATTTCATGTTTTTTGAGATCTATTTCCTTTTGGATGAACATTCTGACTAGCAAGTAGGCTCCATACAATACAATGGAGGCTGGAACCAATATCTTTATAAACTCGACGATTGCATCCATAGAATTAGTGATCACGCAATGGTTTTTGAAATTTAAATAATTTTAGCTTGAATTTAGGGTTCATAGGGTTTGGAAATTGGTGGTCCGTCCTAGGCGAGCCGCAATGAATGACTAGGTTCAGCACGGCGTCATATGCATTTTTCGTTGGAGGGTCGGACTGGGCTCTGGCCGCGCACAAACAGGTCCAACTTGAACCATTCATAAATACGATTAAGCTAGCGTTTTTTCAGCAGACTTACAGTGGCCTTGCTACATTTGCCACCAATGGGCGGGTTCAATTTTGAAATCTTGAACTCTACTGCGATAACATTGGGAAAAATTTCAAGTACGTCCTTGGCAACTTTCTCGGCGACTGTTTCCAGTAGCTTGGATGGTCGTTCCATCTCATCCTTTACAATTTTGAAGAGCGTTTCGTAGTTTACCGTTCCCACCAGCTCATCCGTTGCTGCTGCAAGCGAGAAATCTGTTTCAACTGCAATATCAACTTCAAACCAATTTCCTGACTCCCGTTCATGAGGATATACGCCGTGAAAGGCATGGAACTCGAGACCCTCGAGTGCAACTCTTCCGATCATCCTATTTCATCAAAAAAGGATTTTTTGACTTTTTTCGGTTGTTCTTCTATCATCACAGGCTGTTGTTCTTCCGCCGCTTCCTTCTCCCCTGCAGGTACTTCAGCTTGTGATTGAGTCGCTTTTTCTGAATCTACAGTATTGGGAAAGGCCACCCGCTTAGCCTCCTTCTTAGCCATGGCCAGATGTTTATCCGGATCAAAATCCTTAGCCATTGCTCTGGAGCGTTCCACCCGGTCAAGCACATCGGAACCAAGGTGCTTTAAGTCAGCCAACAGATCATCGCGCAGTGTTTGCATTTTCTTATAGCTTTCAACAAGGATTTTGAGTTTGTCTTCCATCTGCTCTAAAATCTCCCGGGCTCTTGTATCAGATTCTTCAATGGTGTCGCGGGCTTTTAATTTCGCCTCGTTAATCATAGCGTCTGCTTTCAACTGCGATTCCCTCAAATGGAGCTCAGCCGTTCTCCTCGCTTGATCGATTACGTTGGCACCCGTATCTTCAGCAGTCTTCAATGTTTTGTAGAGCGAACTTTCAACTTCGCGCAGTTTGCTGACCTCACGCTCTGTGGCTTCAAGTTTAATCCGACATTCTTTGTTCTCGTCCAGCACTCGCTCCCATTCTTGTGAAAGTGTAAGCAGGAATGCATTCACTTCGTCCTTTTCATAACCCCTGAAGTTTTTTTCAAAGGTTTTCTGTCGTATATCTAGAGGCGTTATTCTCATACCTGTTGTTTTTCAAAGTTAATGTTCCATACTGAAATGGTTCGGTCATCGCTGGCGCTCAACAACTGACCTTCATGGTTTGTCCATAAGACTTTATTGACAGACGTACCATGCCCGGCATGACGAGCGCGATCTATGACCTTTAAGAGTTTCAATTCCTTCGCATCCCACACCTTAATGCTTTTATCCAAGCTACAAGTTACGAAATGTTTATTATCCGGGCTAAAAGCGAAGTGATTTATGGCAAACATGTGCGCTACAACTTCAGCGGCCTGTTCATAGTTTCTCGTGGCATCCCACATCTTTAACCGTGCATCACGCGAACCGCTCATAAGAAACTTTTTATCGGGTGTGTATTGGACGGTGAATACCGAATTGGCATGAGCCTGAATCGTATGCTTCAAATGTAAGTTCTCTAAATCAAACACGCGAATCAAGTGATCGCTAAACCCGACGGCCACTTCTCCCAACTGTTCGTTGATCGAAATGGACCGCGCACTTTTATCTGTTAGCTGGATGTTCTGCACCACACTCAAATTATCCTGGTCCACCCTTATCAATGCGCCATGGCCGGTCCCGATAAATAAATCCTTGTTGTATGACTGAATATCAAATATTGCGGCCTTTGTAATCTGTAACGACCCCAACTCCGTTTTATTCTGCCAGTCGACGATATGTATGCCGTCATAATTATGCCCTATGATCAAGGCATTGGAGGATTTGTGATGATGAATAGCGTAAATCGAGTTGGGAAGCTGCGCAATAACTGATCCGGTCCCCGGATCATTCAAATTCCACATAACAACTAAACCATCTCCAGCTGCGGAAAAGAACACTGGTCCCAGCCCCGAAGATGTCAACGTGTACACACAATCGCGATGTCCCGTTAAAGTATGAAGCTTAGATACCTGCAAACTTGACATTAAATAATCCCCATATTGTGAACAAACTCCGAATAAATGAAAGTTGGTGATTACAGATTTACCTCGTCATCAACATCGCCTCACTGAAGCTAAAGTATTTAGACTATTCGATTTTTTTCCCAAAATTGAATGATAAAGCCAGACATACCAAATGCCTATCGAAAAAATCGTAGTTGAAAAAGATCGCGCCTGGGCGTTGTGGCAAATAACAGAAGATGAAAAAAGCCTCAGCCTTGAGGTTGATGGTATCGAAAAGGTATCTGATACTTTGAAAAATTCACAAAAGAGATTGGAATGGCTTGCAGGACGTGTAGCTACGAAGGAAGTAATGAAATCTCTTCATCAGCCTTTCTACGGACTTACAAAAGATGAATTTGGCAAACCATTTCAAAGGATGAGTGATTTCAAGCTCTCTCTGAGTCACTCATTTCCATACGTTGCTGTTTTAATGGATAAAAATACCTCTGTCGGAATAGATCTTGAGCAACCAAAGGAGAAACTGCTGCGAATAGCCAGTCGCATTCACCACGAGAATGAATTGCGGGATCTGGGAACGGATATTGTTAAGCATTGTATTTACTGGTGCGCCAAAGAAAGCATGATAAAACTATATGGAAGGAAAGATCTTATTTTTGCAGAGCATATGTTCGTTGAACCATTTCATCGAAAAGATGAAGGAAATATTACAGGCAAATTTATTGTCAGCAAAAGCGAGCGGATAGTTCCTATGCATTATATAGTTTATACGAATTTTATCGTCGTCTTCACCCGATGAATAAACCATGATTAGAATATTTATAGCAATCCATTTGATGTTTGCAACCCTGGCTACCCAGGCACAACAAGTTGCTGACTTTTCCCTTACAAACGTTATAACAGGATCCAAGGTCTCGTTAGCCACCTATCCTTCATGCTCCGGTGTTGTAATAGTCTTTACCAGTAATGCGTGTGCTTACGATGAATATTATCGCGACAGGATAGATGCTTTATCTAAAGAATTTCACGATAGGGTGCCCGTGCTGTTAATTAACTCCAGTGTCGATCAAATTGAGTCGACTGATAATATGACTAGAAAAGCGCAGCAGTTGGGCTTAACGGTACCATATCTTGCCGACAAAGATCAAACCGTCATGCAGCGATTTGGAGCCACAAAAACGCCTCAGGCTTTTTTATTGAAAAATGATGGCGGGAACTTTTCAATCGTTTATAGAGGTGCTATTGATGATAACGCACAGGTTAAAGCAGATGTGAGACATAACTATTTGAAAGATGCTATCGAAATCATGCTCACGAATCAGAAGATTGAAACATCAGAAGTCCGTCCCGTGGGTTGTAGCATCAGGAAAAAATAATTGACATTTTAGACATCAGTCAGACAGCTATGACAACAGCGGCCGTCCACTTAGCCAAATCATCGCTATAATTACGGCCAATGCTACGAAGTTAAAAATCGCCATGCGCTTATGCTTCGCTTCATCGTTGGTCATGCGTTTTGAAGTCGTCCGCGCAAGCGTGATAAGCACAACAGCAATGAGCATGGCAAAGACATGTTCCACCGTCCAGTAGCGGGTGGCTTTGTCGCTCATGGTATCTGATCCGAACTTCACAAACGGACTTATAAAATATAAGACTAGCCCGACAAGCAATTGCATGTGGGTAAAAATGAACAGGTACAAGCCAAGTTTATTATCCCATTTACCATAGGGCTGTTTATTGGCCAGGCCAATTACGGCCTTTACGATCACAACAATCAGTGCGACGAGGATGAAATATCGCAGAAGGGAGTGGGTATGCAGCAAACCGTTATACATGTCCGATAATTTTTTTGAACCCCCGAAAATAGTATAAAAGATTGTAATAGGCGTCCTTCGATGCAGACGTCAATGTTTTTGAAGCATGCCAAGTACAATCGGCAAACAAAAAGCGTCCACGATTTAGTTACTATTCAACTTTCCTGTGCTCTTACCTGTTATTTTAGGGCAATCATTAAAAAATCTAAACAAATGAAAAGTCTTATAACTCTTTTACTTGCGATGGGCACACTATCCCTTTCGGCTCAGACATTAACACATAAATGGACCACAGAACCATCACTGCGCGTCCCCGAATCGGTCCTACTGGATGCAAAAAACAACGTCTTATACGTATCCTCTATTGACGGTACTCCACAAAACAAAGATGGAAACGGGTTCATATCACAAGTGACCCTCGACGGAAAGATCAAGAACCTCAAATGGGTAACAGGCCTGGATGCCCCAAAAGGGATGGGTCTGCACAATAACAATCTTTATATAGCCGATATTTCACGATTAGTAACCGTCGACATAACTACAGGAAAGTCACAAATACACTTGACATCGAAGGCGCCACTTTTCTAAACGATATCACGGTCGACAAAACGGGCACCATATATGTTTCAGACAGCAATACTGGCAAAATTCATATCGTAAAGAATGGAACGGCCGAAGTATACTTCGAAGATCCCCAAATAAAAGGGGTTAACGGACTGCTTGCGGGCGCCAACGAATTGTATGTTGTCGATTTTCAAACGGGTGGAAATTTCAAACTATCAAAGGATAAGAAGCTCACAAAATTCAGCTCGACGGCGGAGGGCGCAGATGGTGTTGTTCCCCTTGGAAAAGATGAGTACCTCGTATCAAGCTGGCACGGCGAGGTTGCCTATGTGAATTCGAAGGGAGAGGCCAAGAAGCTCCTGGATACCCGTGATCAGAAATTCAGCGCTGCCGATATCGAATATGATCCAAAAACGAAAACGCTGTTTGTACCAACATTCAACGCAAACACCGTGATGGCTTACACTTTTTCCAAGTGAGCCGACCTGATTGCAATACAACAAAAAGAAAAATGGCTGCTTCGCGTACGGCGGCCATTTTTTTTTAAAGGAATATTAACTTCTTTTGGATGTAATCAACGCATGGGGGTTTTGCGACCCGCACTATGAGCAAACAATTCCTTAACGAGCTTCCTGATTTGATTCGTGCTCAGGTCATCACAGAGGAGACCGCACAGAGAATAAAGGACTATTACCATGATCAACCAGGCCAATCCTCAAACAGGCTATTTATCGTCTTCGGAATTCTGGGATCATTGTTAATAGGCCTCGGTATAGTGCTAATCATCGCGCACAATTGGGATAATTTATCGAAGGCGATAAAACTGATTATTGGATTTTTACCATTGCTTATTGGGCAAGTGCTCGCAGCGTTCGTATTAATAAAAAAACGTGAGGCAGTCGCCTGGCGCGAAGGTGCAGCAACCTTTATCTTTCTGGCTATTGCCGTAAGCATTTCAATCGTCAGCCAGGTATACAATATAGAAGGCGATTTGAAAGGATTTCTTTTCATCTGGATGTGTCTGGCGCTTCCGGTAGTCTACGTACTCAGATCGTCAGTTGCAAGTTTGCTATTTATTTCGGGGATCACGTGGTATGCCTGCGAAGTTGGTTATTTCAATTATCCCTACAATAATGCACTGGCATATTGGGTATTACTTGCGCTGGTCCTGCCATTCTACTATCTGGAATTCATTCAAAAGAATCTGAAGAATAATTTTTTCTATTTCCACTCTTGGGCTCTCGCTCTATCCATAACAATCTGCCTCGGTTTGCTTGCTGATGATCGGGGGGAACTGATAATGATTGCCTACATGAGTCTGTTCAGTGGATATGTCCTCATGAGTCAATTGAAGCCATTCGAAACGGGAAGGGTACTTTCAAATGCTTACCTTGTTATGGGCAGTATCGGCACAATTGTTTTGCTTCTTGCCTTGAGTTTTGACTGGTATTGGGACGAGCTCGATGACATCAAGTCAACAACATCTATCACGCCAATAGTGGTTTCCGCTGTTGTCACACTTCTTTCTATGGGGTTGTTGCTGCTAGCTCTGCGCACAAAAAAAGGGAATGAGCTTAATTCAAAATC
>JAICGJ010000057.1 GCA_025923195.1 Chryseolinea sp.
CAGGTTTCCACTACGAAGCCAGGAGCAAACTGCAACTAAACGTCTTTCCAAACCGTATTCAGGCCAGAACTTGACCTTCAGTATTGAAGGTTTGAGGGGGCATCAGAACGCCATTCCAGATTTTTAAAATGCCGGGCAAAAGGTATTCGAAAGGATCATCGAGGTGAAGCCGCTTGTAATAATCACCGAAAGATCCTGGGAAATAGCCAATTACAGGAGGGTGTATACACGGTATAAGCAGGCGCAACTTTGTACCTGACCCAGAAGATTGTCGTTGAATAATTTTACTGATTATTCCTATACTTGTAGGCCAATCTCAGGATTGGCCTTTTTTTTAAGAGAAAAGACTGTGCGGTCAAAAGCAATCTCCCGATTACTTTTTACGGTGGGTGTAATAACCTGGCTGGCGCTGCTTTTTACCGACATTTCCATTCATTTAGAATTCGCCCATAAAACTAACCCGGATGTACCTGTTTGGCTGCCGGGAATAATTCTCAATCTGTTTATCATATCCCTATTCTACTACTACAAAATTAAGATTGAGAGAGACGAAGTTCTAAACTTCGTTGACCTTCTATGGAGAGTCTTTGCTACCGGCTTAATAGCGACCGTCATTTCTCTGGGCTTAAGGTTAATCGAGTACTTGTTAGGAGACACTGCACTCACCCACCACATCGTGTTCATCGACCTGATCTACATGATCAACCTTGGACTTATGATTGGCTTTCTGATGATGGCCTTTGCGGCCTGGAAACGACTCATCCTCTACCAGAAGTCAAAATGGCTGCTCCGTCTTTGGGCGTTTTTTGAAATAGGACTGCTCATTTCACTGGTTTACAACAGCTTTAAAGTGCCCCTGGTAGAATGGTTGTATGGTACCATGCTGGGAGTGTTTGTGATTACAGGGCTCGTGCTTTCAGGCAATATGAAGTGGGTTGCTTTTCTCAATTTCAGACAGAAATGGACGAGTCTGCTTTTGCTTCTTCTAACTGTCTTTTATCTGTTATATATCTTCTATACGAACAGCTCACTTTCAGAGGACATCAATAATACTTCGCCATACTTCACCGACTATCGATACCATATTTTTATATTCTCACTTATCGTATTTGTTACGATCTATAGCATTTTTTCCTTCCTGGTAATTCTCTTCAATTTGCCAACCACGTCGGTCTTTGAGCAAAAGCTTGAAGAAGTAGTAAACTTTCAACGGATCAGTCAATCCATTCAGACAGAGCAAAGCGAAGAGAGCGTTTACAATATTCTATTAGAAACATCTGTGAGTTCAGTATTTGCCGACGCAGCCTGGCTAGAAATAAACAGCAATGCTCACGAACACAAACTTTTTACCTACAAGATCACTGACAAGGAATCGTATGATATTATCAATCATCTAAAGACACACAATGTGAAGGGTGTCCTGGATCAGGGAAGTGAGAAGACCAAAAATTTATCGAAGCACCTCGCTTCTCTTAAGGGGTCCCGATTCCGGTCAATACTTGCCTTTCCCATTTATGTTAAAGGTCAGAACATAGGGACATTAGCGCTGCTCAAGGAATTGCCTGAGAGTTTCAACAAGGAGATGACGAAGATTGTCTCCACTTTTTCGAATCAAGCAGGAATCTCCATCGAAAATTTCCGCCTCATGGAAGAGGCCTTGCAGAACGAACGCTATAAAGAGGAACTGAAGATCGCCAAAATGGTTCAAAAGAGTTTGCTTCCCACCATTCTAGAGCAGGATCCCGATTTTGATATTGCAGCATTCTCCGAATCTGCCGACGAGGTAGGTGGCGATTACTACGACACCCTTCGCATTGACAAGCATCTCATTTCAATCATTATCGCCGACGTATCCGGTAAGGGCACAACAGCCGCATTTCATATGTCGCAGATGAAGGGGATATTTCACAGTCTAGCACAGCGCGACATTGAACCTAAAGACTTTATGATACAGGCTAACCAGGCTTTGGTATACTGTTTAGAAAGGGGATCATTCATTTCAGCTACCTACTTTATTATCAATACGGAGACGAAGTCCGTCCGGTATGCGCGGGCGGGACATTGTCCAGTGCTGTATTACTGCGCGGAGACGAAGTCCTCACAGTACCTTAAAGATAAAGGTGTGGCCCTGGGCATGGTCCGTAACAAATCTTACAGCAGCTTTATCCAGTCAAATGTATTTCACTATAGGCCTGGGGATATAATGGTGCTTTACACAGATGGCATTACCGAAGCGAAAGACGCCAGGGGAAACGAGTTTGGCTACGAACAGCTAGCCAAAGTGGTATGCGAACTAAGTGGTTTACCTCCATTGCAGATTCAAAATCAATTGATAAATAAACTTTATGAATTCTCCGGTACCAGCAACATAGACGATGACTATACCACGATGATCGTAAAGTTTAAGTAAAAAGTTCATTTTCATGATGGAAATAGCAAAACTTTTGGAGTTAACATTAAATTTTAAACCACGTTAAAAACCTATGATCCACATCAAACGACTACAGGAAGATGGAGCGGATATTATCGCCTTGATAGGAGAAATTGACGCTAGCTCTTCAATCGAGCTTGACCTGTCAATTGCAAAAAGTGTGGGCGAAGGATTTAAGAAGATCCTCGTAGACTGCAGCGCACTTGAATATATTTCATCTGCAGGGCTAGGAGTGTTCATGTCCTACATTGAAGAATTCAAAGACCGAAATATTAAAATGGTGCTTTTTGGAATGAGCGATAAAGTCGCTAATACGTTTAATATTCTGGGCCTTAATGAACTTCTGCAAATTAGAAAAGATAAGAGTCAAGCAAAGCAATTGATCAATGAAGTATAGTTATAAATATAAGGTCGGATGTAGTATTGAAAACCTCAAAGGGGTTCGGGACTTTATTCGAAGCTCGTTAAAAAATCACAACATTCCCGATCTCCAGATCAGTGAGATTGTACTGGCATTGGATGAAATGTGTTCTAATCTCATGATCCACGCGCATCACTGCAACAATGAGGATCTCTTTGAACTGGTTATTCATGTAGATAACAACAATCCACTAGTATTCGAGATAATAGACGACGGAACAGTTTTTGATATCAATGAGTTTAGCACCCCTGCTATTGACAATATCATTCATGAGAAGCGAAAGGGAGGTCTAGGCATAAGGTTAGTCAAATCGATCATGGATAAAGTCGAATATCAAAAGACAAACGAGCACAATATATGCAGGCTGGTAAAAACTGTTCGTTTTAAGTGATCACCCGAATTTATTTATCAGTGCTTATTCGTGCAACGATTGTACCGCTGTGTTGTACGCTAACTGCCATTTCCTGTTTGGCACAAACCCGATTTGCAAATTCCAATGCAGTCAAGCCAGTTACCTTAGTCACTGTAAATAAGACATCCGTCAAAGCTGATGAGTTTGTGTATCTGTATAAAAAGAATCATCAGGATCCTCGGAAAGATTTCACGGAGGAGAAAATCAATGAATATCTCAACCTGTTTATCAATTTCAAACTGAAGGTTGAGGAGGCAAGGAATAGAAAGCTAGATACTACCAAAGTCTTTTTGAACGAATTCAATGGCTATAAGGACGAACTTCGCAAGCCATACTTACCCGACGCTAAAATTGTCGATAGCCTTGTCAGACTGACTTATGCGCGTATGCAGGAAGAAATAAACGCGTCGCATATTCTCGTCAAGTTAAAACCAGATGCCCCACCCGCCGATACAACGAAGGCCTACACAAAAATCATGAGAATAAGAAAGAGAGTTGTTGAAGGCGAGGATTTCGGTAAGGTGGCGTCGGAGGTTTCCGATGACCAATCAGCGAAAACGAACAGGGGAAACCTCGGTTACTTTACATCGCTGCAAATGGTCTATCCATTTGAAACAGTCGCCTATACTACGAAAGTAGGAAATGTTAGCTATCCCGTTAGAACGAAGTTTGGATATCATATCTTAAAAGTGTCCGACCGGAGGCCCGCGCGCGGCGAGGTTGAAGTGTCGCACATTCTGTTGAGAACGGGTGGCGATAAGGATAGTGGCCGGGTAAAGAATTTGATATTTGAACTGCATGATCAATTAAGAGCCGGGGTGAACTGGGACGAATTGTGCGGACAATTTTCCGAGGATATGAGTACTAAAGCCAGTGGCGGCAGGTTAAAACCCTTCGGTAGTGGGGCAATGTCGACCGTGCCGGAGTTTGAAAGGATCGCATTCTTTCTGCAGGAGCCAGGTGAAATTTCGGATCCTTTTCAGACACAATACGGTTGGCATATCCTGAGGCTTGAAAAAAAAATTCCCGTACCTCCTTTTAATGAAATGCAAGCGAGCCTGAGAAACCGTGTGATTCGAGATGAAAGAACTGCGCTCTCGAAAAAGGATCTTCAAGACAAACTTAGAAAGGAATATCGATTCATGGAAAACCCAGGTTCTAAATCCGTGTTCTTATCGCTTGCAGACTCCAGCCTGCAAAAAGGACAATGGAATCCGCGTCCGGGTACGGTAATCGAAAAGCAAACACTGTTTACGCTGAATAAAAACGCATACCGTATTAAGGACGCAATAGCACATGTTAAAAAAAATCAGCGTCCAACCGCGCAGGCGCCAGAAAAATATCTCGATCAACTTTATACAGACTATGTTGACCTCAACATTAATAGATTGGTTGAATCACGGATTAGCGACGAACACCCCGAGTACAAATTCCTGCTTCGGGAGTATTACGAGGGAATTCTTCTGTTTGATATCATGGAAAAGGAAGTCTGGAGCAAGGCTTCTGAGGATACCGCTGGCCAGCATTCTCACTACTTGGCACACAAAGGAAACTTCACGGCGGGAGAGCGCGCTATTGTAACCCTTTATTCTTCAAAGGACAGCGCATTTGCTTCGCCTCTTCAAAAATTAATCGCAGACAGCGCCGCGACGAGTGCGCTAGAAGTCCTTCTCACCCAATATAAGGTAAAAACCGAGACGGGCTATTTTAAGAAGACCGACAGGGCAATCTTACAACAGGTACCTTGGGCAAGGGGAGTCTATTCCGTGGAAAATAACGGAATATATTACCTTGCGTGGCTAAAACGCATACTGCCATCTGGTTTTATGTCGTTTGAGGAAGCAAGACCAGCGGTAATTTCGGATTATCAGACATTTTTGGAGGAAAATTGGGTTAAACAGCTAAAGCAAAAATATCGTGTCAACTTGAATGAGAAAGGCAAGCAATACATATTGCAGCAGTTGCAGACCAAGGGTTAAGTTATCGGTAATAGAAATTATGTTTCTGATCGGAATCACGCTGTCGAGCTGTGATCTGATCAAAATAAAGGGTGACAGTTCCGAAAGCAACGCGCAACGGCAGCCCGCCGCGCGTGCTAATAATTCGTATTTATATAAAGACGAACTCATCGGAATAGTGGCACCCGGAACACCGCCTGAGGACAGTGCCAGACTGGTGGAAGCTTATATCAATAGTTGGATTAAGAAGCAATTGCTTATCCAGGAGGCCTCCCGTAAAATTGACATCAATGAGGCTGAAGTGGAGCGCAAGGTGCTCGATTACAGGTATAGCATAATAGCATATGAGTATCAAAATTACTTTGTAAACAAGAATTTGGATACCGCAGTGTCGAACGCCGAAATTGCGAAATATTATAACGATAACATCGATAATTTCATTCTAAAACAGAATATTGTCCAGGCCAGGTTTATTAAAGTCCCTCAAAATGCACCTCGCACGAATAAGATAAAAGAATTGATCTATGCCGACCGTGAACAGGAAGAAAGGGAACTAAAATCGTATTGTCTCAGTTTCTCAGCCGCCTATCACATTTCGGATTCTACATGGATGGTTTTTGATGACCTTGTTAAGAACTCGCCATTGGCAGAAATACCCAATAAGATACAGTTTCTTAAAACTAATCCTTACTATGAAACCTCTGATAATAACTTTCTTTATTTCCTGAAGGTTGAACGATACAGAATTTCCGATAATGTATCACCTTTGGAGTTCGTAAGGGACGATATCAGAAACATTATATTAAACAAGCGCAAAGTGGAGTTGGTGAAGAAATTGGAGGATGATGTTTTTAAGGAAGCCAAAGATGATGACGATTTTGAGATTTATTAACGATATGACCAGAGTAATTATTTACAGGTATTACTTGATTTTCTTATTCAGTGTTGTCATGCTAAAAGCATCAGCACAGGAGAACGATGGTTTTGTGGTGGATAAGATCATTGCCAAGGTTGACAATTACATTCTGATAAAATCAGAGTTGGAACGCGCCTACCAGGATTACCTTACCAATGGCGGTTCACCCTCGGATGAAGCCCGCTGCCAATATCTGGCGATGTTAGTTCGCAACAAGCTTATGCTGGCCAAGGCCGAAATTGACTCCGTGGTCGTTCTTGATGCCGAAGTCGATTTAAATACCCAGAACCGAATGGACATGATTCTGGCGCAGTCTGGTAGAACAGCCGACGAATTGGAGACTTTGTACGGTAAGACGCTTGAACAGCTTAGGACTGAGTTGCGAGAACAAATTAGGGAACAGATGATTGTTAGTAAGATGGAGGAAGAAATGACGAGTGGTATTGTTGTGACCCCAGCTGAGGTAAAACGATTCTTCAACAAAATTCCCAAAGATAGTCTTCCTTATTTTTCAGCAGGAGTGCAGGTAGCGCAGATTGTAAAGATCGCGGAGGTTAGCGAAGACCAAAAGAATAAGACCAGAGCAGAACTAATGGATGTCCGGAACAGAATTCTGGCAGGCGAAGATTTTGCGACCCTGGCAAAAAAACATTCCGATGACCCTTCGGTGCTTTCGAACGGTGGGGATATGGGTTGGTCTGCCCGTGGAAGAATGGTGCCGGAGTACGAGGCGATGGCTTTTAAGCTTAAACCAAAAGAAATATCAATGCCATTTGAATCCGCTTTTGGAATACACATCATGCAACTAATCGAACGTCGAGGAAACGAATACAACTCCAGACATATTCTCATTTCGCCGAAACCGTCGCAGGAGGATCTGAACAAAGCCACGCGTTATCTCGACAGTATCCGTACATTAATTGTAAACGATAGTATTACTTTTCAAAAAGCGGCTAAGGAGCATTCGGATGATGTCCAAACGAAGGGCAATGGCGGGTTTTTCAGCGATCAGGACGGTGGATTAAGCCTGACGGTAGACGAACTTGACCCCATTGTTTTTTTTAAACTTGATTCAATGGAAATTGGATCGATTTCGGAGCCGATCACTTATCGCACTGACGACGGCAAGGACGCGGTTAGAATACTTTACTATAAAGCCAGAACGCCACCTCACCAGGCTTCGCTTGAAGAAGACTGGACCAAAATCCAGAATGCCACCCTAAATGAAAAGAAGGACAAAATTCTGCAGAAATGGTTTCAAAAAGCCAGGGCGGACGTGTTCATTAATATAGATCCTGAGTATGATAATTGTGGAATATTAGACGATCGACAATGACAAAATTTGCTTCTGACGTAGATGCGGCCAACGCACTGGCTGCTGGTTATGACAAGTTGAAAAGAGAAATCTCCCATATTGTAATCGGGCAGGAAGAAGTCATTAAACAGGTTCTGACAAGCATTTTTTGCCAGGGTCATTCCTTGTTAGTTGGGGTTCCCGGTCTTGCCAAGACATTGCTCGTGCAGACCATTGCTACCTCGCTGGATCTCCAGTTTAAGCGTATTCAGTTTACTCCCGATCTTATGCCGTCCGATATCATAGGTGCCGAAACAATGGACAAAGAGAGAAACTTTAAGTTTGTGATGGGCCCCATTTTTGCAAATATTATACTGGCAGACGAAATCAACCGCACTCCTCCAAAAACACAGGCGGCACTACTCGAGTCGATGCAGGAATATGCGGTCACGATTGCTGGACTGCGATATGAATTACCGCGACCCTTCTTTGTATTGGCCACCCAAAATCCCATCGAGCAAGAGGGAACCTATCCACTGCCTGAAGCACAACTCGACCGGTTTATGTTTAATATTCAGCTGACTTACCCGTCGTTCAAGGATGAGGTGGAAGTAGTAAAAAATACTACATCTGATGAAACGCGCTCGACCAGCAAGGTGCTTACTGGCGAAGAGATCGCATTCTATCAGCACCTCGTGCGAAGGGTGCCCGTTGCAGACAATGTTATTGAGTACGCGGTATCCCTCGCCAATAAGACGAGACCAGGTATTGCTGGTGGTTCTGCTATAGCGAACGAATATCTTGAATGGGGAGCAGGTCCTAGAGCGTCCCAATACTTGGTAATGGGTGCAAAATGCAATGCCTTACTCAATGGAAAATATTCTCCGGATATCGAGGACGTTCAAATCATCTCTAAACCAGTTCTGCGGCATCGCATCGTAAGAAACTTCAGAGCGGAAGCCGAGGGGATTACGGTTGATAACCTGATCGAAAAGCTGGTAGGGAGCTAGTTGTATTGACTATGTAATTTATAACAGCCTGCATAGGCGGCCATCTGTATGTGACTCGTCTGTAATTGGTAAGTAGTAATTGGTAAGTAGTAATCGGTGGTCGATTATCGTGGTATTCTTTAGGAAACCTTAAATATCAAACAAACCCTCAAAACATTAAACATTAAACTTTAAACCTTTAAACTTCAAACCTCCAATCCTTTCGCTTTCATTTTCTTGAATTCGCGGATCCTCCTCGACATGGCAACACCAAAGCCAACCATCAGGATAAGGGTACCGATCCACAAAACATTGATATAAGGCTTTTCCATAGCTTTTATTACAACCCAGTCTTTTTGTCTTGTGCTGATCCCCAATGAGAACTCATTTGTTTCAGGATGGATATTCATCAACGTTACTCTGATGCCCAGATCTGACACTTCATCCGGGATTCTGCCTACCATTTTGTCTCGGATCAGAAAAACCGGTTCCGCAATATAATCCCCTTTTTCACCGCGTAACCGGATCGTTGCTTTAACGGCAACATCCTGATCGGTGAGTTCAACGCCCAGTATGTTATGGATGCGCTCGATGGACTCAAGTACACCGACATAATCGTTTGCAAAGAAATCCTGTTCCTGCTTTACCTTAATTTCCTCCAGCTCACTCCAGTCGTGTTCTTCAGACGGATCCATCACTGAGGAGACGTGGGTATACAAATCTGCGGAAACGGATCGATAGATGTCGGGGGAGACTACCAAGCCACCCATCTCAGGATTTATCTGTGCTCTTGGAAAGAGGCGATATTTTCTGTTCCCCTTTCTCAGCTCAATTTCATAGTACGTATTTTCGCCGTGCACGTCAATAGTGTCATTGCTATCATAATTCTTCGAGCCCACTTTCATTGGGCGCTTAGCGACTACTATATTTTTATCTTCGGTCTGAATGACATCGCTTTTGCTAATGAAGCCCGTATGGTGGCGTGGTTCAAATCGTTCACCCAGGTATTCAATTTCAAATCCCCACATCGTGCGCGGTTCATGCACAAACAACATTAAATTATCCCTGTTGAATTCATCACTGAATTCTTTTGAAATCTGAAGCCCGGTATTATTCAGCGAAACGACCTTCGAATAACCGGCTGAAAACATAATGCCTATTAACATCAGACCGACCCCCATGTGAGCAATAGCACCCCCTGACAAGGACGGACTTGCCTTTAACAGTCCATATAGTATTTTCCCATTCGCAAAAACTGTGAAGAATCCGGCAAGCATGAGCAATGCATAGGAAAGGTTAAATACGCGCAATAGATTGACGACAAGCAGGGAGACCAGCAGCGCAGCGATCGCCGGTACAAATAATTGGTTCATGAGAACTTTGCGGTCAACTTTTTTCCACCAGAAAAACTGTCCGACGGCAGATAGAATTCCTACGGCAATTGCAAACCAGATCTGGAACTTGGAATAAAATGCAACGGCATCAGTAGGCGGTGCAAGTTTCTTGTCAATACCAAACCACCCCGTCACGGCATTGACCACGGGTATCGAAGTGCCGGACAAAACCTGGAAGCCCATCAGGCATAACGTTGTAGCCCCGATAAAAATCCAAAACTCCCGGGAGTAAACCGAAGCTTCCTTTTCCGTCGACGGGATATTTTTCCATCGGATGATCGAAATTATCACGGCACCTGCCAGGAAGAACATAAGGTACAATAAAAGCTGACCTGACAGACCCAGGTCTGTGAAGGAATGAACTGAGGATTCACCGAGTATGCCGCTACGGGTTAGAAATGTTGAATAAAGTATCGCGATAAAGACGCTTATTACTAAAATAATCGACGCCTTTAGGGCCGTTTCACTATTCTTATAAGTGATCATGGTGTGAAGCGACGCCACCATGATCAGCCATGGTACGTACACGGCATTCTCGACTGGATCCCAATTCCAATAGCCACCAAAGTTCAATGTTTCGTAAGCCCAATACCCTCCCATCAGAATCCCTAATCCTAGAACACCACAGCCAACCAACGTCCAAGGCAATGCCGGTCTGATCCAGTCGCTGAATTTCTTTAACCACAATCCAGCGATACAGTATGAAAATGGAATGACCGTCAGGGCAAAACCCAGGAAAAGCGTTGGCGGATGGATTACCATCCAATAGTTCTGGAGCAACGGATTTAGTCCTTGTCCATCTGTCGGAATAAATTCAGGCTGAGCCTTAAAAATTGGCGCCTCCGGCATGGCATCCCGCAACAATATGAAAGGAGAACTGCCAATTTTAAATTCCAGGCCCGGAATCACGACACCGAGTATCATAGAGGCGAGAAAGGCCTGTACCAGGCAGAAAACCGTCATTACCGGCGCCTCCCAGAATTTGTTCGTAACGATTAATATTATTCCCAGGATTGCATGCCAGAACATCCAAAGCAAAAAGCTGCCCTCCTGGCCGTTCCAAAATGTGGATATCAAATAATATGTGGGCAATTTCCGGTCAGAGTAATTGTAGGCGTAGTGGTATTCGAAATAATGGTTAGAGATGATAACAAAGAGGACAATGCAAATGCCCAGAACCGACGCGGCATGTATAAAAAAGCTCACCTTTCCATTCCATAACCATCCTTCACGCTTGCCCAGATCAGTAATCACAGATGCCTTCAGGTAGGCAAAAGCCGACAGCAGTGCGGTGATCAGGGCCGTTATAACAAAAAGGTGACCTAAGTCACCGACGAGATAGTGCATGAGTGCAAGTTTTTATGTTCTGGCTTTCTGTTCATTCTCAGAAAGCCGTATGGAATGTGTAAAATCGAGTGTGCTTGCAAAATATGACTTACACCGTTATTTTATCTTCCTGGTATTTGGAAGGGCACTTTAATATGATCTTGGATGCATTAAATGTGTCGCCTTTGTAACTTCCAATTACGACTACCTTTTCAGATCTCGTAAAATCGGGTGGCATTGGCTGATTATAGTTGACTTGTTGTTCCTTTCCCTCGTCATCAACCATTATGAACGAAAACGAAACTTTATCCTCCCCTTCCTTTATACCTATAATGTGGCCATTGGGATCTTTTTTCAGCTGACCAACAACATGGATTTCTTTTTTATTTCCAGATGTTGACATTGCCCACGCTTCACTGAAACCAACATATGTGCTGGCATCATCCGCGGTAGAAACGATGATGCCAATGGCCACTGCAATAACAATGAGCAAGAATATATGCGATCTCTTCATGGTCTTCAATCGAAACTATACGGCAAACTTAGACACAAACGCCTAAAAAATGAGCGAATTTTATGAAAAACAGAAGTTATATTTATTTGGTTTGCTTTTTTCGTTCAGAAACTAATTTCTCTAGTTTTTTTACCTTTCGATCCATCAGAAAGAGGTAAAAAATAAGACCCGCAAGCACAATCAGAATCATTACCACAACAACGTAAATTTTACCTTCAGAGCGCAAATTATCGGCCATAGGCACTTTTTCCTGGCCGAAAACTGGTTCGAGGGCAAGGATGCCCAAGATCACAATTATAAATTTGATAATTCTATTCATTTTCAAAATCCATAATTTGCTCTTCCAGTTCACGGACCTTAATTCTCAGTAAGGCAATCCAAACACCTGCCAAGAACCAACCGATCACTGCCGGATAAAATACCAGCCGCATTTTGCTATCGAGATCGTACATATTAAAGCCAGGATTCCCACCGCTTCCGGGATGCATGGAGCTGGTTAGTCTGGGGATTATAAAAATCAGGGGAATCATCGCGGCGAATGCAAAAATATTGTAGACGGCACTTAAGCGGGCCTTTTGCTCCTCGTTTTGAATGGAACCGCGAAGGATAAAATAAGCAAGATAAACCAGTAAGGCGATTGCCGCTCCGTTTTGCTTCGGATCCCCATGCCAAGGCGTGCCCCAGGTGTAATTTGCCCAAAGCATTCCGGTGATCATGCCTAAAATGCCGAAGGTAAGGCCAACATTAGCGTACTCCACTGATCTTATATCAAATTTGCTGGTTGGGTTGCGAAGATATAGGATAGCATAGTATACCGATATCAGGAAGAGCAACACCATTCCAAACCACATGGGAACATGGAAATACAACGCTCTGATAGTTTCATTTAGAATGTTCAATCGCGGAACCTCAAACAGCATTCCGCCAATGTGAACGTACAACAACAACGCAATTGCAGCAATCTTGATCCACGTCTTCATTACACTTTGCGCCTCCGTTTAACTGCGCCAAATATAGGGGAATAGAAGGTACGCTAAAGCGACCATAATGCAATTTATGGCGAACAGGTTCAGGAGCTCGTCCTGACTCTCAGACCTGGCCAACCCGTCCAAAGCATTCTTGGTAATCTTTATGGACATAAGAAGCAGTGCAATAATGACCGGAAAGCTCAACACGGCCATCAGGACGTTGCTATTATTTGTTTTAGATGCAATGGCTGATATTAAGCTGAGGCATGCAGAGAACCCGAATGAGCTGAGCAATAATGTCAAAATGAAAAGTTCCTGATCCTGCAAGGGGTTATCGATGAAGATCGAGAAAAGGAGAAATCCTGCAAGCGCGAGCGCGAGGCTTAATACGACGTTGTAAATTATTTTTGATAATATAATTGCCTGTGGACTTGCTATCGAGTAATAATAGATAAGTAACCCTTTCTTCTCACCGATAAAACTTTTTGCAATACCGTTGACATTTGCAAAGAGCACAGAGAGCCAATATAATGCCGACCATGTGGCTTCATTTATTGAGTTTTGACGGAGACTAAAGGTGAGGTAGCAAATAAAAATAATACTGACAAGGTAGAGACTGATTCCTGAAATCACGGCCTTTCTCCGCAATTCTAAAATGAATTCCTTTTGAATGAGTCTTAGGATCATGTTTTATTAGCCTTGTCAGCCATTCTTAAGATTTTGCGAATGGATTTAAAAGCTATGAACAGGCCAACGAAAAATAGCCCAACAAACGATCCTGAAATCAACGAAACTGAAAGCCGCGGGCGAGAATGTCTCTCAAATTTCGTAAACCCTTCTATCACCTGGACGCTTTCGGACAGCTCTAGAGAATGCTGTAGATTAATCCTCTCTTTTGTTAAGTCCAAGATTTTCGAATTCACGGTCGTGGGATCGAACATAACGTTTCCCCTGGCGGTTTCAAAAAAGGCGCCATTCGTTAACTTTTGCTTAAACTCTTCCATATCCTTAATCTCGGCATCTAGTTTTGATACCATTTGTTGCAGATATTTTCGGTTTTGGTCGACGCGGACTCTGACATATTCATTGTTTTCAAGATAAAATACCAACCCGCGTTGAAGGTCAGGCAATATATCTTGGTTTAGAACTTCGGCTGTGATCGTAAATTTATCTGTCTCCTTGAGCTCATCTACCTGCGACACCTTCTCAATTTCAAGTTTGACAAGATTCTTCGCAGTCTCATCAGAACAATTAAGTAGTTCCTTGATCGCCTTGCTATTTAGTTCCCTGCGATGGCGGTTCAATTTCTCAATCAATGCTTCACTAAATGAACTTGTTAGAATACCAGAGCTAACCACCATCTTAGATTCATAAACTTTGTTGGACGAGTAATAGAACGCCAATCCAAGCGCAGTGCCAATGAAGAAAAACAAAAGGATAAGCCAAAAATTTGTTCGGATGGCATTTAAGATTTTGAGAAATATTTCCATCAAATCGACTTCATCTTTTTTTTCTGCTTTATCCATGATCAGTTAATTGTGCGAAAAATAGAAAATAAATTTAAAATCGTCATAATCTATTAGTTTTGTGGCTAACTTATTGGATTCATGCATTCAATTGCAAAGGTATTAGTAACGGGTGCAGCCGGATTTATTGGGTTCCATTTGACGAAAAGACTCTGCAACGTAGGATATGATGTTGTGGGCATTGACAATTTAAATGATTATTACGATGTAGGTATTAAGCAATCCAGGCTAGATATCCTAAACAAACTAGACGGGTTTTCATTTGAAAAGTGTGATTTGGTTGACTACCCGGATCTGCAACATTTATTTCAAGAACATCGCATAGAATATGTAGTGAACCTAGCGGCGCAAGCCGGTGTACGTTATTCACTTACAAATCCACATGCATATTTAAAAAGTAATCTACATGGATTTCTGAACATACTAGAACTTTGCAGACATTTTAATATCCGACATCTCGTTTATGCTTCTTCCAGCTCAGTTTATGGCGCAAATAAAAAGATGCCATTTTCTGTACATCACAACGTAGATCATCCGATTTCCCTTTATGCCGCCTCAAAGAAATCCAATGAGCTTATGGCGCATACATATTCGTCGTTGTTTAATTTACCTAGTACAGGCTTGAGATTTTTTACGGTATATGGTCCATACGGCAGGCCTGACATGGCATTGTTCCTATTCACAAAAGCTATTATCGAAGGAAAACCTATAGATGTTTTTAACAATGGTAAAATGAAGCGCGATTTTACTTATGTCGATGATATTGTTGAAAGTATTGAACGCCTCATTCCTAAGGCTCCAATACCAGACAAAAATTGGTCTGGAATGACGCCGGACCCTTCCAGCAGTTTTGCTCCCTACAGGGTTTACAACATTGGGAATAATGAACCTGTTGAGCTGTTGCGGTTTATTGAAATAATTGAGCAAAAATTGGGTAAGACTGCAATCAAGAATTTTCTCCCATTGCAGAATGGTGATGTACCCGAAACATACGCAGATGTCACCGACTTAATGCGTGAAATAGATTTCAAGCCTGCTACACCCATCGAAGCAGGTGTTGGAAAATTCGTCGATTGGTATAAGGAATATTATAATATAAAGATGTAGACTTTCTCATGGAAAAAATCGGAATTATCGGCCTTGGATATGTAGGCTTACCGTTAGCTGTTGAGTTTGGAAAAGTTCTTGACGTTGTGGGGTTTGATATCAATGAAGATCGAATAAAAGAACTTGTGAAAGGGTATGACAGAACCCGAGAAGTGGAACCGGGTGAGCTACGCTCCGCTTCAAAACTAAAATACACGGCTAGTGTCGAAGATATAAAGGATAGGAACTACTTTATTGTGACTGTTCCCACTCCAATAGATGAATTCAAAAACCCAGACTTGCGTCCGCTAAAATCTGCAAGCAACACCGTCGGACAAGTTCTAAAGAAGGGTGATATCGTTATATATGAATCAACGGTTTACCCCGGATGCACCGAAGAGATTTGCGTTCCGATTCTCGAAAAAGTAAGCGGTTTAGTTTTTAATAAAGATTTTTTCTGTGGGTACTCGCCGGAACGAATTAATCCAGGCGATAAACAGCACAGGGTAACGTCAATTAAAAAAGTGACTAGTGGAAGTACCCCGGAGATCGCTGAAAAAGTAGATCAACTCTACAAAAAAATAATTCACGCGGGCACGCACAAAGCATCTTCACTGAAAGTAGCAGAGGCCGCCAAGGTCATTGAAAATTCGCAACGCGATCTGAACATTGCATTTGTAAATGAACTCGCCCTAATTTTTGAACGAATTGGTATAGATACCCACGAAGTGCTGGAAGCCGCTGCTACCAAATGGAATTTTTTGCCTTTCAAGCCTGGCCTTGTCGGAGGTCACTGCATCGGAGTCGATCCATACTATCTAACCCACAAGGCGGAAAGTTTGGGTTATCACCCGGAAGTTATTCTTTCAGGTAGAAGAATAAATGATAACATGGGCATACACGTTGCAAATTCTGTGATCAAGTTAATGGCGCAGCACGAACTGCCCATCAACAGAGCCGACATTCTGATACTTGGCATCACGTTTAAGGAAAATTGTCCTGATATCAGGAACAGCAGGGTCATCGACGTAATTGGAGAATTACAAAGCTTTGGAACAGTCGTCGATATTTACGATCCAGAGGCTGACGCCGAAGAAGTTAAGCATGAATATAATCTAACATTGATAGATACATTAACAAAAAAATACCATGCGATAATTTTAGCTGTAGGGCATCAGGTGTTTAGCACAATCGATTGGGAAGCAATTAAATTCGATAATACAGTTATCTACGACGTAAAAGGTATTTTGGCAAAAAATAGAATAACAGCACGACTATAATCAGATATGGATAAAAAAAAGGTTCTCGTTACAGGTGGCGCGGGCTATATTGGAGCGCATACAGTTGTGGAGTTAGTCCAGTCTGGTTACGAAGTTTCTATCGTCGACAATCTTTCAAAAAGTGACAGGACACTCTTGGATGGGATTGAAAAAATTCTGGGTATGAAAGTTTCATTCTATCAGGGTGATTGCTGTGATAGGCAATTTATGAACCAGGTCTTTCAATCCGCGGGGACTTTTTCGAGTGTTCTGCATTTTGCAGCGTTTAAATCAGTTGGCGAGTCAGTTGAATATCCTTTGTTGTACTACCAAAATAACCTAAACTCGTTGTTGACAGTCCTGGAAACGATGCTTGAAAACAGAGTCAGTGACCTGATTTTTTCATCCTCTTGTACTGTCTACGGTCAGCCAGATAAAATTCCAGTGGGCGAAACCGCACCATTCAAAAAAGCTGAATCTCCCTACGGCTCAACAAAGCAGATGAGCGAAAGAATTTTAGAAGACGTGGCAGTGAAAGGGTTAAGAATAGTTTCATTGCGATATTTTAATCCAATAGGAGCACATCCTTCGGCTTTGTTAGGTGAAATTCCCCTGGGGACGCCGAACAACCTTGTCCCTTATTTAACCCAAACTGCAGCAGGCATCCGCGATAAGGTAACAGTCTTCGGTAACGACTATAACACTCCAGATGGTTCGTGTATCAGAGACTTTATCCATGTTGTAGACGTGGGTGATGCGCACGTAAAGGCTATGCAATTCCTGCAATCTAGAGACGATGAAAAACTATGCGAAGCATTTAATTTGGGTACAGGCGTTGGTGTATCTGTGCTACAATTGCTGGAAAAATTTAATGCCGTAACCCAAGTTAACACTCCTTATGTAATTGGGCCGAGAAGACCTGGGGACGTGGAAAAAGTTTATGCCGACCCAGCTAAAATAAATAAGACCCTGGGATGGAAAACAAAATTCAGCATAGATGAATCTCTTCTGCACGCTTGGCAATGGGAAAAGAAATTACGTGGAATAAAATAGCAGATGAAGAATTATAAACAAGTATTCCATCAATTCTTAGCTTTCATCAAATGGATAAAATCAAAATGGTGGACTTACATGGGCAGTACCTCCGTATAAAAGATGAGATCGACCAGTCTATACAAAAGGTATTGAATTCAACAGCCTTTATTCAAGGACCTGAAGTCGAAAACTTTGCTCGCGCTTTGGCCGAGTATACCGGAGCTAAATTTGTTATACCATGCGCTAACGGCACGGATGCTTTACAAATTGCAATGATGTGTTTAGGTTTCAAGCCTGGCGATGAGATAATCCTTCCTGTGCATACCTACGTGGCTACGGCTGAAGTAATTGCGTTACTGGGCTTGACACCAGTATTTGCAGATGTTGATGAAGATACCTTTAATATCAACGTCGATCAGCTTGAAGAAAAAATAACCAACAACACTGTCGCAATAGTACCCGTACACCTTTATGGACAATGCGCCCACCTTGAGCCCATATTAAAATTGGCTGAAAAGTATAGCCTGGCCGTGATCGAAGACGCCGCTCAATCGCTAAGTGCCGTATACACGTTTAAGGACGGCACTAGAAAGAAAGCCGGTATTATGGGCACTATAGGAACGACTTCTTTTTTTCCCTCAAAAAACTTAGGCTGCTTTGGTGACGGCGGCGCGCTCTTCACTGACGATGAAAAATTGGCTGAAAAAATTAAGATGATCGCCAATCACGGGCAAAAAATAAAATATCATCATGAAGTTGTCGGTATCAATAGCCGTCTAGACACTTTGCAGGCTGCAATTCTTAATGTTAAACTGAGATATCTAGATGACTATAGCCGAAAACGCAATGAAGTAGCTTCCTACTATGATGCTGCGCTTGCTGATGTTCCCGGTCTTAAAATCCCATTCAGGACCCCATACTCAACTCATGTATTTCATCAGTATACAATTAAAATTCCGAATGAACGACGCGATGCTTTTAAAGCCTTTTTAGCCAAGGAAGGCATACCAACTATGATCTATTATCCAGTTCCTTTACATTTTCAAAAAGCGTATCGACGGCCAGGCGTCAAAGAGGGTTCATTCCCTGTCACGGAAAACTTATCCAAGGTTGTAATTTCGCTGCCAATTCATACGGAAATGGAACCTGACCAAATGGAATTTATTTGCAACAAGATAAAAGACTATTTTCACTCATGATGCAACCTTATTTTGCTCATGCATCCGCCATAATCGATGAAGGCTGCGAAATTGGCAAGGGGACTAAAATATGGCATTTTTCACATATCATGCCTCATTGCAAAATTGGGCAAAATTGCAACATCGGCCAAAACGTCGTCGTTTCACCGGGCGTAGTACTAGGCGATAATGTCAAAGTTCAAAACAATGTGTCCATATACACCGGAGTAACGTGCGAGGATGACGTGTTTCTCGGACCGTCAATGGTTTTTACAAATGTTATCAATCCTAGAAGCGCCATCAACAGAAAAAATCAATATTCGAAAACAATTGTTAAAAAAGGTGCAACCATTGGGGCGAATGCTACTATTGTCTGCGGAATAGAAATCGGAAAGTTTGCATTCATAGGCGCCGGGGCGGTGGTTACCAAGTCCGTCTCCGACTACGCGCTTGTTATGGGTAATCCGGCGAGGCAAAGTGGATGGATGAGCGAATACGGTCATAAACTAATCTTTGGAAAAGATGGTACCGCGATTTGCCCCGAAAGCAACGATACCTATAGACTACAAAACGGGTTAGTTGCAAAGGATCAGTGAAATACCTGACTTCCTTGACGAAACTAAATTTGTTCCCAGGTTATATTCTGATATTAAGACGCTGCCAAGGGTCTATAGCGTGCTGATCCGCATCATTTTCAATTAGAATTACTAATTGTTAACTTCGCGGCCGTTAATCAATAACATGTTTTGATGTTTATGGAACTAAGATCCACAAGTAATTTGAACGGAATGGACAATGACCTTATGCAAGGCGAGCATGTCGTTGTCTGTAGGCAAATAGAGAACGCGCATAATACCTAATCATTCATATATGAAGAATTTTGCATTAATCGGCGCTGCCGGTTTTATAGCACCTCGACATCTAAAGGCTATAAAAGAGACAGGCAACAACCTTGTGGCGGCGTTAGATAAATTTGACCAGGTGGGAATTATGGATTCGTATTTTCCAAATGCCGACTTTTTTATTGAGTTTGAAAGATTTGACCGTCATATAGATAAATTAAAACGTCGGGGCGAGAAAATTCACTATATGAGTATTTGCACTCCGAATTATCTGCACGACTCACACATCCGTTTTGCCTTAAAACAAGGCTGCGACGTAATTTGTGAAAAACCATTGGTGTTAAATCCTTGGAATATAGATTCGCTTCGCGAGATAGAAAACGAGTGTGGTAAAAAAGTATATAACATACTTCAGCTACGATTGCATCCCGTAATTATTGATCTGAGAAAAAAAATAGCAGCAGGTCCACCTGATAAAATTTATGACGTCGATTTGACCTACATAACATCAAGAGGCCATTGGTATTTTACCAGTTGGAAGGGGGATATTGCAAAATCTGGAGGAATAGCGACGAATATAGGCATACACTTCTATGATATGCTGACATGGATTTTTGGGCCGGTTAAAAAAAATATCGTTCACATTCATACGCATGACAGGGCGGCAGGATATCTGGAATTGGAGAAAGCGAGGGTAAGATGGTTCTTGAGCATTAATTACGAAACACTGCCAGACGATATAAAGAGCAACAAAAAAAGAACGTTTCGTTCAATTACAGTCGAAGGAAAAGAGGTGGAGTTTAGTGAAGGCTTCACGGACCTTCACACCAGAAGTTATGAAGAGATTGTTGCAGGACGTGGATTTAAAATTGAGGAAACAAAAACATCTATTGAAATTGCTTACCTGATCAGACACCAGCAGCCAGTTGGACTGAAGGGGGATTATCATCCTTTCGCCAAGTTGCCTCTGGAGGCGCATCCTTTCGCCGCAAGTCGATCGTAGAACATTTGATTATTTGACGTTACGAAAGCAGTGTAAGGCTCCAGTTGAAGCATGGAAGCCTCCGTCATCCGCACAAAGCTAGCGCGGAGTATCTCATCATAGAACAGGGTATAGATTGTGACTGGATTCCGATAGTTAGTTTTGAAGTTGTGAGACAAGGGGGATCGCTTTCCAACTCCATTCTAATTTGGGTTCACCGGACGTTCTGCAAACCCGTTGTGATTTAGTGGGTTCATCGGCTTTTACGTATTTTGCGGTTTATTTAACAAAAAGGCATAAAATGCAGAATATTGCCCAAGTCGGGGCTGCAGGTCCTGTTTTCGCGAGGCATTTTAAAGCAATTAAGGACATCAAACCTCCTGTAGCTTCACCGGGGGCTATCACCCTTTTGCTGCCAGAAGCCTTGCTAAACACCCGTTTGACTTTTAACAACGATGCATTTATCCGGTAAGAAAGTATTGGTAACAGGCGCAGATGGATTTATTGGAAGCCATCTGGTTGAACACCTGCTCGAAGAGGGTTGCAAGGTCAAAGCATTTGTCTACTACAATTCATTCAATAGCTGGGGATGGCTTGATACCTTGCCTACCGACAAACTTAAGCAACTGGAGATATTCGCGGGCGACATCCGGGATCCTAACGGTGTCAGAGAAGCAATGAAAGGAACCGAGGTAGTGTTCCACCTGGCAGCACTGATTGCCATTCCATTCAGTTATCATTCGCCCGACTCGTACATCGACACCAACGTAAAGGGAACGTTGAATATCGTTCAAGGCGCGAAAGACCTGGGCATTGAGCGTGTGCTCGTGACATCGACTTCCGAAGTTTATGGAACGGCAACGTACATTCCCATTAACGAAAATCATCCGCGCCAACCGCAGTCGCCTTACTCTGCTTCGAAGATCGGCGCAGATTGTATAGCCGAGTCATTCTACAGGAGCTTCAATTTGCCGCTGACCATCGTGCGTCCTTTTAATACTTATGGTCCGCGTCAGTCGGCAAGAGCTGTGATCCCTACGATCATATCGCAGTTGCTTAATGGCATGAACGAGATTCAACTTGGCGATACTATTCCAACGAGGGATTTAACTTTCGTAAAGGATACAGTGAAAGGATTTGCAGCCATTGCAAAATCGGACTTGCTCATCGGACATGATTGTAACATCGCGTCGCAATCGGAGATAGCCGTGGGTGACCTCGCTCAGGAGCTTATTAATCAGATAAATCCTTCAGCAAAAATAGTTACCGACAATACCCGCATGAGACCAGCAAACTCAGAAGTGTTCCGGCTGTATGGCTCGAATGAGAAAATTAAGGAACATACAGGTTGGACACCGGAGTATACGTTATCGCAGGGTTTGAAAGAAACCATTGCCTGGTTTAGGCAGCCAGCTAATCTTAGCAGATACAAGGCCGATATATATAATATCTAGCATGCAGAAAGTATTCGAGGATATTGTATCGGTTATCAAGGATGCGTTTCCCGGGCAGGCATTTATTCGTCTACACGCACCGGTGTTTGCCGGCGATGAACGCAAGTATGTACTGGACGCAATTGATTCGACGTATGTCTCATCCGTTGGAGCTTATGTGAATAAGTTTGAGCAGATGATGTGCGATATCACCGGTGCATCCCACGCGGTGGCGATCGTTAGCGGAACCAATGCATTGCATCTCGCATTGAAACTTGCGGGAGTTGAGCGAGAGGATGAAGTGCTCTCACAGAGCCTCACGTTTATCGCGACATGCAACGCCATCAGTTACCTGTCGGCTACGCCCGTCTTTATCGATGTCGATAAAGATACGATTGGGCTATCTCCCGATTCATTGAGGCAGTTTCTCGACAAAAATGCAAGGAAAGGTCAGGATGGATTCTGCTACAACAAGCATTCAGGAAAGCGAATAAAGGCATGTGTACCTATGCATACATTCGGTTTGCCATGCCGCGTCGATGAAATTGCACACATATGTGATCAATGGAATATCATCCTTGTGGAAGACGCAGCAGAATCCATTGGAAGCATTTATAAAGGAAAGCACACCGGTACCTTTGGCCAGTTGGGGACATTTAGCTTTAACGGAAACAAGACCGTAACCTGCGGCGGAGGTGGTGCCATCGTCACTAACGACGAAAAGCTTGCGCGGCGGGCAAAACATTTAAGTACACAGGCCAAGGTTCCCCATGCATGGGAATTCGTACACGACGAAATTGGCTTCAACTACAGGATGCCGAATTTAAATGCTGCACTCGCGTGCGCGCAGTTAAAGCAACTCAATTCATTTGTGTCGAACAAAAGAGATCTTGCTCAAATGTATCAGAAGAAATTCAAATCGATTAACGTGTCGATCCTCGAGGAAATAAGCGACGCAGAATCGAACTATTGGTTAAACGGGATATTTTTGGAAAGCAGGCATCAGCGGGATGAGTTTTTAAAGTATTCTAATGACAATGGAGTCATGACGAGACCCGTTTGGGAGCTAATGCATCGCCTCAGAATGTTTTCTGGCGGTGATAATGCGCCACTGCCGAACAGCGAATGGATATCAGACAGGCTCGTGAATATTCCCAGCAGCGTAAGATTATGAACAGTAAAATGACGAAGACTTTGATTATAGCCGAAGCAGGTGTCAATCACAATGGTGATATCGCCATGGCGAAGAAATTGATCGACGCGGCGAGCGACGCTGGAGCGGACTATGTAAAGTTTCAGACATTTAAGACGAAGAAACTGGTAAGCAAGATGGCTCAAACTGCCGAATATCAGGCTCAAAATACCGGCAAGAAAGAAAGCCAGCTAGAGATGCTTCAAAAGCTTGAATTGTCTGAGTCAGCACATTATGAACTCATAGCATACTGCAAGCAAAAGAATATCAACTTTTTCTCGACAGCTTTTGACCTCGAAAGCCTTAAATTCCTGAAGGCACTCGGTGCCGAATTGTACAAGATACCCTCTGGGGAGATAACGAATCTGCCGTATCTGAAGAAGGTCGCAGAACTGGCGTCGGAGATCATATTATCCACCGGCATGAGTACCATGGAAGAGATCGGCGAAGCCTTGGAGGTGTTGAGAAAGCATTCGAACGCAAAAATTACCGTGCTGCATTGCAACACGGAATATCCTACGCCTTTCGAGGATGTGAATCTGCGTGCGATGCATCATATTAAAGGTCAATTCAAGGTGGAAGTCGGGTACTCGGATCACACCTTGGGCATCGAAGTACCGATTGCTGCTGTTGCGTTGGGAGCAAAAGTTATTGAGAAACACTTTACACTCGACAAAACACTTCCTGGCCCCGATCATGCTGCTTCACTAGAGCCAGTCGAGCTTAGGGCAATGGTTGCAGCGATCAGGCATATCGAAAAGGCGCTGGGCTCTGATGTAAAGTCACCCAGTCCGTCCGAGTCAAAGAACATTAGTGTAGCTAGAAAGAGCATCCATCTCGCGATTTCCAAGAAAAAGGGGGAAGCTATTCAGGAACAGGATCTGGAAATGCTTAGACCCGGCGACGGTATCTCTCCTATGAAGCTCGATACTGTTGTTGGAAAAAAGGTATTGTACGATCTTGAAGCAGGCCATAAATTAAACTATCAGGATTTCGGCTGATGAAAATAGGAATACTCACAAGCTCGCGTGCTGATTTTGGTATCTATCTCCCGCTCTTGAAGGAGATGCAGCGACAGCCGTGGATCGACGCAAGGATCATTGTCTTCGGAACCCATCTATCGCGCTATCATGGCTATACACTGAAACAGATCGAGGAGTCGGGATTCAAGGCATTTTATACCGTGGAATCCATGTTATTGTCTGATACACCCGACAGTATTTCGACGGCAATCGGTCTCACCACCATACAGTTCGCCACTTTTTGGAAGCAGCATCGCGCGGACTTCGACCTGGTATTCGCGCTTGGCGACCGTTACGAAATGCTTGCTGCCGTAATGGCCGGCGTTCCTTCTCAGATAAAATTCGCTCATCTTCATGGTGGAGAAAAGACTTTGGGTGCTATCGACAATGTTTTCAGGCATTGTATTACCCACGCATCGGCGATGCACTTTACTTCTACACAACAATATGCCGATCGCGTCAGGCAGATGCTTGACGAACCTAAACACATCTACTGGGTCGGAGCCTTGAGCCTCGACAACCTTTCGGACATCAAGCTACTGAGTTTAAAAGAGTTTGCTGAAAAATGGCAGATAGACATGCAGAAGCAAACGGTGTTGACAACGTTTCATCCGGAGACTTCCAATCCTACCCAAAATGAGCATGACGCTTTGCAATTGGTTGAAGCGATTGAAGCGTTGAACGGATATCATTTTCTCGTCACCATGCCCAACGCGGATACAAACGGAAGCATTGTCCGGGAAATATTTAATAAGCGTTTGGGCCAAAGGGAGGAAGTTTTCCTGATCGAAAATCTTGGTACTCAGAGTTATTTCAGCGCCATGAAGCACTGCAGCTTTTTGCTTGGGAATACTTCAAGCGGCATTATCGAAGCGGCTTCATTCGCGAAGTATGTTATTAACCTTGGCGATCGCCAGAAAGGCAGGTTATGTGGTGATAATGTAATCACAATTGACGTTTCAAAAGACAATATTCTTGCAGCAGTGAAGCGCATTGAGTCATTGCCGATGCTGAGCTCAAAAAACATATATTACAACGGTGGTGCTGCAAAAGCAATTGTTCGCACTATTGAATCTATTTTTAAAGAATGATCCATTACAAGCAGCACATCATTTTTGACAATCAGGATGCAAGATCTGCCCTTAAATCCCTTGAGACTTTACCGGAGAATGCTTCGCGTACACTTTTTGTGATCAATACGGACAACAAGCTGGTTGGCGTAATTACTGACGGCGATATAAGACGAGGCCTGCTTGACGGAAAGGAGATCTCAGATCCTGCAACCCTCTTTATGAATACCCGGTTCAAGTTTCTGAAGGAGTCGAAATACTCGGTGGATGAGATCAAAAAGTTAAAGCAATCCGATATTTATCTGATGCCGATCGTTGACGATACTTTTGAACTGATTGACGTTGTGGACCTGAAGAATGTCCGTAGCCTGTTGCCGTTAACCGCACTTATCATGGCCGGTGGTCGCGGGGAACGATTGAGGCCGCTTACTGACGTAGAGCCGAAACCCATGTTGAAAGTAGGTTCCAAACCAATCATCGAGCATAACATCGACAGGCTAATCAAGTTCGGCGTATCCGAGATATTCATCAGCGTTAATTATCTCAAAGAGAAATTGATAGAATATTTCGGCGATGGTTCAAAGAAGGGCATATCGATCAAGTATGTTACAGAAGGCAAACCATTGGGTACGATTGGATCCCTTTCATTGATAGACAGGGTGACACACGAGGACATGCTGGTGATGAACTCGGATTTGTTGACGAACATTGACTTCGAAGCATTCTTTCTTTTTTATAAGGAACATAAAGCAAAGCTTGCTGTTGCAAGTATTCCATATACTGTGAATGTACCATACGCCGTGCTGAAGACCAATGATCATCATATCGAGTCATTCGTTGAAAAGCCGAGTTACACCTACTATTCGAATGGCGGTATTTATCTATTCAATTTTGAATTGAGGAAGTTGATCAAATCCAACACTTTCTGTAATGCGACGGATCTCATGAACAAATTAATCGCCGATGATCCGAAGAATGTGGTGCACTATCCATTGTTGTGTTATTGGCTCGACATCGGCAAGTACTCGGACTACATAAAGGCACAAGAGGATATTAACTATATTTCATTATAATGGATAACGCAATCATTGTCATTGGGCTTGGCTCGATGGGCAAACGAAGGATCAGAAATCTTAAGGCGCTTGGGCATAGCAACATTGTGGGTGTCGATAAAAGGCCGGACAGGCGCGATGAGGTTGTCAAACTGCATGATATTGAAACGTTCAGTGAACTTGATGAGGCATTAAAAAAACTGAGGCCAGTGGCCTTTGTAATTTCAGTGCCTCCTGACGCTCATCACACATACATGAAAAAGGCGGTGAGTCTTAGTATTCCGGCGTTTATCGAAGCAAGCGTGGTTGATACCGACCTCGCGGAAGTGCTGAAGGCTGCAAAGGAAAAGAAAGTATTCTTAGCTCCATCGTGTACACTATACTTCCATCCCGCTATTAAGAAGATTAAGGAGATACTGTCTTCAAAAGAGTTGGGAGTCGTTTCAAACATTCTGTATCATTCCGGGCAGTACTTACCCGACTGGCATACGTACGAACATGTACGCGACTATTATGTTTCGAACAAGGCTACTGGTGGCGGACGCGAGATCGTTCCATTTGAATTGACGTGGATAACTTTGATATTCGGGTTGCCACAACGCGTCGTTGGTTTTTACAAAAAGACCATTGAGATCGAGGGCGCTCCGGACATTGACGACACTTACAACATTTTGCTGGATTACAAAAGCATGATATTCAACTTGTCGGTGGATGTGGTTTCGAGATATGCTACGCGACGACTGGTTATCAATGGTCAGAACAAGCAACTATATTGGAACTGGGACGACAATGTGATCCGGATCTATGATCCGGAAAAGAATGTATGGAAGGAAATTAGTTATGACATACTTTCTGCCCAGTCGGGTTACAACAAGAACATTACGGAGCAGATGTATATCGATGAAATGAACGCCTTTATCAACGCTTTCAATGATCATTCAAAGTATCCGAATTCACTGGAGCACGATCTCAAGGTACTCAACCTGCTGTATGCATCAGAAAGATCTGATAATACAAACGCTATCCAGGTTTTATGACGACGGGTATCTTCGTAACTGCGAGAGTAGGATCAACACGCCTTCCACAAAAGCATTTGATTGAGGCTCACAAGAGAACGTTTATTGAGTGGCTTGTGGGCAGATATGTGCATGGCTTCCGTGATGAGATATCGCGAGGCGAAGTAAAAGTGGTCATTGTAACTTCCACTGAAACAGGTAACGAGAAGTTTCGTGAGCTATTTACGCGTGAAAATGTAACCGTCTTCTTTGGCGACAACGATAACATTCCGCTGAGACACTTGCAATGCGCGCTGAACCTGGGCATATCTTACATTATTTCCATCGATGGAGACGACATCCTCTGTTCCGTCGAGGGAGCTGCGATTGTTCGTGAGAAGTTATTGCAGGGAGCTGCGATGGTAAAAACAGAAGGATTACCACTTGGAATGAATGTTATGGGTTACAGCACAGAGTTCTTGAGAGCTTCGCTGAACCATGTAAATTCTAAGGTACTGGAAACAGGATGGGGACGAATATTCGATCCATCAAGGATTGAAAACATTGAATTGAATAATGTGCCGGAATCCGATGCACTTCGCATGACTTTGGACTACGAAGTTGATGCCGAATTTTTTAAAACCGTCATCTCGGGAATCGGTGATCGTATTCTTCAGATCAGCGATGAAGAATTGGTGAAGTATATAGTAGAACACAAATTGTATCTGCTCAATAAGGAGGTTAACGAAGAATATTGGGCGAATTTTAGAAGACAACAGCAAAAAGAAGATTGAAATGAATCGCGAATACTCACAACGGCTGCACAAAGCAATTCCAGGAGGAGCGCATACTTATTCACGAGGCGATGATCAGTTTCCGGCGAATGCGCCCTCGATTCTTGCCAGAGGTGAAGGAGCATATGTCTTCGACCCTGATGGAAACAAATTCCTCGACTATGGCATGGGACTGCGTTCGGTTAACATCGGTTATGGCAATAAGGAGATCGCCGATGCCTGTTATCATGAGATCTTGAATGGTAACAACCTAACGCGCGCTTCGCTGACTGAACTCAACGCCGCCGAGCTTTTAATTGACCTGATCCCTTCCGTTGAGATGGTCAAATTCGCGAAGCATGGTTCCGCTGTTACTTCTGCGGCGGTAAAGTTGGCACGTGCCTACACGAAAAGAAAATATGTTGTGGTCCCGGCCGAGCATCCATTTTTTTCCTATGACGACTGGTTCATTGGATCCACCGTGATGAGCGCGGGAATTCCTGAGGAGGCGAGCAGCTTAACGCTCAAATTTAACTACAACAACATCGAATCTCTAAAGAAACTTTTTGATCAGTATTCTGGCCAGATCGCATGCGTGATCCTGGAAGCAGCCACTACGGTTGCGCCAAAGGAGAATTTCCTTCACGATGTTCAAGCTCTCTGCAAGAAGAATGGATCGGTGTTTATAATAGATGAAATGATTACTGGCTTTCGCTGGCATATGCAGGGAGCACAGACATTTTTCAATATAGAACCTGATCTCTGTACGTTTGGAAAGGCCATGGCAAACGGTTTTGCGGTTGCAGCACTTGGCGGTAAAAGAGAGATCATGAAGCTTGGCGGTATCCTCGAGGAAGGGGCAGAACGAATCTTCCTCACGTCAACAACACACGGCGCGGAAATGTGCGCCCTCGGCGCGTTTATCAAGACAATGGAGATCATGAAGCGCGATCGCGTTGTTGAGCACTTCTGGGACTATGGCACAAGACTGGTGGATGGATTGAACGATATCGCTAAAGAAATGGGAATAGAAAAGCATTTCTATGCCGAAGGATTCCCGTGTTCTCCCAACTATATCACCAAAGACAAAGACGGAAGTATTTCTCTTGCGTTGAGAACATTATTCGCTCAAGAGATGGTTAAAGGCGGTGTGCTGATTCCTTATATAGCGGTTTCATTCTCGCACAGGGACGTTGAGTTGAATAAGACGCTTAACGCTGCACGCCAAGCATTGAAAATATATTCAAATGCGTTGAACGATGGTGTTCAGCTTTATTTGAAATCTAAAGTGATTAAACCGGTATTTAGAAAATATAACTAATGTTTTCGATTAAAGATAAAGTCATTGTTGTTACAGGTGGAAGTGGTCTTCTGGGTAGAAAAATTATTGAAGTGCTGCGGAGTCAGGGTGCTAAGGCGATCTCTGCAGATATACATGTGCCCGACGATGATCAACTAAGCATAAAGTTAGATATCACCAGTGAGCGATCTGTTCGGGATGTCGTGTCTACTGTTGTAGCGAATCATGGAAGGATCGACGGTTGGATCAACAACGCCTACCCTCGCACTTCGGACTGGGGCAATAAGTTTGAAGACATAAAAGTCGAGTCGTGGAAACAGAACGTTGACATGCATTTGAATGGTTACTTTCTATGTTGCCAGATCGTCCTAGAGCAAATGAAGAAACAAAGTAGCGGATCGCTGATAAACATGTCCTCGATCTATGGTTTAGTGGGCCCCGACTTCAATGTTTACAACGGTACGAGTATGACGATGCCGGCCGCTTACGCCGCGATCAAAGGAGGCTTGAATAATCTGTCGAGGTATCTTGCCGCCTACTACGGCCCTTACCAGGTGCGGGTCAACACCGTTTCGCCGGGCGGTATCTTTGATAATCAACCGCAGCAATTTGTGAGCAATTACAACAACAAAGTTCCTATGAGAAGAATGGGCAACCCGATAGACATTGCTTCGGCTGTGTTCTTTCTGCTTACGGA
>JAICGJ010000058.1 GCA_025923195.1 Chryseolinea sp.
CACCGTTCGAAAACTTCTGGGACGGCGGGTACACTTGGTCGCTGGTTGGATATGACGGAAATCCGGAACCGGGTGAAATCCGCTGGAGCAGAATCGAAATCGATAATGCTCTTGACAACTTAATTAAATATCCAAGCCATCGCAAGGAACTCGATACTATCCATTTTATGAAAAAGGATTGGTTGCCCGGAGATTAGACACAATTTCCATGTAAGGTGAATATTGTGATCATCTTCTCAAAAAAATAAATGATTTCCCATAACCCTGCGAGGGTGATCGGTGTTGCTTTTATTAAGGAAGATTCATAGTATTTCCTTTAACCAGGCTCAAAGACTCTTTGACTCTTTAATTAAGACGTGAAGGCCCATCGGCTTGCAACACGACATAGGATTACAATTCACTAACGACAAAATTATGCAACTATGTTTACCCGATTCTTATCGATCAGTTTAGTAATCGTTGCTGCGCTGATCACATCCTGTCAGGATGCACTGGAAAAAGAACTGGTGAAAAATCCAGCGCATGAAAGTTCATCAGTGGTCTCCCGTGAACAGATGACTGTTACAACTTCCGCCAGGACAAGTATTACGTCAACGTGTACCGTGGTAGACCCCTACCCCGGCAATGACGAATTGTACCTGATCTGTGTTCCGGAAAACTGGAATGGCGAGTTGATACTCTATGCGCATGGCTATGTCGGGGCTCACGTTCCTGATTTAACTTTTGCTGAAGGTGAGCAATACGCAGGATTGGTAACAAGCGTTCAATTTGCCTATGCAACGACAACATACAGTGCAAATGGATTGCACATCCAGCAGGGCATTGAAGAAATGCTCGCGCTGAAAGACTATGCTGTCAATTACCTGGAAGCAAACTATTCTTCACCTTCCTATGTCTATCTCGCCGGCGCTTCTCAAGGCGGCGCCATCACGGCGTTAACATTAGAAAGAAATCCAGATGCTTTCAGCGGAGGTTTCTCATTATGCGGTCCTTGCGGGCATTTTGAAAAACAATTAAACTATTACGGCGATTTCAGGGTGATATTTGATTATTATTTCAAGTCGCTTGTCAAACCAACCCTTACAGCGCTTGGCCTTCCTTATCCCGACAACCTGGATAACATCCCGCTGCTGCTGATCAATAATTGGGAGACCGTCTATGTGCCCATCATTTTGCAGGCGCTTCAAAATTATCCGCAGTTGACGAATAAACTCATGTCAGTGAGCAAAGCGCCTTTTGATTCCAACGATGTAACGACTATTGGGCAAACCGTGATCTCCACATTATGGTATAATTTCTTTACGACAGATGATGCCAAGCTAAAAATTAAGGGAGCGTTATTTGACAATACGAAACGACTATATTTTGGGACTGGCAGTTTTCTGGAAGACCTGAAACTTAATAAGGAAATCAAAAGAGTTGTCGTGAAGAGTGACAACGGAACTTATCCAATGCATTTGTATGAAACTACCGGTGACCTGAATACGCCGATGATGATGGAGCATACGACAAAAGACCCCATACAATTATTTTTATTGCATCAACCGGTTTACCGCCTCAAGGTCCTTGCAGCGGGTAAGTCGTTCAATTTCGCAGCGATACCCATTTTCCGGTACGGGCATTGTAATTTTACCGAGGGTGAAATTTTGCAGGGACTGGCCGGACTGATTTTAAAGGTAAAAGGCCATGAATTGTTTGCTCAAAGTTTGTTGGATGGATTGTTAAATGCTGATAATTTTATTCTTTCGGTGGAGAAGAAAATTATGAATTGATTTCGACGTCAAGCGGTTGGAGATTTGTTGTCTCGGCGCGTACCGTGCTTGTTGGTGAAGAACACGTTCGAGCAAGTATACAAAGATGCCAGTGGTACATCTACGAGGTAAGCTCAAAAGGATTCTCATGGTATGAGGTCTTTCATCGGCGAAAGGTTAATGGCATAGAGGTCTACCCGAAAAGCAAACAATTCGGTATAACCGCCTGGCAGGTCGTAAGTCTTGAAAGGGCTCTTTTGAAAATTGCACGTTTTCACGAATCAGACACCCCTTCTGCGGACGACGGTTTGTCCATGCCCGAAGAGAAATCGTGTGATTTACCAAAAACGCTGAATAAAAACAGGCGATCTTATGACAGCACTCAACAGCCCAACAAGACTCTATGAACTACGACGAATTGAGCCATAGGCTGGAAAGGATGGAGAAGTTGCTTGTTCAATTAATCCAAGAGAAAACAAATCAGTCGGGCCGGCAGCAACCTTGTCGAACTTCGCCTCTGTGGTAAAGACGCCGGTTCTGTATTTCTTTGCTTTCTGTGTATTGGGATCATACAGTCGCACCGAGACTGGAAGATTTCCGTCAACATCCCGCTTGGCTTTATGCTGCTCCAGGACAAGTGCAATAACAACTGGTTTCATTGCCGTAAATTAAGTAGAAATGTCCTCAAAATGTCGCCAAAAGCTGCCTGAAAAATGGAGGATCGCCAAAATATCGCCAAAGAAATGTCAAAAAACTGTATATATGAATCAAAAATTGCAGTAGTAGGAACGATTGAAAACCACGTCAGGACATAAAAAAACCGCATTTATGCGGTTTCCTAACTGAGCCCCCTGTCGGAATCGAACCAACGACCTACTGATTACAAGTCAGTTGCTCTACCTGCTGAGCTAAGGAGGCATTATTTTCAATCGCTAACTAAAGCCAAACTTCCTCGATATCTGGCGATGAGCTAGTTAGCACCAAAAAAGGGAAGGCTCCCTTCGTTCTAAAGCGCTGCAAAAATAAAGTAACTACGCGCTATAGCAAATAATTACCCTAAATAACTTGAAAAAGCGCGGAAGAGCCTACAGCTTACAGTGTACAGCCTACAGCTGTGCGCTGTCAGAGTCGCAGCCTTCTTAAAATCATCAATCCCAACAACAGTCCAGCAGCACCGGCAGCCGCGGCGGCTGCCAGTGGCCAGTATTTCTTGAGAAGCCTGACCTTTCGTGAATCCTCAGGAACTTGTGCTACTGGCCTCAGGCGATCAAGTCCCGATGGGCCTTCATATATTAATTTCAGACCCCAATCGGTTTTGCTGGGTAGTGGTGGCAGTACGATTGTCCCTATGACAGAGGAAACAAGCCTGCCATCATTAATATCTACGTCGGCCCAGGTTCCTTCGCGAGGGTTAAACCACTGTGCGCGATAAATGCTGTTCATTCTGGCAGCGCGTATTTCAGATTGCGGACAATCCTTCTCAAAATAAACCAGGAATATGTTTCGATCCGGTGTCCGTGCGCAATATGCCCAGCCATCGTATCCTAAGAAGTCATGGGTCTTGTTTGGTGAAACAAGGTCGGCCATCGGCTCAAGTTCCTGGTAGCGGTCCCCTATCGAAAAAGCAAAAGTCCTAAGGTGCTTCATATGTGCCCCGGACTCCCATTGAAATGCATCCCACATATGTGTTGGAGCGGATGGTTCTATGTCACCGCCCCAAATTCCCTCGGCACCATACACATGTCCTGCAAGTCCGCCTGACAGGAAACTGCCGTACATCGCCGAGTGAATAATTTCGCTGTCCCGTTTAGTGCCGCCATCAGCTCCACGGTGATAGTGAACACCAATCCCGGCGCCACGCGCGTCTTTGTACCCCGCATAATATGGCTCTCCATTGAGCGATGGCTTTGGATATTTTGAGTAATAGATCTGGGTGAGATACCAATAGAAATTATGTTCGCGTTTGTTGCCGATCTGATGAAGGGTCACCCATGAGTCTTCTCCAAAATTTTCAAATGTCGACGGATTCGCGTTGGCTGAAAGCAGGTTCCCAAACGGAAGCGGCCCATATTCTTCTTCGACGTCCTTAATTGCGTTGCTAAAATCATCCGGGCTTATTGTTCCACTGATGATATCGAGATGCACTGGTCCAAGTACAGCATTATACGCATGGTAGCGCGCATAGAAGTACTGAAGATAACGTGAATAAGATTCGGGCCATTGATGGTATTTTTGCCAAAGCAAACTCACATCGCGTCTCAAGGCTTCGATAAAGGGAATGAAACCATTCGCATTCAGGTAAGCGATCTTTCTATCGATGTATTTAAAGTATTCCGGATTCAGGCTGTCCATGTCAGGAAAGTAATTCTCGTATCCCGGTACCTTCCCCGGAAAAAAGAAAGGTCTTCCGCCTTCATTGTCCATATTCTTTGCGCTGTTCTTTCCAAATTCCATCCAGGCCGACCGTAGCGTGGTCCGCGCGGAGTCATACAATCTCATATGATATGAACTGTCATCAGTCTTCCAGTTGGGAAAAGCTGCGATCATGTTAATCCAATTGTAGCCCTGCGCCTTTCGATAGCGGACGTAATCTTTGAAACCAGCCGTAGGTCCAATTGGTCTTTTAACTGTGTCATCGTACCATTTAAATCGGTCGGCGCCACACGAAAACCACGTGTCGCCGATAATAAAAAATGGTGTACCATCGGGATAGGTTAACGCATGCTTGTTTTCGGTTGCTTTGATGAATCCCCGCCGCAATGGATTTTCTTTTTTCTCCTCTTCAGTCCAGTCGATCGCAGTGAAGGATCCGGTCTTGCCAGTTAGCCCAGGGTCATTAGGGCTCGATCCGCTCTTCCAACTCCAAACTCCCGGCTGCGTTGCCACCAGACGAACGTGAAAAACATCTCCGCCGTCCCAAAAACCGTAGACTTTTTTATTGAATCCGGGACCAGATAACTCAACCCATACTGTAACATCAGTGTATGGATTCGCATAATCGTTCTCGGCAGTAAAACTCAGTTCCTGCATTTCCCATACATGTACGGTTTGCGCCTGGCTCACACAGAAAATTGTGGACAGCGCTGCGGAAAAAATCCATTGTCTGCTAAGTTGAATTAAAGAGGCCATATTAATTTGTAACAATCTTTTATGCGCTACCAAGGATCTGCAAAGTGAATTGACTATGAAATTGCATTTAGCTGCTCGTTACCTCAGTTGTTTTTCAAATGCATTATAACGTACGCCCAACACCAAGTCAATATAATGGTTGTGAAGATGACTTTCACAAGAATTTGCGCATAAGCGCTTGAAAGTCGGTGGCTTTGTAAAATTACCGGATGGGATACATGTTGATCTGAGGTGGGAGCGTTTTACAACGTAAGATTAGTCCCTTTATTTATTATCCTCAACGGTCCTTGCCTCTGCAAGGAGTTCTTTGTCGTGTTGAATACTAAACTGTCTTAAGAAGCTTAAGCTGATCTTTAAGCTGTTTCAGATGCTCGTGGGCCGTCTTTATTTTATCATTGAATTCTTCCCTAACCTTCTCCGCATTTTGAGAACGCGAGAAGAATTCCAGGTTGTTTTGCCAAAGGCCTATGTCGTTTTCAATCTTGCTGATCTTCTTGCGGATCACCTGTTCCTTCTGGTAGATCTTGCGGTCGGCCATCGGATCATTCTTCAAATCGCTCAGCTGATTCTCCAATGAGATCTTTCCCTTTTCGTTTTCACTGATACCGGGTATGCTGTTGATAAAGCGTTCAACTGCTTCATGATACCGGGTACGGATGGTGTTAATGTCCTTCCTGGGCACGAATCCGATGGAATTAAACTTGTCTTGCAATTCCTTTAGAACGTCATGGCTGGCAGTTCTTGCTGATGCATGACTCTCAAGAATGGTGCATATTTCCTCCTTAAGCCGGAGGTTTTCGGTCTGCTCGTCTTCCATTCTTCCATGCTGCATTCTTTTCTGCTCAAAGAAATAATCGCATGCATCCTTAAATTCCTTGAAAACCCTTTCCCTGAATTTTTCAGGAACGGGTCCGATCTCCTTCCACTTGAGCTGAATATTTTTCAGTTCGTTGGAGGTTCTATCCCACTCGTTGCTTTCTTTCAATTCATGGGCTCTTTTCACAAGCTCATTCTTCAATTGGAGATTGCGTTCGCGTTCCTCATCCAATTTCTTGAAGAAAGCATTCTTGTTATTGAAAAACGTCTTGAACGCAGACCAGAATTTCTTGTTGACTTCCTTCGCTTTCGCTCTCGGCAATCCGCCGATCACCTCCCATTGTTTTTGTATCTCAAGGATCTCTTTCGTTTTTTGATTCCACTCTTTGATGCGGTCTGACTGAAAGTTTACAAATTCCTGAACGCTATCGCTTAACGTTGCTTTGCTATCGAGATTGACCTGAAGTTCCTGTTGTAAGTTTTGAAGATAGGCATCACGCCTTGCGTATACCGCATCCGATGCAGCTTTGAAACGCTGCCACACGGCTTCCTTATCGTCCTTAGGGACCGGGCCGAGATGCTTAAATTCATGATGCAATTCATTCAACTCGCGAATGGCGTCCTTGATGATCTCAACTTCTGCTAATTTTTCTGCCCGAGCGCAAAGCTCCAATTTCGCTTCCAGATTTTTCCTCCGATCCAGTTCCTTGAGCTCAAAATAAATGCTCTGATTGTCATAAAACCGGTCAAGCAAGGCATGATAATTAGCCCATAGCGTTTTTGCTTGCGGACCTGGGACGGGACCCAAGGCTTTCCACTGCTTTTGCAGTTCCTTGAATTTTTCAAACTGGTCGGTTGTGTCCTGAGAATCCGACAGCACGCGCAACTGTTCCAACAATTCCTGCTTCTTGATCAAATTTTCGGATTTCCGCTCTTCCTGCTGCTTGTAGTACTGCGTTTTGCGGTCGCGAATGAGTTTCAGGTTGGCCTCGAAAACGATGTCATTTTCGTCGCCTTTAAATTCGAAGTCATCTACAGAGCCCCCCTGGGCTACAAACCTGGCCAGCGCCTCTGCCCTTTCCTTTTCACGGAGCTCGTCGTAAATCGGCTTAATTTCTCGGAGTATATTATCAACTTTCTTGAAATTATCGTCCTTTGCGAGGTCTTTCATCAAGTCAGCTAGCTGCTGCTTGGTATAGCCGCTGTAGTCTACATGCTCTCCCTCGTGCGATTCATGATGCTCCTCTGAGGATTCGTCGCTATCCGATAAATCTGCTTCGGACTGTAACGTGGTAACATGGTTTTCGGCCACTCCGGCTTCATTCGCATGTGCCTTCTCTTCTAATTTTTCTCTTTCCATTTCCATGTTCTATGTCCCATTACTTGGCGGATAACGTAAATTTACCTAAAAATGCTCAATTCAGCCGGGGATCGACCGGGTAGTTTGAATATACTGAAAACCGGCCCCCCATGCTTCCCAGGGCCTTTTTCCAGATCACGGACGGGTCTGTGTCGAACAGTAATTCATCTGTTACAAAATCACAAACGATCCATGAATCCTCCTCCAACTCTTTGTCCAATTGCCCTTGACCCCAGCCGCTGTAACCTAAGTAAAATCGTATATCAGATGTCTTCAATCTGCCGGTGTCAAGCTCGACCATCAGACTTTCAAACGCACCACCCCAGTAAATGTCATCTTGTATTTTAACAGCATTTTCCACAGGTGTGTTTCGATGCAAAAAATGCAACGTATCCTGTTGTACGGGACCACCTACAAATACGATGTCTTCTACTGCCTTAATATCTTCAATAACGTCAGTTACTTTCAAAATGGATGGCTTGTTGATCACGAAACCAAAAGAACCATCATCATTGTGTTCACAAAGCAGAACCACAGTCCGTTCGAAATTGGGATCCGGAAGGAAAGGTTCTGATATCAATAACCTGCCCTTCTCTGGTTTCAGCTTGTTCTTATACTTAAAGAATTCCATGGACACAGGTGTAAAGTATCAAATTTTTCCCGAAACACGTTGTAGTTTCAATACTTGAATAAAATACTTCGCACCCACCTGTGCAAGTTTATTTCTTTGTTAATCTTATGATCAAATTGCAAGCGTATGCATAACCTTTCCGAAATAAGAAGTGAATACTCAAAGGCTTCTCTGGATGTTTCAACAATCTCCGACAATCCGATATACCAATTTGAGAAATGGTTTCATGAAGCCCTCGAAGCTGAAGTCCTTGAACCGAATGCCATGAACCTATCCACTATAAATGAGGATAACAGACCCTCGTCCAGGATTGTTTTATTGAAGGGAATTGAACAGAACAAGTTTCTATTCTATACCAATTATCAAAGCACAAAGGGAAAAGAACTAAGTTTGAATCCTGCGTGTGCATTAACATTTTTTTGGCCGGAATTGGAACGACAAATACGTATAGAAGGCACAGCTGAACGATCCGACGAGGCAGCCGCTGAACTGTATTTTCAGAGCAGGCCGAGAGGTTCGCAAGTCAGCGCATGGACATCGCCTCAAAGCTCAATCATTCAGAGCCGCGCGATCCTGGACGAACGCGCGCTGGAAATAGAAAAGAAATTTGAAGGGATGCCTGTATTACCGAAACCAAAACAATGGGGTGGCTACCAGGTTGATCCCTTAATCATTGAATTCTGGCAAGGTCGCCCGAACAGGCTACACGACAGGATACAGTTCGCCAAGGTGGACGGGAAGTGGGTGAGACATAGGCTTGCGCCGTGAGTTGGTAAGCGGAATCGGTAAGTAGTAAGCGGTAATCGGTAGGGTATCTGATAATGGGGCAAGAATTCAAAACGCATGCCGGTTAAAAAGTATCATACAATCGTCGAGTCAGATTTACTTTTACTTTTCACTTTTAGTTTTTCACTTTTAGCTTTTCACTCTTAGTTCGCTCTACGAATAACGGATAACGGATAACGATTAACGGATAACGATTAACGGACAACGATTATAAAAGATCAAATAGTGACTTAACGCCTGGATACCTGCGCGTTGTAAATCCCTCTCCATACTTTGTTCCAATTGCGTATCCCCAATCGATAGCACGGGCTTCCAACATCTTAACAAAACCGGGATTGGAGACGTATGTCTCTGCCTCATTGCTTTCCGGATCATAGAACTGCGACTTAAAAGCCTTGATGGCTTCTACTTTCTTCTCCCAATAGTCAGAGATGTCAACGATGAAATCTGGTTCGATGTACAGACTCTGAATGAAGTGGTACACATTAGCCGGTCGCCACGGTTGTTGCTTCTTACGGTTCTCATCGAACGTCTCAACCCTCACCAATCCCGAAAGGAAACAGGCATCATATGCAAGCGATGCTCCCTTGCCATGATCGATATGCCGGTCGTAAACTGCATTAGCCAATACAATCGTGGGCTGAAATTTTCTCACGGCGCGGACGACAGCTAGCTGGTGCGTTGGATCGTTCTGAAAAAAGCCATCTTTCAAGCCGAGATTCTCGCGAACTGATACGCCAAGAATCTTTGCCGCCTCGACCGCTTCTTTCGTCCGTAGCTCCGGCGTTCCCCTCGTACCTAATTCACCCTTTGTAAAGTCAACGATCCCGACCCTATGTCCCATTGCCACATGTTTCGCGATAGTACCAGCACAGCTGATCTCAGCATCGTCAGGATGGGACGCCAGAACTAAGATATCCAGTTTCATGAATAAAGTTTCGGGTTTGAGGTTGTTTGAGGTTTGAGGTTCGGCTCGAGGTTCTTGCGTAGACCGTTGCTAGAGTTTTATACTGCTGACGGACGGTTTGTAGCCATCTGCGGTGGTCTTTTCTTCCATTTCCTTGGCAGCGAGAAACTTCTCAGCGTCCAGCGCTCCCATACATCCAGTACCGGCAGCCGTAACGGCCTGACGGTAAACTTTGTCAGCAGCATCTCCTACCGCAAATACTCCTTCTACATTAGTCTTAGTTGTCCCCGGTACTACTTTAATATAGCCAGTTTCATCCATGTCAATGTATTTTTTAAAGATGTCTGTATTAGGCTTGTGTCCGATGGCCAGGAAGAATCCCTGGATAGGAATGGTGCTTGTTTCCCCGGTCTTGTTATTGATAACTCGCACGCCTGTAACGCCATTATCGTCACCCAGAATCTCCTCGGTCTCGGTATTCCAATGTATCTGAATGTTGGGGGTCATAAGGACCCGCTGTTGCATGATCTTGGAAGCCCGCATTTCATCTCTCCTTACGATCAAATGCACCTTTGTAACCAAATTTGCCAGGTATGTGGATTCCTCGGCAGCTGAATCTCCTGCGCCAACAACGGCCACCTCTTTACCTCGGTAGAAGAATCCATCGCATACAGCGCAAGCTGATACCCCCTTATTATTGAACTTCTCTTCAGAAGGGATACCCAAGTATTTAGCGGTGGCACCGGTTGCAATAATGACAGCACCCGCCTTGATTTGCTCGGTCTCATCAACCGTTACTTTAAGTGGGTATCCCGAAAAATCCACGGATGTGACCATTCCATAATTAACCTTCGTCCCAAAACGCTCGGCTTGTTTCTGGAGATCTATCATCATTTCAGGTCCATTGATGCCATTCGGATATCCTGGAAAATTTTCGACATCGTTGGTGATGGTCAACTGCCCTCCCGGCTGGGCACCGGTGTATAATACAGGCTTTAGCCCTGCGCGGGCAGCATAGATCGCCGCGGTATATCCGGCCGGACCGGATCCGATGATCAGCACTTTTACGTCTTGGTTTGTCATGAGAATGCGTTTGCTCTTTTAAACAAAATAAAAGGTCTCGGAATTCGAGACCCTTCAAATCTTATGAATTTTCAACTTTATTAACCGAGGTAAGGTTTTAAAGCCTTACTTCTTGAGGTGTGGCGTAGTCTCCTGATAGCCTTCTCCTTGATTTGGCGAACGCGTTCACGGGTCAAATTGAACTTTTCACCGATTTCCTCCAACGTCATAGAATGTTCGCCATTAAGGCCAAAGTAAAGAGTAATAACATCTGCTTCGCGCTGGGTCAGGGTTGACAATGCGCGCTGGACTTCTCTCCTGAGGGAGTCATTCATCAAGCCAGAATCGGGTGTCTCCTCGCTGTCATTTTCCAAGACGTCAAGCAGACTATTTTCCTCGCCCTGAACGAAGGGTGCATCCATGGACACATGACGACCTGAGATCTTCATGGTATCAACTACTTCAGCAGTGGTTACATCCAGTACCTCCGCAAGTTCTTCAGGTGAGGGTTCGCGTTCAAACTTCTGTTCCAGTTCAGAGAAAGTCTTTGAGATCTTATTTAACGATCCTACCCTATTCAATGGCAAACGAACTATACGGGATTGTTCTGCCAGGGCCTGAAGGATCGATTGGCGTATCCACCAAACAGCATATGAGATAAACTTAAAGCCGCGGGTTTCATCAAAGCGTTGTGCTGCTTTGATCAGACCGAGGTTACCTTCATTGATTAAGTCTCCTAATGAAAGTCCTTGGTTCTGATATTGCTTGGCCACAGAAACGACAAAGCGAAGATTGGCCTTCGTCAGTTTCTCCAACGCAATCTGATCGCCTTCCTTAATACGTTTCGCCAATTCAACTTCTTCATCCGGTGTAAGAAGGTCAACCTTGCCAATTTCCTGGAGATATTTATCCAGCGACTGGCTTTCGCGGTTGGTTATCTGTTTGCTGATCTTAAGCTGTCTCATTCTCTAAAAAATGTGCATTGGATAATTGTAACAATATAGTGCCTAAATATAGTTCTGTCAATTAAACCTCATAACGATTATTCCGCAGGAGTTGTTTCTTTTTTCGGAGGCCTGGGTAAAAGCACCTTTCTTGATAGACGATATTTGCCAGTCTTTTTGTCTATCTCAATCAATTTCACTTTTACTTCTTCTCCAACTTCAAGCACACCTTCCATGCTTTCCAATCGATCCCACTTGATCTCGGAAATATGCAACAGACCATCTTTGCCAGGCATGAATTCGACGAATGCACCAAAGGGCATAATTGATTTCACCTTGCCATCGTAGACCTCGCCAACTTCCGGTATTGCAACGATGCCTTTGATCCGTTTAACGGCAGCCTCCATTACGTTCTTGTTGCTGGCAAACACGTTTACAACGCCTTTGTTACCAACCTCTTCAATCACAACGGTTGCGCCAGTAGTATTTTGAATGTCCTGCACCACTTTACCACCAGGCCCGATCACGGCGCCGATCATTTCTTTTTCGATAATTATCGTTTCTGCGCGAGGTGTCTGAGGTTTCAGGTCAGGACGGGGCGCCGAAATCGTCTTCTTCATTTCGTTGAGTATATAAAGCCTCCCCTCCCTTGCTTGTAGCAGTGCCTCCTTCAGTACGTCATAGGTCAGACCGTCAACTTTCAGGTCCATCTGACAAGCGGTAATTCCATTCTCTGTACCTGTGACCTTGAAATCCATATCACCTAGGTGATCCTCGTCTCCAAGGATATCGGAAAGTATAGCATACTTCCCGGTCTCGCTATCTGAAATCATCCCCATCGCAATCCCAGAGACAGGACCTTTGACTGGAACACCCGCATCCATAAGTGCAAGTGATCCGGCGCATACAGTAGCCATGGACGATGATCCGTTGGATTCCAGAATATCGGAAACCACGCGTATGGTGTAAGGGTTCTTTTCGTCCGGTGGAAGAACTTGTTTTAAAGCACGGAAAGCAAGATTGCCATGTCCAACTTCGCGTCTACCCGGTCCTCGGTTAGGCTTCACTTCGCCGGTTGAAAAACCGGGGAAGTTATAGTGGAGGATGAATTTGCTGGAGCCTTCAATCATGGCTCCGTCGATTAACTGTTCATCGAGCTTTGTGCCCAGCGTTACCGTTGTTAAAGACTGCGTTTCACCGCGTGTAAATATCGCGGAGCCATGCGGTGAAGGCAAATAATCAACTTCACTCCATATCGGCCTGATTTCCGTAGTCTTACGACCATCCAGACGAACGTTTTCATTAAGCACCAGGTTGCGCGAAGCTTTCTTTTGAATTTCGTGATAATAGTGTTTGGCCAGATCCTTATTCACAGTTGTATCCTCTGGCAATGCCTCAAGGTATTCGTCTATTATTTTTGAAAAAGCTTCCGACCTTGCTTTCTTGCTGGTGTTGAGAGCACGTGCAACAGCGTATACTTTATCATACATCGTATTCCAAAGTTCCTGACGTAATGTCTCATCATTTTCTTCGTGACTGTAAGTGCGCTTCGTGGTTTTGCCGACCGTTTCAGTAAGCTCGATCTGCAGCTGACACTGAATCTTGATTGCATCGTGCGCCTGCTTGAGCGCTTCTAGCATGTCGTCTTCGTTAACCTCTTTAGCTTCGCCTTCCACCATCAGGATATTTTCAATTGAGGCTGCAACTATCAAGTCGATATCCGATCGCTTCTTCTCCTCCATTGTAGGATTAATTACGAACTTTCCGTCTACGCGCGCAACACGTACCTCCGAGATAGGTCCCTGAAAAGGTATATCCGATACCGCCAGCGCCGATGACGCCGCAAATGCTGCAAGCGAATCGGGCAGAGCATTTTCGTCGCCGGAGATCAGGTAGATCATCACTTGCGTTTCAGCATGGTAATCGCTTGGGAAAAGTGGGCGCAATGCGCGGTCCACCAGCCGGCTGATCAATACTTCGTAATCTGACAATTTGCTTTCGCGTTTCAGGAAACCGCCAGGGACTTTACCGGTCGAAGCAAATTTTTCCTGATAATCAACAGAAAGCGGTAAAAAATCGGTACCGGGTTTCGCCTCCAGTGCGGAGACAACGGTGGCCAGCAACATGGTGTTTCCCATGCGCAAAACGACGGCTCCATCGGCCAGTCGGGCAAGTTTACCTGTTTCAATAGTAATTTCGCGACCATCGGGTAGCTTACAGGTTTTAGTTATTACAGTAGGTTTCATAGTAATGCGTGAATTAAAAGGGAGCAATCGGACGTCTCACCTGTTGTTGAAAATGCAAAAAGGGAACCTTGGTTTGGGTTCCCTTCGGGGAATGCTATATAATTTACTTTCTAAGGTCAAGGTCGGACAGAACAGCCCGGTATCTTTCAATGTCAGTGCTTTGGAGATAGTTGAGCAATTTTTTCCGTTTTCCAACCAACTTCATCAAACCTTGTTGCGTTGAAAAATCTTTCTTATTTGTCTTTAGATGCTCTGTAAGGTGATTGATCCGGTGGGTAAAAAGGGCAATCTGAGACTCAGCAGAACCAGTTTCTTGTTTCTTCTTTCCAAATCCGTGCTTAGCGAATAGACCTTGTTTGATTTCAGTAGTCAAATACATCTCAAAATTTGTTTTTTCTTTATTTCAGGGGGCAAAGGTAAGCCTGAAATGGCCTAATTTCCAAGAATATATAAAATTTCATTTACTGATTCTAAGCCAGTTTGACATGTTTGCGCCTCCTATTAGCAAGCCATTGCTTCACTTTATCCAACATAACCGAATAAAAGTCGGCTTCAAAAAGCCTCGCATCGTTCCGCGCCTGACGCAAGAAAATCAAGCCAATAATAAACAGAATGACATCGGCAGCCCAAACTCCGACGCCCACACTCACGGTATTCTGCTTTGCAAGCTTTTCTCCCTGCATGGTGACAACATAATAGATAATAAAGAAGAAGATGGAGACGAGAACCGGTACACCAAGTCCGCCTTTTTTTATGATAGCGCCTAGCGGGGCACCGATGAGGAACATGGCAATGCAGGCTAACGAGTTGGCCAGTATCTTGTGCCACTGGATATCAAATATGTCGAGCTCCCTTGCGTAATTATCGATCGTAACATTGGCATTCATAATCTGACTTTTTACCTGGCGCGCATTGTTCGCAGCACCCTGGACCATATCTCTTGTCACGGGGCCGTTAAGTATGCTGTCGTACCGGGCTCTATGCACCGAATCCATTTTGCTGTCTCGTGCGATGAAATTACTACGAATTGTTCCTTGTTTGATTTGCGTGTCAACAGCTGGGGTTTTGCGCACGACTGTTCGACTGGGCGCGGGGCGAGAGACAGAGTCGGGCCTCGCAGGACTCGTTACCATCGGAGTCTTTATGGAATCGTTTCTCATGCGATCTCGATATGGAATCCGCGCCAATGAATCACGCAGCAACTTCTGCTTGTAGACTTCCTCCGGCATAATTATGGAATCCTTCTTCAAGTAATAATTAAAGTAAGTCGGCTTGTATAAGTAATGATTTACCTTTTGATACAGAATCTGATTATGGATAGAGTCCATGTCAATGTCTAACTCAGCCAGGTTGCGCATGATACGATTGCCCTGGAACCACTTCTTATCGGTGGTCTGCAATTGGAAAGACGAGAGATCAAATACTACTTGCATCTTGGCAAACCTTGTCTTGGTCAATGATTCTTCCTTGCCTTTTTTTCCTCCAAGATTCTGATCTGCTGACATGCCTTCAGTGTAGTCGTATCCGTTAAAAAGCTCGAACTTCAGGTATCGTTCGTTCAATATCGTGTACATGCGCCCCGAATCCGCTACCATTACTTTTTTATTGCCGTCATTCTGACGGTGATCATACACGATAACACCCTTCAACGCCGACTCGTCTTCAGGAAATTTCTTATCAACTTTTATACTCATGTCATCGATACCGTTGTAAAACGCTCCCTCTCGCAAATCAAGCGCGGGCTTCTTTTGCTTTATATCATATAACAAACTGTAGGCTTCGAGAGCAGCCTTAGGGACCAAGTTGTTGTTCGCATAAAAGGCCACTCCCGTTAAAATAATGACAAAGAAGAAGATGGGTTTGAGAATCCGCACCAGGGAAATTCCCGAACTTTTTATAGCCGTTAATTCAAAATGCTCACCAAGGTTGCCAAATGCAATGAGTGATGACAGAAGAACCGCCAGCGGCATCGCCGTCGGAACGGTAAAAATCGCGAAGTAGAAAAAAAGTTCTCCCAGTATCAATGGATCGAGACCCTTCCCTATGATATCGTCAAAGTACTTCAGCATGTTAATATTCAATAGGATAAATACAACCACGAAGAAGGTGATCAGGAAAGGACCGATGAAGGCATCAAGGACTAGTTTGTCTATTTTCTTCATACTTGTAGTGCTGTGGTGTTGAAGTCCGAGGTGTTTAAGTGTTTAGGTGTTTAGGTGTTTAGGTCGCGCTGAACCGGGTAATCGGTTTCTCAAAAATAGGGCCAAGGCGGAATTGAATTTGCAGAAATAAAAATTATCAGCCTCCGACAGTCTTGCGGAGCAATTCAACGAGGCTGTCCCAGAGGGAATGGAGCTCCCTCAAGTCATCAAAATCTGAATAATCTAAAATCTTTAGATAAGTTGATTGAGTTAGCTCATTGAAGTCAAGGCGTAGTTCGAAGTAAGAAGGGTCGCTCTCATCTTCCTTATTCTCGGGTAAAAATTCAAACCGGACAAAATGATTAGTTCTGAATGCTACAAGTTTGGCCCGATGCTCTTCATTATCCCAGAAAAAAGTAAATGATTTATCGTGGTTGTTAATGGTTACATCATCAGCAAACCATTCTGCAAGCCCACTCGCAGTTTGTATATATGGATACAGCATTTTTATGGATGCATGTATTTCATAATCTGCGGTGAATAGTTGCTTCTTTGATGTACTCAGCGTCGCCATACCTTCTCTTAGTGGCTTTAATTTAGACCATTTTCAGGATTATGCCAATATTAATTACTAAAGGATTTGGGAATAATGATAAATCGCGGCGCGAATTGCTCAGGCTGGCTTTGTACAAGAACCTCACTATGCCTTATTCCGCAAGCTTCAACATGTGAACAGTTCACCTAAAGCTTCAACAATAATCAAAACGATGTGTGGCCTTGCATCATATCCCTAATGCAACCGGTTGATAAAATTGTATTTGTTAAATGAACGTGAAGCTTTAAATTGAAATGCTATCACGTTAATCATACTTTTAACAGCATTCATTATGATAAAAAGGAGAGAATTCATTAAGCGCACTGCAGCCGCCGCAGCAGTCCTTACGGTCAGCCAATACGCCTATTCTAGTGTCATTACACAGAACAAGAAAGAAAAATTGGGTGTCGCGTTGGTGGGACTCGGATACTACAGCACCGATCTCCTTGCTCCTGCTTTGCAAATGACTCAAAAGTGTTCATTGGCCGGAATCGTAACAGGAACTCCAGCCAAAGCGGAAAAGTGGAAACAGCAATACAATATTCCGGACAAAAACATCTATAGCTACGACACCTTTGATTCAATTGCCAATAATCCAGACATTGACGTAGTCTACGTTGTTCTGCCACCCTCCATGCACAAAGAGTACAGCGTTAGAGCTGCTAAAGCGGGCAAACACGTGTGGTGCGAAAAGCCTATGGCTATGACTGAGGCAGAATGCAAGAGCATGATCGATGCTGCGAAGCAAAATAAAGTCAAACTTAGCATTGGATACAGGCTGCACCATGAACCGAATACACAGCGAATTATTCAAATACGCAAGGACCTTGAGTATGGGAAAGTTGTAAGTGCTATGGCGGCCGCTGGGTATCGGGACGACAGAACCACCCATTGGAAACAAAAGAAAAGCCTTGGAGGCGGAGCTATGTATGATATGGGTGTCTATCCGTTGAATGCAGTACGTTATGCCACCGGCCTGGAGCCCATCGCCGTCACGGCTAAAGCATCAACGACCCGGCCGGAAATTTATACGGAAGTGGAGGAAACCATGCATTTTGACCTTGAATTCCCGGGAGGAGTTACAGCCACCTGTGAAACCACCTTCGGGAGGAGCATTAACATTCTGGAAACGAAGTTTACTAACGGTTGGTATAAGCTCGAACCTTTCCAAAGCTACAGCGGAGTGAAGGGCGTCACCAGTGATGGCAAGGTATTGAATGCCACAATTCCCAACCAACAGGCCAAACAAATGGACGATGATGCAATTTCCATCATGAAAGGCAAGCCTATGCTTGTTCCCGGCGAAGAGGGGTTGAAGGATATTAAAGTAGTGGAAGCAATCTATCGCTCCGCGGGGCAGAATCAAAGAGTGAAGATCGGGTGAAAGGGAAAAGATAAGAGTGAAAAGTTATTGGCGTTTTTCTATTGAGAAGTACGGATCGTTGGATGCGTGTTTATTGAGTTCGTTATCCGTTATCTGTGATCTGTTATCCGTTATCCGTTATCAGTAAACAGTTTAATAGTTAATAGTATCAGTAAAGTCAGCCTAATAGCTGCAAGCTCAGATATCAGAACTATTAACGGATAACTAATAACTAATAATCTATATCTGTTATTCGGGATGATCTTGGTGCTCTAACCGGATTGCCTCGACTTACGCTTTCAACTCCTGTAACAGCCCTTCCAAATTCAGCGGCCTGCTATACATATCAATAGAACCGTCTGGCTTTGTCGGCCATAATTGCTTAGGGCGGTCCCAATAAAGTTCGACGCCATTTCGATCAGGATCATTCAGGTATAAGGCTTCTGAAACGCCATGATCTGAGGCCCCCGTAAAGGGATAATTTGCATGGGTTATCCTGTTAAAAATAAAGGCCAGATCCTTTCGGGTGGGGTACAAGATTGCTGTATGGTATAGCCCTGCCGTGTTTTGTGGAGCAGGGCCTGCCCCCTTACTATGCCAGGTATTCAATCCAATGTGATGGTGGTAGCCGCCCGCAGAAATGAAGGCAGCCTGGTCACCATAGGTAGTGATAAGTTCAAAACCAAGGAGATCGCAATAAAACGCCAACGAAAGCTGAAGGTCAGAAACCTTGAGATGTACATGACCTATTCGCGTTTTCGCAGGTACCGTATAATCTTTGCTCACGGTTAATGTGCTTTTGTAAAGCAACTGTAACAATTATAAAATAATTCAATTGGACACGTATAACAGCGAGAATTTGACCGTTAATGCCATGTATTCGCTCTTTTCCGCGCCTCCTCAATTGTGCTTCCCTTTTAAGGCAAAACGCCCGTGCGCCTTTCACCCCGAACTTCCGGCTTCCCAAACAAACGGAGCTGTGAGTCAGGCTCGGACGACGTATCCTGCCGGCCTGAGAAACTTACGTTTTTGGTGTGTCTCTTATCCCTATGACCGGCGATGCCAAGATCACAATTATCTCACTATATCCGGATTCTCCTGAGTGATTACATTGCGAAGTGACGCGCAACCCAACAAAGCTAACGTATGTAACCTATGTGCAGCTTGCATAGCAGGTGCGTTGTTGTAACGGTCAACTCGTATGACTTCTACACCATAGCGGTGAAATTCAATTACCACCTATTTTCCAAGTTCGGCCGCGCCAAGTAGCATGACTTTTACTGCGGAAGACTAAAGGCATGCCGATGGTACCCGATCAATTCCTTCATGCAGAAAGTATGGTACGGACAAGTGGACGGTGCAACCACAAAATTGTTTTGTTCAAGGGTGAGGTGAGAATCAAATAGGCTTGCCTTTCTTAAGTTCCATGGTGGTAATCCTTTGTATATCCTTATCCGTTAAAGGCTTCACAAGAAAATCCAAAACGTTTTTATTTGCATAGGACCGCTCTTTGTCGCGTTCGTCAATCGAAGACGACAAAATACAGATCTTAACACGATCCTTCACTTCAAAACTAAGGTTGTCAAACATCTCGAGGAATTCCCACCCGCTCATGATGGGCATGTTTATATCGAGCAGCAGTAAGGCCGATGCATCACTTGTTGCATTCGAAAAATGGGTTTGAATATACTCCAGTCCGCTCTCTGGATTTACAAAAGCTTTCACATCGGTTTGTCCCAAAGTCATCTCGATGGTCAACTTACAGATCAAGTTGTTCATGGGATCATCATCGATCAATATAAATTGCGATGGGGATTTCATTAATATAAATATAAATAAAATCCTTGCGATAATTCAACTATTGAGCGTTGCGTGTTGAGTATTCATATTGACAATTCATTTGAACACTGAATAGCGAACAAGGAACATCGAATGATGAAGGCTAGCTCAACGTTTCTGTTCCAGATTCAATTTTATCAGGTTTTCCCACGGGCCCTTTGAACTTGCACGCATGTGCCTCGAGCGTCATTCGATATTGGATATTCGGTGTTCCTTGTTCGTTATTCATAAAGTCGTTTGAACACTGAATATCGAACAAGAACGTCGAATGATGAAGGCTAGCTCAACGTTTCTGATAAGCAACATTCAACACTCAAAGATCAACAGATATCAGGGGTGCTGATGTCACGTAATACCGAACTAAACATTGTCCACAACAAAGAATACCACCTGACTTACACGTGCAATGAGTGTGAAATGTTCAAGTAAGAATTGACACGCCTTACAGATCCAGGTCGTAGGTGGTACAGTTTGAAATATCAGGATGGCCGCTTTCACAATGTCGATGCGTCAACGATCATGAATGGAACCTTGCATTCAATATTTGCGTACGACGCAGCATTTGGCCCACTGTCTGCAAATGCCCAGCACCATAGCCAAACGAGATAGGTGCTGCCTCCCCGCATTTCAAAATAGCTGTGACCGATGGATGTGTTCTGAAAATACAAATCGTCGCTCCCTGCACCCAACTCCAATTCGCATGGCCTGCGTGACTGACTCCAAAGAACTTCGTGATCATCCTTTATGATCGTAGCTGTTGTAGCATTGTATATGGTAATGCCTATGCCGCCGCGAGATGCTGCGTATCCACCACCCTCTCCAATAAAATTAGACCATGAGTAAGAAACGGGACAATGTGCGCTAAATCTTGCCGATATGTCGGCTGATGGTGAAAGAAATACACCTATTCCTGAGCCACCATAGTTGTTGCCGTCAGGTGCCGACTTAAAGTGGCCCGATATTTTGTTCGCGTTTGAAAAGGATGTAAAGGTGTTGGACCAACCGCAGTCAAAAGGAGGAATAATAATTTCGAAACCAGGTTCTATAGAAAAAAGAAATTTGCTTTTTCTGTGTGACCTTGCCTTGAGCAGTGCCAACTCAGAAAATTTTTCCTCGTGAAATCTTTTCAGGTCTTCAAATGCCCGGTTCTTCTTTTCACCTAAATCGAAGCTCAGAACGCCGTCGAGTTGAGTATAGTTGGGCAACCTGAACTGATCATACTCGTACTCCAGGTAACGCGCCATCTTTTGCTCCATAAATACCGTTGCAGCATTAAGTATTTTAGTCTCCGGCAATTCTCCGCGCACCTTAAGTTCAATCTCAGAATCGATGTTTATAATATCATCCTGATACTGGCCGTTATCTTCAGGGTTCGGAGAAGATTTCTTCCTGCTCCGGCCCTTCGTCCAATGTTCGTATACTATCGTCTCCATAGGAAGTTTTTTTACTACAGCTTTATGTAACGATCTGAAATGGTAACCCTTAGGTTTGATCCCTTTTTGCGGGGATCGTCGTCAGACCCCCAGCGCACGGTGTCGCACAAATACCGCCGGATGGGTGAACAACTATTTCAGGCCCTCCACCATCCCTATGAAAAATCATTAGTATGAAAAGATTATTTGTTATCGCCCTGTCCATGATGCTTGTATCAAACTTGCTTTCGCAGGTTACAGAGTCCTCAAAAATGGAAGAACGGGCTCGAGAATTTGTCAAGGTAATAAGCCAGCCGGAGGCAGTCGAATGGAAGGCATTTATCCTTGAAAATTATACGCCAGCTTTCAGGGAGAAGCCAGTGAAAGTCAATATCCAGACGTCGCGCGCACCCACTAAGTCTACGACTACCGACCCAGTGGACCCGATGGAATCAAAGATTTCCATGTACGAGCGTCTCCACAAACAGTTCGGAAATGGTGAAATTGTTTCACTCACACCATCGGAAGGAGAAATAAGTTTGGTTCTTCGGAACAAGGCCGGCGTGACCGGAAACTTCACCTTCATTTTTGAAAAAAAGAAACCGTACCTGATTGATGGGTTACGTGTAGAGATCAGGGACTAACGTTCGGAAGATTGAAATATATACTACTCAACGCAAGGACTACTCAGCAGATAATACAGCGAATCAAAATGTGACCACAAATTGCGTATAACTTCCCAGGACGGACTCGACCTTAATGGTACCCCCTAGTTTTTCAACGGTTTCTTTAACTATATACAATCCAAGTCCTGATCCAGTTGACTGTAACGTGGCCCGGAAGAACATATCGAATATCTTCGCCTGATTTTCCGTTGATATTCCGATGCCATTGTCCTTAACCCGGATACGATCATGACCGTCCTCTTTGGAAAAGCTTATCTCCACGATGCATTGCGGAGCATTCGCATTCTTATACTTTAGGGCGTTCGAGATCAGGTTGCTTAAGATGATCTTTAGACGGAGATAATCGGAAGTAATGTAAGCTGATTTCTGATAGCACCTAACTATCTTAACCTTGTCAGCATGAAACGGGTATTTCAATTCATCCAATACCTCCTCTACCATTTCATCAAAAATTATTTCCTGCCTAATGAGGGCGTGTCCCATGTTGCGGGAGAATTGCGTTAAACTATTGATGACACCCTCCAGTTTCAAAACACTTTTTTGCATGTGCTCGAGGTGGTTGGTTAGAGCGTCATTCTTATTCTCTAAGCGAGTAAGTTGAATCAATCCCAATATGGATTTCAAAGGCGCGCTTAGATCATGCGATGCGCTGTAGACAAACCGGTCCAATTCCTGGTTTGCTTTCAAAAGTTTCAGTGTACGCTCGTGAACCTTTTCATCCAGCTGATTATTGATAGCAATCAACTCTTCGTGCGCTGATTGTAATTCGTGATTTATGGTTTGTACCTTATTTTTTTGGGCAACAAGATCCTCGAGTGTCGAATTTAATTCTTCATTTGTTGTCGCTATCTCCTGCTGTTTTTCCTGCAGCTCCTTTATCAGGCCGCGGAGCTGGGATGTTCTGTCATGTACTCTCGTTTCCAACTCAAGGTTCTTCTTTCTAAGCCGGCGTAGTCGCACGTACATTGCCAAATAAACACACACAGCAATGGCGAAAACGAGAAAAATTTTAAACCACCATGTATTCCAAAAAGCCTGTGCAAAAATAATTTTCGCCATTTTGCCATTACCCGGCCAGGAGCGGTCAATGACCGAGGCCTTCGCATGTAACACATATTCACGGGGAGCAAGATTCGTATAAGTTGGGGTCTCCTCGTAGCCTCCAAGATTCCAGTTCGACTTCAAACCTTCCAGCTTGCACGTAAAGTGACTTTTATTGGGCATCAAATAATTCAATGCAATAAACTCCAGCGTAGAGGGAAAAAAGCCAACCAGGAAAAAGAAAACCAGCACCTGAAAGCCATGGAGGACTCCCCTGAGCCGATCGGATTCAGGCGCGTTGAACGCGTCTGCAACAGGCTGTTTTGGCGGTTTCATTACCTAAAAATCGCCTTTTGAGGCAATTAGTAACCGCCTATTTACCTGATAATTAGCCCCATTTGATAAACTCTCGACGAATTGAATTAATGGGCATCAGATGGCCGTCAAACGTTTGCGTCAGATGAAAAAAAGTGCATTATTAGCTCGTCGAATTGCGCAAAAAAACCGACAGAAAACAGAAGTACCTTCGTCTGATCACACATGAAACAATGGGAAGCATGAAGGTTTTGGTTACTGGTGCAAATGGATTGCTGGGAGTTAATCTTGTGCGCGATCTTATCAGGTCTAATATTGAAGTAAAAGCATTCGTTCGACATTCCGCAAATCTTAAGGGACTGCATAATGTGCCTTGTCAGATATGCCGTGGTGATATAAGCTCCTTTGATGATATTAGTAAAGCACTGTCGGATTGTGATTCTGTTGTCCATGCGGCTTCCACGACAAGTATTATTCCGGTCGATTTTGAGCACTATAAACGAGTGAATGTTGATTCAACAAGACACATTGTTAAAGCTGTCCTTGATCAGGGAGGTAAACGGATGGTTTACGTCAGCACGGCCAATGCCTTTGGGCCTGGTACAAAAGAAAATCCAGGAACAGAATCATCGCCATTTACGCTAGGGCCATATCGTTCGGGCTATATCAACAGCAAGTATATGGCCCAACAGCACGTCTTAGATGCAGTGAAAAATAAAGGGTTAAACGCGATCGTGATAAATCCGACATTTATGATTGGCCCTTATGATATCAAGCCTAGTTCTGGGAAGCTCATTATATATGGATTGAGGCGCGGCATTCAGTGGTGCCCACGGGGAGGAAAAAATTTTGTTCACGTCGGAGACGTTTCTCGTGGAATTCTTCGCGCATTGAATATTGGAAAGAATGGTGAGTGCTACATGATAGCAGGTGAAAATCTCACACACAAAGAGTTCTTCTCAGAATTAAACAAAATAACCGGAAGAAATCGTGTTCAATTTGTTGTACCCGGTATCGTATTCTCCGCGGCGGGCACAGTAGTGGAAGCATGGAACAAAGTAACAGGTCAAGCGAAGTTCTTCAATAAAAGCAATTCGCGCCTGATAACACTCGACACTTACTACTCAGGCGAGAAGGCAGTCCGCGAACTCAATGTCAAACCAACACCTGTAAAAATAGCGATAGAGGAAGCACTCGAATGGTTTAGAAAAGAAAACTACGTTTCTGACAACAATTATTCGACCCATGGTACGAGCCTCGATCTATAAAAGTTGATCCCCATGGCGGTAAGACGGGGACCGTGCTTTCCCAGCCGAACTTTATACTCATCCCAGCTCCTTGCAGAAGCCGGCGACCAACCGATTTCAGCATGTCCAACCAACCGGGGAAATACCATATACTCGATGTCGTCCATTGTTACGATCGTCTCTGTCCACAATGGTGACTCAACACCAAGGATGTTATCCTGCGTAATCCCTTCTGCAATGGTCGCCGGATCCCATTGATAGGCGCTGTCAACTTCAATATAGGCAGCCCAGTGCAAACCCAACTTCGTCGTTGAGTCGTAGCTCATATCCAGATAAGTTTTCTTTGCTGGCGACATGATCATCCTTGCACCTTGTTCAGCAGCCACTCTTGCATGTTCAGCATTCGACCAGTATTGTACGACGGTGCCGGGCTGGATCGTACCTTGTGCTATTTCTTCCCAGCCTATCGGCTTCTTACCATGTGCGACAACGATTTCCTGAGATCTATTGACAAACTTGATGAAGTCGTCTTTCTTAGTGGCATGGCTCTCATCCCCCCCCACATGTATATAGGGACCGGGTGTAATTTCAGCCAACTCACGGATAACATCGTCGACAAACTTGTATGTAATCTCCTTATCTACGCATAACGTGCTAAAACCTACTTCTGTTCCTGTGTACAAGGAGGTAGCCTTACCGTTGCAATTCAATTCAGCATATGATGCCAGCGCCGCGTTCGTATGGCCGGGGAAGTCTACTTCCGGAATAATCGTGATGTAACGTTCTGCAGCATACTGTACGATATCCTTGTATTGGTCCTGCGTATAGTATCCACCTTTTCCTCCACCGACCTGAGTGCTGCCTCCATGTGTCGCGAGCTTGGGCCACGATTTAATTTCAATCCTCCATCCCTGATCGTTTGTAAGATGAAGGTGCAAGGCATTCAGCTTATATGCGGCGATTAAATCGATATACGCCTTGACGTCTTCCACAGTAAAAAAATGTCTCGCTACATCCAACATGCTGCTCCTAAACGTGTATGTGGGATAATCGCGAATTGTGCCAGTCGAAATTTCCCAAGGTCCCTTGCCTGCTGCGGCCACTTCAATGCTATCGGGAAGAAGCTGGCGGATGGTTTGAATCCCACGGAATACTCCGGCGGGGTTTGGGGCGGCTATTGTTAACAGGTCCTCTGTAATCATAAGCTCGTATCCTTCGTCACCCAATGTGGAGTCGGCGCGGGAAGTAGTGAGATAAATATTTCCGTCCCGGGGCTCACCATTGGACGATGAAACCTTAAGATCAAAGCCAGTTGCAGGCCGTAGCTTGCCGGCGAGATACTCTCCGATTCGCTTTAAGTCCTCGGATTCTCCATCAACATAGATGGATGTTTTTCTGGTCAATTCAAAAACCTTCGCGGTAGCTTGCACGGAAACAGGAATGGGAATAAGATTTTCTTTCGTGAGGTCAGTTGGCGCATGCGGTTCCTTGCATCCTGTCCATACGAGGGCAATGCAAATCACCAGACAATAGTTTCTTGGGCTCATAGGTTCTGGTAGTCAGTTTTCGAAAGTAGAAAAATAATTATCAAATTCTGCAAAAATAGTTAGCAGGAGATACAAAGATTTTAGTGTGTGTGTGTTTTATATTTTTATTTTGCGATGTGTTGTTCGTGCCTTTGTACGAGAAATTCCTGCATAATAATCCGATTCAACGCTGACATATGAATCAGTCTCCTTCTGCGGACGAAAACAAGAACGAAAAGCCATCAACGGGAGAATTGAAACAGAGTTCCCATGGAAGAATCTGGAAATTTGGCAAGCTGCTATCGGAACGTTGGCCGGAATATATCCTTGAGATCATCGTCGTCATTATTGGTATCACGATTTCCTTCACGATCAATAACATCCAAAGCGATGCGGCTGACCGAAGGTTGGAACAAACTTATTTGATGGGACTGCTGGAGGATATTTCATCTGACATTCTCGAGCTGGAAGAACTAATCACGGAGACGAAAAAAGTTGTTGAGAGCGGAAGAATATTGCTTGAACAAAGCGGCATCAATGAACCGACAGTAGGTAAGGATGAGTTTGTAAATCACGTACGGACTATAGCAGGACGGCCAAATTATATTTCCAAGAATTCCACTTTTACGGCCCTCAAGAGCTCCGGCTATTTCCATATCATTCGCGATAACCAGTTGTTGGCGCTCTTGTTTGATTACGAACAGCACTACCAGGGACTGAAGTCAGTTGAGATGGCCGAGATGTACGTATCAGCTACGATCACCGGTCCCTATATTATTAAATCAATCCCCATTGCTGATCCTGAAAAAACTGCCGAACTCATTAAAAATGTAAACGTGAAGCATATTCTACATGACATTGAATTTGTGAACAACCTGCATCTAAGGAAAGATAACAGAACAGAACTGCTGGAAGGATACGTAGAAACGCTTGCGGTTGCTAAAAGGATCAAAAGTGTACTTGAGAAAAATATAGCTGCTCCGTAATGGTTAAATGGTGTTCGGCATTGTTGCCACGACATCCCCTTATGTCGCGATAGCAGGATGGGTAATGCGCTGCAATGAATCGTCCAGGTGCGGAACTTGAGGAAGTACTATTTGGAACGTATTTTCTAGGATTGCTTTCATCTCATCGACATTGTCTATGCGTCTTCTGTCGTGGTCGCCATTAAGAAAATGCGTGGCAAAATCGTTATTCCTAAGAGTGTGACGGCCTTTGTCAAACGGTATGGCTGCAATCAGGCCCGTAACAAAGTGAGATGTCGGGTGGTTGGATAAATACCAGCTTGCTACTTCGTAGTCCGGTAGGAAGTTCTGCTGTAGTCCAAAAGAATACAAGCGTTTCCACATGCCCTGGACGCTTGCATGCAAAATAAATTCTTCGCCTGATCGGGTTAATTTGAAATTTTCGTGCGGCGTGTGCTGCTCAATGTCGGGCTTCAACAAAAGCGGCGCCGTCAGCGTGAGACCCCCAAAGCCTGTGTCTGCCAAAAATTGGCTTTTATCCAGCGTGATGAGAAGCAACATGTGACCTCGTGCATTCAAAGTGCCCTCCGGTGAATTCCAAAGAACGCGGGCGGCCAACCCTTTGACGTCATATCCCATTGTTTTCAAGGTTTCCATTAGTAGTAAGTTGTGCTCAAAACAATAGCCGCCCCTTTGACTCAGGACCAGCTTCAGATAAAGCGAATCGATATCAAGCACCACCGGAATTCGCAGGAACGGATTTAGATTTTCAAAAGGTATCGCTTGCGCGTGAAGTCTGTGAATGGTCCTCAGGTTTTCGAGATTTGGCTCTGAATTTCCCTTATAACCAATTCTTGAAAAATACCCTTGAATGCTAAATTTCGACTTTTCCATTGAAAGGACTTCTGGTATGGTGTCTGATGTGGTCTGCGACATATAATCCTGTTTTCGTATGGTAATAACAAATTTCAAAAATTTTTACCGCTGCGCGTTATAACATCTACGAATGAACACCGTTAGCGGTTACTGATTGAATGAAATGATTCAAACCAATTCAATCCCTCCTCCTCTGCGAATTCTAAAAAAGAACATCAAAATCTCATAATCCTGATGACTTCGGTGACCAACTCATCACGACGAAGTTCACCCTGACCAAATTTCTTCAGCCACCCGAAAGTCAAGGATGTTCACAATCTTGCTTCCTTCGAAAATCATTTTTAATATGGATAATGGTATCAAAAACAATTTCAGAAAAGTTCATGCTCTGATGGCAACGGTGCATAACCATACCGTTAACTATCTCAAGCTATATAACCAGCTCTTAATGAAATTATGTTTCTTACCTGTTATTGAGACAGACTTTCCAGGGCTATTTCTTTCCCAGTTTATGATACAAGAAAGCAAGAAACCTTTTAGGAAGTATGCGGAGAAGTAGTGCAATAGTTTTAGCCAGCGTTCCCGGAATTATAATAAGTTTTCCATTTAACGTTTCGCGCACCGCAATTTCCCCAACTTTTTTCTGATCAACGGCCATTTGAACACCAAGCCATCCTAATCTTTCCCTCGTATCCTTTTCAATGCTGGGCTTGGTAAAAACCGGACCAGGTGTAAGACAACTTACGCTGATGCCTTTTTTTTGTAATTGATAACGCAACGAGTAACTAAAAAAAATAATGGCGGATTTGGTGGCGGAGTATATGTTTTTGGAAGGGATCGGCGCATAGCCAGCCAAGCTACCCACATTTAAAATGTATGATGGCGCATTTTGTTCTAATAATGGAAGTAAAGTATGGCTAAGAGACATGCAAGATTCTATATTCAGTTGGATCATATATCTCGAGGATTCCAGCGGCAGGGTTAAATAGTCTTTCTCACCGCCAAGACTCGCTACATTGCACAGCATGGTAATTGGAACTTTTTTATCCATACACCAAGCGCCGATTTCTACCGCCGACTCTCCTTTGCTCAAATCGTATACTAATGTTTCTACAGAAACGGAGTATAATGCTTCCAGTTTATTTTTGACATTCAGTAAGAGTTCGGGCCGTCGTCCTACTAAAATTAAATTAAACTTGCGTTTTGCCAACGCCTCTGCAACGGCAAAGCCAATCCCGGTGCTGCCTCCAGCCACCAATGCATAGGGAAAAGTATTATTTGAGATCATTTTCAATTCATAAATACAAAAATCAGTCCCCATATTATGACGTGCACTTCAATTCCTCCCCTAGTGAGTCCAACCTTACGTCAAAAACGTGTGTCTAATCCGAAAAATCATTGAGGCTATGCGCGTAACGATATTGATCATCACTTTGTTTTGCACGCTGGGATTTTCTTGCGATGATGACAAAAAGAGTCCACTTATTGTCATTAAGACGGGGATGGAATGCGGATGGTGCGGGGGCACGGACTCGCTGATGATTACGAAACACACCAGCCTCTACGACTTTAAAAATCCATGTGATGCTACCAAGAACAAGGAAATTCAAGAGGGAACATCCCGAACGGAATGGAGTGATCTGTTGGGATCGTTGAATTGGGATGAATTTGCAAATGTGAATGTAAATACCTGCGCACTTTGCGCAGACGGATGCGATACCTGGATCTTCATTCAAAATGGAAATCGTGCACATCAAATCCGTTTCACAGAGACCTCACCTGAAATTGAGCCAATCCGCGAGTTTGTAGAAAAGTTAGAAGCAATTCATGAACGATACAGGCAGAATTAAGGACTTTCCCAAGCAGACAAGACTTAACATTACAATACCCTAGGTATGGATCGTGCAACGATATTATTCAGGATGTTTCTTGAGAATCAAATCTTTTCCCAGAAATTTTGCGTATAGCTTAGCAGTGGATGATACCTTTTGAAGCAGGGTTCTTGACGGGGATGAAAAATACCTCGATTCAAATACTAACCTATTTCCTTTCAATTCGCGTCTCCACGAACCCTTA
>JAICGJ010000059.1 GCA_025923195.1 Chryseolinea sp.
CCAAAAAAGCCTTGCATTCATAAACCAGCTACACCAACTATTAAATTAATAAATCTAAAAATTATATGATATTCCAACCTGGAAATTTAACGAAGAGAAACCCTCCTTAACCATAGGAAATTCGTCGTCGATATACGATGCGATGGTATCATCATACGATTGTGTGCTTACATAGGAAATTGGAAACGTATAACCAAACGCGGCCTGGACAAAAATGGATACCGGTTTCGATGGAATAAACTCAATACCAGGACCTAAGAAGACGCCTCCCGTTACCGAGTTATCCTCCGCTAATACAGGATAGCCCTCCGAGTCCCAGTCTTCTTCGTATCCATCAGCATACCACTGCTCATCCCCCTGATAATAGTATAGAACGTCATCGCCTTCAGTAGCGGTGCCTTTTCTATCCTCGTAGGACTCCCACACCCAGCGCTTACCAGATCCTGTGACTGGATCGCGCCTCGACATCGCGATAAATGGTTTGGCAAAGCCATAAACCGAAAACTTGGTGTTATCTGTTATCGGAATAAAATTGAGTTTGATATTGAGCGCAAGTGAAATCAAACTGAGATCGCCGCCATCCAACGTTAGCACATATGCATAATCATAAGTTTGACCAGCAGTAGTAGGATACTTGTCGCCCCAGGTTTCGTAAGTATCACTGTACCAATCGACACTTATATCTCCATTTCCATAGTAAGCCCCGCGTTCCGCATTGGTCACTTCTGGGTCATACTTAAAGTTCAAATATGAAAAAGAAGGACCGATAGAAAGTACTCTGTTTACCCGCTTCAGGAAACCAGCTTCGAAATTGTACCCTACGCTATAATCACCAATATTTTTTCCAAGCGTAAAAGACCCTCCCCCTCCAACGAAAATTCCTTTGCTACGGTCTATTCTTTCCCTTTTCTTAATAATACCCTCATCTTGGGCAAAAACTGTGATTGTTAATAATAATAGGCAGCCAGCCAGACATGCGAAGTTCTTCATTCGTGCTAATTTAATTCTCTTGTTATTGATGAATTTTTGGTTAGGGATACTCGTCAATCATGCGTACGAATCAATGAGGGGAGCGTGACCTTCCTGCTGATTCATACCGTAATGTACAATCGGTTTTGAAATTTTTGAATTAGAATTTGATCTATTGGAGTTTGAAATAAAATTCTCCAATGATGTTCGAACTGTCCCAGGTATATTGCTTATCGCCAGAAAGTCGGAGGACGTTCATGCGAACTTCTTTAAACACCTGTTCGATCGTCAGGTTTGGTTTTTTGAGAGCCTTTATCAGTTCCTGAGTATACAGACCATTTCTCCCCGAGCCGTCCGAAGCCACTGACCCAGGTGAGGTTGCATAGGCTATGAACGAACCTCTCGCCCGTTTCATTTCGGCAAGTCCGGCGTTGACGGACCGCGTCGTCGCTGGGAAAGGATTATTCCTGCAGGCATCGAGGATCACAATGTTCATACGTGAATTGGAACGCTCCATATTTGCCAGCACCATTCGCTGAACAGGGAAGCACATTCTTAGAATATCATCCTCAAATTTCACGTCAGCATCGATTGGGACAAGGTAATTTTCGTCCTGGTATTGCACACCATGTCCTGCATAGTAAAACAACCCTACTGTCTGATCCCTCGGGCCGTTTGTCAACTTTTCATGGAACTTGCGCATAGCCTCTCTCAATTGTACGTACGTGCAGTTGGTGATCAGCTGAACTTCGAAATTCGATTTCCTCAGCTCTGTGGCCACGTCAGTTGCGTCGTTTACCGGATTTTTGAGGATACCTATCTCCTTGCTGTAATTGCTATTGCCCACGACCAGTGCGTACCTTTTTTCGTCCTTGTAGGCCGTCGCGAGCGCAGGCACCAATCCGGTGTTTACTTGCTGAACAGCAGTTGACTGGTTTTGGTCCTTCGCGGCCGCTTCGTTCGTCTTGGGCTGCGCATTATTCTTTACTATAACCTGGGTCGTCTTCTTGTCTTCAGCAGCAGTCCTGCTGGGCGGCGCTGAAGATCCGTTGCCACCGGATATTTCTTTTACCGATGAGTCCAGACTCTTGGCCAATGCCATGTCCTCAGCAGCGGCCTGGCGGTTACCGTGCTTCGAGTGAAAATGTGCCCGGTCGGCAAGAATTTCCGCCTTGACTTTCTTATTCTTGTCGCTGTAAGATAATGCATCTTTATAGCTTGATTCGGCGTCGCTGTTTTTACCAAGGCCGTCGTAGCAGCGGGCTTTATACCAATGAATGACAGCCAGGTTATAATGCTTTAGAACCAGGCTTTGATCCAGGTCATCCAGGGCCTGCTTGAATTCACCCTGATGATAATATGCCTGACCACGATAAAAATACAAGTCCTCATCCAGTCGCTTGTTGTGGGATGGATTAGCAAGGATTTCAGAAAAGGTTTCAATTACTGCGGAATAATCTTTTGCCCTGAACTTCGCAATTCCGTCATCAAAATCTTTGAAATCCTGGGCTAAGCTGAGTGTTGATACAATGACTAAAACAAATAGACTGAAAAGCGCTTGTTTCATATTGTCACGTGGAAGATAATTTCAAAGGTAGTTATACGGTAATAATTATGGAACCGTTTCTTTAAAGCAAGTTATCTGCTCAAAACTCAAAAAATGCTATTTTTAGGGTTTCCAATACATGAGAAGAATCCTTTTATACGTTCTTTTGACACTTTTTCTCTTGCCTTCCTGCAGCAAACGATCCGGATCAACCACAACCGTGGTGAAGCCAAAATATCATCACCGGTGGTATGATCGCAAGAAAGACAAACGAACGAAACGCACCAAATCCTTGCGCGTGCAGAATTAATCCCGGATTTCATCACGATCTCACAGGCCCTAACATTTATCCCAGTCCTTTCATTACGGTGTCGATATTTTTCCTGAAAAATAGTTTAATGTTGCCCGGCTGATGGAGATGAGCAGTAACGATGCCGCCCATGAACACCGTTGTAAACACGTTCGTTACGTCGCGGGTGCTGCCGGTTTTCGTGATCTCTTTCTTGAATATCGCCTCGAGGGTAAATTTTTCAAGCATTTGTTCTACTGATTGTATCTCGATGGATGTGATGCCAGCGATGTAGGGAAAAAGCAATTTTTTTTCTTCCGCTTTTATTGGAAAGGGCTTTGGAGATCGTTTGACGTTGGCCAGATACCCGACAAGGCTCAACACGAGTCCAGGATGAGTCTCCCAGGACTCACTCAATTTGTCGAACAAGTAATATATACCTTGCAATCCTTCCCGCGGCTTTGCAAGAAGTTCAGTTAACCGCGTAAGGCACCAGACGCGAAAATAGTACAACAAGATGTCTTCCTTCTGCGGAAAGTACTTGAACAGGGTTACCTTGGATATTTTGACCTTTGCGCACAGATCATCAATATATAAGTCATCAAACGATTTCTTCCCGACAAGTCTCAATGTCTGATCCAAGACCTGAACTTTAATCCGCGCCGCCTTTTCCTTTCGAAGACTCATGATAGGGCTAAAGTTTAGCTGGAATTAATACTTTTACAACAATTTAAAGAATCCGCGGATGAAGCCATGGTTTTTTTTCCTTTTCCTCATCATAGTTGGTTGCGGCCACCGCGCCCCAAAAAAACCTATCTCCGGCAGGATCACCGATTCGGCGATGGTAGTGTCTGCTCATCCGTTGGCATCTCGCATCGGTGTTGGCATTCTTCGAAGAGGCGGTAATGCAGTTGATGCCGCCATAGCAACACAGTTCGCGCTCGCCGTAGTATATCCATCGGCGGGAAATATTGGCGGAGGCGGTTTCATGGTATTGAGGTTAAAGGATGGTACGGCGACAACGCTTGACTACCGCGAACGCGCGCCAGCGGCAGCATCGGACACCATGTATCTAGACGAAAACGGTGATGCTATTCCAGCGTTAAGCGAACGTGGTCACCTTGCTTCTGGTGTTCCGGGTACGGTAGCAGGTTTGGTCGAGGCGCACTCGAAATATGGTTCTATGTCCTGGGCTGAACTGGTGCAACCCGCGATAGACATTGCGCTCAACGGCTTTGTTCTCACCCAGAAGGAAGCGGAGAACTTGAATGAAATTCAGGATGATCTCAAAGACTTGAATTCGGTGCTTCCCGAATTCTTAATCAATGAAGTATGGAAAGCTGGCGACAGCATCCGGTATACAGACCTAGGACATACCTTGGAACGAATTCGAGATCACGGTGCGGCCGGATTTTACGAAGGAAAGACTGCCGATGATATTGTCGCCGAAATGCGGCGAGGTAATGGGATAATTACATCTGAAGATCTGAGGTCATACAAAGTCGCCTGGCGGGATCCTTTGTTTTTTACATATAAGGATTATACCGTAATTTCTATGGGACCACCATCCAGCGGTGGCGTTGCGCTTGCGCAGTTGTTGAGATCGGTAGAACGATACCCGTTGAACGAATGGGGACACAACACAGCCCGTTCTGTTCACCTCCTGACCGAAGCGGAAAGAAGAGCATACGCTGACAGGTCGCATTATCTTGGTGATTCAGACTTCGTGCAAGTGCCTGTAGAAAATCTGCTGTCCCCCCTCTATTTGTCCGAGCGAATGAAAAATTTTAACGCTGAAAAAGCGACGCCGTCGCATGAAATCAAGGCAGGTCCAATTACCTTCCACGAATCCAAGGAGACCACACATCTCTCTATTGTGGATTCTCAAGGCAGTGCTGTGGCAGTCACTACAACATTGAATGATAGCTTTGGATCAAGAGTGGTCGTAGCAGGATCGGGATTTTTTCTGAACGATGAAATGGATGACTTCAGCATTAAGCCTGGGGTTCCGAACATGTATGGCGCCATTGGCGGTGAAGCTAATAAAATAGAACCTGGAAAAAGAATGTTAAGCTCAATGACGCCTTCGATTGTAACAAGGAATGGCAAGCTATTTATGGTTGTTGGTACACCGGGCGGCACTACCATCATCACTTCTGTCTTTCAGACGATCTTGAACGTAATTGAACACAAAATGACGATGCAGGAAGCTGTTGAGGCCAAACGCGTCCACAGTCAGTGGCTACCCGATTCTCTCTACGTTGAAACCGGCGCGTTGCTCGTTGATGATAGTATTTCTCTCTCCTTGATGGGCCATGCTATTCGCACTCGCGATGCGATCGGAAGGGTTGATGCTATCCTTATAACACCTGATGGCAAGTTGGAAGGTGGCGCAGATCCTCGTGGGGACGATACAGCGGATGGTTATTAGGTACGACTGTCGCTGCACGCTCGATCGTCGAAGACTCATACGTCATGTATTTTGCCGTGAATACTTTGGATCCTGACCGCGGAGCCTTGAACTTGAACTGATCGACCGACCCACAGGCAAAAAAGTATATAGCAAAACCAGCGCTTATGATCCCGATCAAAATAAAAAATAGTCTTTTCATTATCGGTGATTAGGGAATTCGTTCGTAATAAGGTACGCATTTAAGAGTGTAAAAATTACTGCGATGGTTTAACGCTGGCGCACACCCGATACTCTCCGTTCGTGAAATGTCAAATGCTATTTAGACCCATGAAATAGAAGTTGGTCACGTCACATCGGCCGTTGAGGTCGGAAAGTATGCCGCGTGCAAAAACTTTACGTAATTTGAGTGAATAATATTCCCCCGACTTGGTGAAACGTAAACTGGATTGGCTTTTCAAAAACCGGGTCCTGCAGCATGTGCTGTTCTGGGTTGCTCATATTGTATTTTATGCCTGGCTGTATGGTTCCTTTGAAGATAAATACCAACAATTCTTCTTCGAGGAGATTATATACCTCCCCGGAAAAATGCTTTTCACCTATTTCGTATTGTATTTTCTCCTTCCCAACTTCCTTCTGGCTGGCAAGTCCTGGAGTTTCCTTTCATGGCTCCTGGTCTCCTCATTTGCCATTGGTATTGTTCAACGCTATGTAGCTTACAATATTGATTATCCAATTTATTACCCTCAGGCACTGGCGGACCCGTTCTTCTACTTTCCCAAAATTGTTAAGATGTTTGTGGCCATATATCCTGTAACGTTCGTGGCTGTGGCTATCAAGCTGCTGAAATACTGGTATGCGAATCAGCAGGCACAACAGGTTTTGACGCGTGAAAAATTGCAAGCTGAATTGAAATTTCTGAAGACACAGATACATCCTCACTTTCTCTTCAACACGCTGAATAATCTCTACGCGTTGACGTTGAAGAGATCGGAACGCGCACCAGAGATGGTGCTAAAGTTGTCGGAGCTCATAAACTATATGTTATATGAATGCACGAGCGAAGAAGTTCCGCTGGAAAAGGAAATTAAGTTCATTCGCAACTATGGGGATATTGAAAAGATGCGGTACGGTGACAAACTGGATATCGACATACGCGTTACGGGAGACCTAAAGAACCGGAAGATTGCTCCCCTGGTTTTTCTGCCTTTTGTTGAAAATTGCTTTAAACATGGTGCAAGTGAAGAACTTCAACAATCGTGGGTAAAAGTGACCGTCGATGCGCAGCCCAATGTCATCCTGACCAAAGTGGAAAACAATAAGGCCAGTGAAAATGGAATCAGTAAGAAGGAAGGAATTGGAATTGCGAACGTACGAAGAAGGCTGGATTTGATTTATCCCAATCAGCATGAATTGAAGATCATTGACGGTCAGGAAACATTTCTGGTGATACTTACGATACAAAATCAAAACTAACGTTAAGAACAGGCTATGAGCGTAAGGTGTATTATCGTTGACGATGAGCCATTGGCCATCGAAATCCTGGAATCCTATGTTGCCAAAGTTGAGCAACTCCAGCTTGTCAGCACTTTCCGCAATGCGGTTTCAGCATTCACTTTCCTGCAGCAGCATTCCGTTGATCTCATCTTCCTTGATATCCAAATGCCGAAGCTTTCAGGAATCGATTTCCTCAAGACGCTTAAGCATCCTCCGAAAGTAATTTTTACTACTGCGTTCCGCGACTATGCCCTCCAAGGATTCGATCTGGAGGTCGTGGATTACTTGCTGAAGCCTATTCCATTCGATCGTTTCCTGAAGGCTGTAGCTAAGGTCCTACATCATCCGGCAAATCCACCAAATGCCGCTAAGCAAGACGCTGTGCCCGATAATTATGTCTATTTCAAGGTTGATAAGAAGATGATCAAGACCAAGATGGCCGATGTGCTGTATATAGAGAGCATAAAAGATTATGTCAAGGTCAAGACGCCGGAAAGGGAGATCGTAACGCAGCAGAAGATCAGCTACCTGGAAGAAAGTCTCCCCAGAGAACAGTTCCTCCGAATCCATCGGTCATTTATCGTAAACCTTGAAAAGATTGATGCTTATTCTGCGACCGATGTGGAGATTGGTAAGCATAGTATCCCTATTGGTAGAAATTACAAGAATGATGTCATGAAGATCCTTGCCAGGAATATCTTCTAGTTTCTAGTTCATTAATATAAACGGTTAAAATACGAGCTGGATCAGGTAAATGACAGCCGACAATATCGCGAGGGTGACGTACAGAATGAATTCGGCTTTGATCAACTTAAAAACACCCCGAAAAAAACTTCCCATCATATCAAAAGTCTTATGATCGTATACGAAGTCTCGTCAGTGAGAGTTACCTCTCCGTATAACTTTCACTGTCTTTCTTTTTGAAACTATAATATAAATAAAACAGGGCCGGCAGAATAAATACGCTTCCGGTCAACAACGCCAAAGCAAGCGCCTGCATTGTCTTTGGAGGAGCAGTATGCTCCAATAGTGAGAGTGCGTCGCCACCATGCAGGATAACAAAATTTGGAAAATGGGAATAGCTAATCGCTAGAAGAATCATTGTTACCTGGAACCCTGCCAGCACCCGCGGCCCCATCATGTTTTGTGTTTTCATCCATTGCCACATGAAGAGTAGCGAACCCGAGGCAGCAATGACTGCGGCCAATCCCACGGGCTCAGCAAAAACCCATGTAAGCAAAGGGATTTCATCAACCACGGCTGCAACAAACACCAGTACACCGGATCCGATCGCAATAACATTCATCTGCCTGACTTTATGTACAAACCGCATGCGGTCATTTTCACTTTCAGCCTCCCCTACCAAATAGACGGATGCAAGAAAGCCACAAAGCGCAACAGTAAACAACCCTACGGATAGTGAAAACCAATTAAGCCACGAAAAAATATAGGTCTCGAGATAGGTGTTGCTTTCTCTATTGATGTGCCCGGAGATTGTGCTCCCGGCAATCACTCCCAGAAAAAATGGTGTGATGAAACTAGACCAGACAAATACCTTGTTATACAATTCCTGCATATCGTCTTTCACAGCGTCATAGTGCCGGAAAACAAATGCAGTACCGCGTGCAATAATGCCCATCAACATGATCAGCAGCGGAATATGAAGGTATATGGAAAGCTCGCTATAGATAAGAGGAAAGCCAACAAAGAGGATCACGATAACAATAATAAGCCACATATGGTTTGCCTCCCAGATCGGGCCAATCGCGTGGTATAAAGTTCGGCGTGTCTGGCCAATATTCCTTTGTGACGTAAACAGCTCAATGATGCCGGCACCGAAGTCTGCGCCACCTAGTACAACATACAGGAGAATCGCAAGATAGAGATAGGTAATCACGACGTATTCCATCGCTTCAGGATTTCGTTATCGGTCGGTTCTCGGACGTATCGTAGATAAACGGAACCATTTTTATCTGCCTGTAGAGCAAGAAAATGACCACTGCGCTTAAAGAAATATAAACAAAGGTGAAGGTGTAAAATGACCAGACGATACCGGGCATCGGCGTAACTGCATCAGCTGTGCGCATAATTCCCTGAATAATCCATGGTTGTCTGCCCACTTCCGTGACGGTCCATCCTGCCTCAACCGCAATAAATCCTAACGGTAAGGCTATTGCAAAAATGCGAGGTAACCACCTGGAATAGAACCAGTGTTTCTTCAGCAAAGCGATAAAAAAAATCAACGATATCAGGAACATGATTACCCCACACCCTACCATAATCTGAAACGCATAGTGCACAATAGGGACTGGTGGCTGATCCTGCTCAGGAATGGTATCCAAGCCTTTTACTTCTGATTCAAAATCGCCGTGCGCCAGGAAGCTTAGCATTCCGGGAAGCTCAATCGCAAAATTCACTTTTTTCTTCTGCATGTCGGGAATTCCCCCCACAATCAATGGTGCAGACTTCTGGGTGTGAAAGTGAGCTTCCATGGCAGCTAATTTTGCAGGTTGCCGAACGGCTACGTCTTTGGCAGAGAAATCTCCGCTGATAGGTTGCAGCACTGCTGCCACTGCCGCGAAAATTGCAGCTATCTTAAATGCCTTCGAATGGAAGACAACATTTTTCTTTTGCAATATTAAGATCGCATGAACGCCGGCAACAGCAAATCCGGTCGCCACAAAAGCTGCTAAGCTCATATGCAGTGCCTGAGAAAACCACGCGTCATTAAACATAGCCTTTATGGGGTCGATATTTCGATATTCACCGTCTACAAAATCAAATCCTGCGGGACTGTTCATCCAGGCATTTGCAGACACCACCAGGATACCAGACGCCAGTCCGCTTACTCCTACAACAACACCAGTAAGCCAATGAAACCATTTGTTAAACCGATCCCACCCATACAGGAAAAAACCCAAGGCAATCGCTTCAATAAAAAATGCTGTGCCTTCAAGCGAAAAGGGCATTCCGAATATCGGCCCGGCGTGCTTCATAAAAGTGGGCCATAATAAGCCCAGTTCAAAAGAAAGCACGGTACCGGATACAGCCCCCGTTGCAAAAAAAATAGCGACGCCCTTGCTCCATGCTTTGGTCAGGTTCTTATAAACATCATTTTTCGTTTTAATCCACTGATAATGGGATACCGCCATAAAAAACGGCATTACCATCCCAACGCACGCGAAGATAATATGGAAGCCAAGCGATAATGCCATTTGCGATCGGGCTGCCAGTAAATCGTTCATGATGGTGATTTAGATACGTATTTCAAAAGTAATCATGGATTCGGATATTAACCCTTCCGATAAAGGGAAAAGAAAGTTTGCAGCCTATTACGCACACAGTATAAACCTTATTAAATAACTGTTATTTATTTTGTTGACTACTATGCGTATAATTAATAAAGTTTGCGAAGTTCATTTTAATATTACCCTTTAACAATGTCGAAAGTAGCCGTAGTACTGATAAGTTTCAGCATTCTATTGCTGCATTGTGAGTCAAGGGAACATCGGACAAATTTTGAAACCCTGACAGAAGATGAGAAGCGCTTGCCTCAGAATGCGCTTTCGTCAATGCAGGTAGCGAGTGGATTGGAGATCGAACTATTCGCCGCTGAACCAATGATTACAAACCCCACGAATATTAGCGTCGACGCTCAGGGAAGGGTGTGGGTGTGCGAAGCCTATAACTATGATGTCGCGCCCGACAAAGCTGATGCCGAGGGGGACCGGATTGTTGTTCTTGAAGACACGGATCACGACGGCAAGGCTGACAAGCGTACAGTATTTTATCAAGGCAAGGATCTGTTCCTTCCATTGGGTATTACCATTCTTGGTGACAAAGTTTATGTGACCTGCAGCCCAAACGTATTTGTATTTACGGACCAAAATGGCGACCTCGTACCTGAGAGTAAGGATATCCTTTTCAACAGGATGCACAAGGGTGAACATTCAACGCATTCATTGATGCCGGGACCAGATGGTATGATCTACTTCTCACTCGGTAACTACACCCGCGATATAGCCGACAAGCATGGAAACCCCATAAATGACAGGGCCGGGATTACCCTGTATGGGCCCGAAAATCCCTACATCGGAGGAATGGTGCTGCGGTGCACTCCGGATGGAAAAAATGTTGAAGTTCTGGGGCATAACTTCCGCAACAATTATGAACCTTGCGTTGATTCATACGGCAATATCTGGCAGTCGGACAATGATGACGACGGAAACGCAGCTTGCCGGATTAATTTCGTAATGTATTACGGGAACTACGGGTTCCTCGACGAAAAGTCGCGAGCCTCCTGGACCACTGGTCGCATCAATCTGGAAAAGACAATTCAAGAGAGGCATTGGCACCAAAACGATCCGGGAGTGGTCCCCAACGTGTTGATTACCGGCGCCGGTTCGCCCGCAGGCATGGCATACTATGAAGGCGATCTGTTACCCGAGGTATTTCAGCTTGTGCCGATTCATGCCGAGGCTTATCACAACGTGGTGCGAGCCTACCTGCCCGCAAGGAAAGGCGCTGGCTACACCGTTGAAATAGAAGACATCGTGCGAAGTCAGGATAAATGGTTCCGTCCTATCGATGTGGCTATTGCTCCCGACGGCTCGCTATTTATTGCAGATTGGTATGACCCCATTCTTGGCGGAGGAGCAGCAGCTGACGCAGATAAAGGGCGCATATATCGCGTTGCGCCATCAGTCGAAAGGTACGCTGTCCCCGTTCAGGACTTTTCGACAATAGATGGCGCCATACGTGGGCTTAAGAATGCTAATCCTGAGACCCGATTTGCCGCATTTCAACAATTGGAAAAAGATGGCCAAAAAACATACGCTGCATTGAAGGATTTGTGGGAATCCGAAAACCCAGTGTTTCGCGCGAGAGCATTGTGGTTGTTAGCAAAACTTGATACGACACAGAGTTTTTGGAAGCAGGCGTTGACCGATAACAACGTCGACATCCGCATTGCCGCAATCCGTGCCGTTGCGCTGAACAAGGAGGACGTAGTTCCTTATTTGTCAAGAATATCAAACGATGACAATGTTGCTGTACGGCGTGAGATAGCCATAGCGTTGCGATATGCAAACACCCAGTCGGCCGCAGATCTTTGGGTAAAGCTCGCGAGGCGGCATGATGGCAACGATCGATGGTATTTGGAAGCACTCGGCATCGCATCTGATCTCCACGCCGACCTTTATTTTGAAACCTGGCTGCAGACGGTTGAGCCCGACCTGAACAAAAAATCGCACCAGGATATCATCTGGCGCTCCAGGTCTGAAAAAGCATTGCCCCTGCTTACGGAATTAATAAAAGACGCCGGCGATCCTGCCATTTATCAACGCTATTTCCGCGCCTTCGATTTTCATACGGGCAGATCGAAGGCAAAGGAACTGGCCTCGTTGATCGGTCTTTCCAGGCCAGATCAAAAGGAAGTCGCGGCTCTTGCACTCCAGCAAATGGATGCTAATTATATTGAAATGACGGCGGCGATGAGGAGAGCACTAGAAGATGCCTTGTTGCAAACTCGAGGTTCACTTGCGTTTGTAAGGCTCGTTGAAAAGTTCTCGCTGAAAGATAAATTGAATGAGTTACTGATCATCGCGACGAATGCACAAAACAGCGAAGCCGCCTCCGCTGCGACTGACTTAATCCTGAAATTCAAGGCCACTCATGTGTTAAAAAATGCCATGCATCAAAATGATTCAACAACATTTTTACTCCTGCAGAGTATGAAGGGTAAAGCCAATTCCGAAATCATCGGCATTGTTACTTCCGTCATTGAAGACAAAAATATGTCGATGGATGTCAGGAAAATTGGCGTGGAGGTTTTGGGAAGTAGCTGGCCGGGTGAGGAAAAATTGTTGTCGATGGTCAAAGCGCCTGGATTTGAAGATGAATTGAAACCCGTAGCCGCTGGCATACTGTTTAATGTTTATCGAAGTAGAATTCAGCGTGAGGCAGCAGAATACCTTCCCAAACCATCCATCAAGGGAAGAAATTTGCCAACGATCAAGCAATTGCTAGCTTCCACGGGAGATCGTGACAACGGAAGAGCTTTGTTTCAAAAACACTGCAGTGCTTGTCACAAGGTCAGGGATATGGGCGCAAAATTTGGTCCTGAGCTAACGCAGATTGGAGCGAAGCTTTCAAAAGAAGGATTGTACAGGTCCATTCTTTACCCGGACGAAGGTGTGAGCTTTGGATTCGAAAGCACACTAGTAAGACTTCAAGACGGTACAGAATCCATGGGTATACTGGCGAGTGAAACCTCAGATGAGATTGTGTTGAATTTACCAGGCGGCACCTCGGCCACATTCGCAAGAGAAAAAATTGCCGAAACAGAAAAGTCAGGCTCTTCACTTATGCCTGCTTTGGCCGGGTCTATGACAGAAGACGAGTTGATCGACCTCGTTGAATACCTTGCTTATCTTAAAAGATAAACTAATCGAGCTTATCAACTTTTTTTACGGAAATAAGACCGTCAACTGAATATCTGCCGCTGCCAAAAACAAGGAGCATGAGAAATACCAGCAAGAATACAAGAGGTTTTTCTTTTGTCGCAAACGGATCGTCGGCATGCGCGTAAAACGCTGCCGTAGCCATCGTAATGATGAGAGGAATGGACGCCATACGCGTCCCCAATCCGAGTATGATAAAAAATGAACAAATTACCTCAGCAAAAACGGCAAGGCCCAGTGATATTTCAGGTCCAAGCCCAAAGGGATCAGCGAACTTGATAACTTCCCCTGAAGTCAGTCGGTTGAGTTTTGGCAGACCATGGGCAATTAGAATAAACGAGCCCGCACTAATTCTCACTAAAAGGAGGCAAAGATTAGCATAAATCACAGGGATCGAAATGCTGAAAAGCTTCATTGTATTTATCTTTTAAAGCAGTTAAACGCTAAACTCTGAGTTTCATACGCTACTTCTCCAAACAATCTTGGTCGCAATATGTTCTTTCGGCCCTCATGTTCACAATGAATCTCCGACGAATGTCGGGAAACATATCGAGGCTAAAGCACAGTCAATATCTCTTTGATCGTTGTGAACTGCTTGAAGTTAGCATGATTGACGTCGTATTCGATTTTCTCGTGTCCCCATGTAACGTGATAAGGTATATGAATTGCATGTCCGCCGATATTTAACACAGGCAATATATCTGATTTTAGTGAATTTCCGATCATCAGGAAATTCTCGGGTCGGATATCGAGGTGCTTGATTAACTTACGAAAATCCGCTTCACCCTTTTCAGACATAATTTCCGTATGATGAAAAAAATGTTCGATCCCTGATTTTTTTAGTTTCCTTTCCTGATCGAGTAAATCACCCTTTGTGGCGACTACGAGACGGTAGCGGTCCTTCAAGTTTTCCAGAACCTCATCGACACCCTCCAGTTTTTGAATGGGTTTTTGTAGAAGTTCCTGACCATACTCAATTATTTTTTCAATAACACTGACGTTTATAGTCTTACTAGAAATTGTGATAGCCGTCTCGATCATAGATAGCATAAAGGCCTTTATACCATATCCATAAAGCGGTAAGTTCTTAATCTCTATTCTCAGAAGTTCTCGTGCGACACTGTGTTGGGGCAGATATTCTTCCAGGAGTTCACAAAATTTTTTTTCAATCTCCTGGAAATAATTTTCGTTGTCCCACAACGTGTCGTCTGCATCAAATGCTATAACTTTTATTTCCATACAAGCCAGAATAAGTCTCCTGCACAATCGTGAAACTTCAAGCCCGTAAAATTAAGATAATCCGGAAGATAATAACGGAATGGATGGGTATTTATGAAACGATACGCCGGCAATTCACCAGTCGTCATTTATTTTTTTCTTCCCAGGCTCGACATATGTTAGCTTGTCTGTAAACGCCTGGTCAAGCAATCCAAGCATGTTTGGCCGGCACCAGTCCTGGGAGAAAACCGTGCCGTTATTTTTACAGGCGTAACTTGTTAGTTTGTCTCTTGCCGTGATTTTTTTATAACCAATATCTCCTGTGAGTTCAATATTGTGAAACGTTATTCTGTATTTCCCGTCTTTTACACCTACTTCCACGCTCCCGCTGTATTTGCCAGTTTGAATGATCGAAGGTGTTGCCACCTGCGTGAACTGAAATTTTTTATAGTCTACGGTTATGTCAGCAACATCAAACTGAACCTTGCTGTCAGCCAATTTAAGATTGGAAACATAAGGCAGGGTTTTGTAAAATTCCTCAAGCTTCGTTGTTGTGATGGAGTCAAGCGGGACAACCTTTTGATAGATAATCTCTTGTTCCGATAATTTGAAATTACCGTAACTCGTGGGCTGACCGTAAACACATGTCGCCAGAAGGGTAAAAAAAATAGTCAATACCTTCATATCGATTCGTTTTAAACAAGATACTAAACAGTCGGCGAATGCTGGTGCCAGCGACGATGAGACGCTGGATAATTCGTAATGGAGTTAGAAAACGGGTTTAATGAATAAAGCCGCCGGCTGCGGGCAAGGACAGCCGGCTGCGTTGATTTCACACTTTCTTAAATGAACTTATTGATCAGATTCTCGTAGTACTCCTGCCTGGCGCTTATCTGCTCTGGCTCGCCATTTTTACGCGCCAACTGTCGGAGACTTTCCAGAGAGAGCCTGCCGCGATCAAATTGTTTTCCTTTGCCTGAGTCGAATGAACTGTATCGCTCTTTTCGAAGGTTCAGATATTCACCATCATCCAATATTGCTTGCGCAGTTAACAACGCCCGAGCAAATGAATCCATGCCACCGATATGCGCATAGAAGATGTCAGCCAGGTCGGTAGAATTTCTTCTGGTTTTTGCATCAAAATTCACTCCTCCAGTTTTAAATCCACCTGCTTGAAGCACCACAAGCATGGCTTCAGTAAGTTCGTAAAGGTTATTGGGAAATTGATCAGTATCCCATCCATTCTGGTAATCACCACGGTTGGCATCCATGCTGCCCAGCACTCCGGCATCAGCTGAGACTTGCAGCTCATGTTGAAACGTATGATGCGCTAATGTTGCATGATTTACTTCGATGTTGAGCTTGAAGTCATCCATCAGGTCATACTGGCGCAAGAATGAAATGACGGTTGCTGCGTCAAAGTCATATTGATGTTTTGTTGGCTCCATAGGCTTAGGCTCGATGAGGAATGTTCCTTTGAACCCGCTCTTCCGTCCATAGTCTCGTGCCGCATGAAGGAAGTTGGCGAGGTGTTCCTGCTCGCGCTTCATGTTGGTATTCAGCAATGAAACATAACCTTCCCTTCCACCCCAAAAAACGTAGTTCGCACCACCCAGAGCAATTGTCGCATCAATAGCGTTTTTTACCTGAGCACCAGCCCAACATACAACGTTAAAATCCGGGTTCGTCGCTGCTCCATTCATATATCGCGGGTGGGAAAATAGATTGGCAGTTCCCCAAAGAAGTTTTACCCCTGATGCCTTTTGTTTTTGCTTGGCGTAGTCCACAATCTTTTGAAGCCGCGACTCGGACTCTTTCAGCGTTGTGCCTTCCTCGACGAGATCGTAATCGTGGAAACAATAAAATGGGATGCCAATCTTAGTAATAAATTCAAAAGCGGCATCCATTTTCGCGTACGCGCGATGCATAGCATCCGGGCCTTCATTCCATGGAAAATTTTTAGTGCCGGGGCCGAAGGGATCTCCGCCTGTTCCGCAGAATGTATGCCAGTAGGCGACGGCAAACCGAAAATGTTCTTCCATAGTTTTTTTCCCGACTCTGCGTTTGGGATTATAATATTTGAAGGCAAGCGGGTTGTCTGATTCGATGCCCTCATACTTGATTGGCTTAATACCTTTGAAATAAGTCTTCTCTCCAAGTGTAGCTCTCATAGTTTCCGGTTTAGTAAGTTGTATTTAGTTATGCAAGTTAGAACTGATTAGATAAATGATTGAAGGTGCTTCATCCAATTGCCATAAGCTTCAGCGTACGGTAATTTTAACTTTTCAGATGGCTCTTCCGAACGAATCACTTTCAAGCCCTTAAAGGCGTCTTCAAAAGACTTAAAAAATCCCGCACCGACGCCAGCCCCCAACGCAGCACCTTTGGCCCCATCAGTGTCATACAATTCCAACCTGGCGCCGATCGTGTTTACAAAAGCCTCACGAAACAGCGGACTCAAAAACATGTTGGCATTTCCGGCGCGAATAACGTTTGTGCTTATGCCCATCTCCTGTAATACGTCGAATCCGTATTTTAACGCAAAGACAATACCTTCCTGAGCCCCTCTGAACAAGTGAGACTGTTGATGACGATTGAAGTTGACGCCGTGAAAAGAGCTGTTTATATTCTTATTCTCCAATACCCTTTCTGCCCCGTTCCCAAATGGGAGTACCACTAAGCCATCAGATCCGATCGGCGCCTCTGCCGAAATCATATTAATCGTATTATAGTCATACGGATCACCCTTGCTCTTGATATTCTTCCGCAGCCAGCTGTTCAGTATGCCGGTTCCATTGATGCAAAGCAATACACCATTCCTGTGCTGGATATGCTTGCTGGACCCGGAAAGCTTAGCCTGGTCATTTACGTGTATAAATGTATTCACCCTTGACTTGGCGTCATAGGCATTTTTGTCAGTCACGCTGTAAATCACACCTGAGGTCCCCGCCGTAGCTGCAGTCTCGCCAGGATTAAGAACATTAAGTGAAAATGCATTGTTCGGCTGATCGCCCGCCCTGTACGAAACAGGAATTGCTTCTTTTAATCCTAGCGCTTCCCCCGCTGACCTTGTTAGTTTGCCCTGCACAGAAAAAGTCGGCAGCACCGTTGCAAGCAACGATTGGTCTATACCATAAAGATTCAACAGTCTTTCTGCTGAAGTACTCTTTTCGTAGTCCCACAGAACGCCTTCCGATAGCCCTGACACCGTGGTTGAGACCTCACCGGTAAGCCGCATAGCAATATAATCACCAGGCAGCATGATCTTATGAATCTTCGCGTACGTTTCGGGCTCGTTGTCTTTCACCCACTTTAGTTTGGAGGCTGTGAAGTTTCCCGGAGAGTTCAGCAATCTTTCCAGGCAGTATTTTTCGCCAAGCTTTCTGAACGCCTCGTTGCCAATTTCAACGGCCCGGCTATCGCACCAGATGATTGAAGGTCTCAGCACTTTTTGATTTTTGTCGACGCACACCAATCCATGCATCTGATATGAAATGCCAATTGCAGCAATGTCTGAGGGTTGTACACCACTCTTTTGAATGCAACTCTTCGTGCTCTTTACAATATGCTCCCACCAGAGTTCAGGATCTTGTTCTGCCCAACCCGGTTTTATAGCCACCATACCCATTTCTTCAGCGGGCGACTGCGCGGAGGCTGTCGCCTGGCCGGTGTCCGCGTCCACAAGAGAAGCTTTGATGCTAGAACTTCCTAAGTCATAACCTAATAAGTACCGGGCCATTTTTTGTAGGGGTTGTCAAATAATTTTTTATCTTATAGTAAATTTGACTACAAGGTAGCGAAAATTTTATTTTTGCCAATGCCAGCTGGCTTCACGCAACAAACATAAGGTAAAAAACTTGATGGAACTTTTTTGAAGAACATTCAAATATGGGAAATAAAAATAATGATCCCCTTCCTGGGTTCACTCCTAGCTTCAACCTAAGATGAAAAAGGCCAACACCATCATTGACGCGCTCTCGATAGACTGCCTTATTTTTGGATTTAAGAATAGTGAATTGGATATTCTTTTGGTCCAGCATGGCGAGGGGATCAGCAAAGGAAAGTGGGCGCTGCCCGGCGGATGGATCAAATATAGCGAAGGAATGGATGAGGCTGCGTCGCGAATTCTCAAAGCGCTGACGGGCGTTTCAAACATCTATCTGGAACAGCTTCGGGCATTCGGCCGGGTCGACCGATATCCAACCAAGCGGGTCATCACAATAGCCTACTATGCATTAGTTAAGCCAGAGGACTACACTCTTCAGGCTGGCTTTACAGCCGCTGACGCAAAATGGTTCAAGGTCAACGATGTGCCGTTGCTACCCTATGACCATCCGAGCATACTCAAACAGGCATTGGAATATCTGAAACATAAACTGAGGCACGAACCTATTGGCTTTAACCTTTTGCCAAAAAAATTCACCTTGCTTCAACTGCAGGAGTTATACGAAGCATTGCTTAATAAAAAGCTGGATAAACCGAACTTTCGGAGAAAGCTGATGAATATGAACTTGTTGGTTCCCTGCCAAGAGAAACAAACAGATGTTTCGCATCGCGCAGCGAGCCTATATCGCTTCGATAAAAAGATTTACGACAAACTGGCTGAGAGGGGATTTACTTTTGAATTATAAAAATTGGCGTCCGGGTTAACCAGCCCGGCCTGACAATCCAGTATTGTAAAGCACATTTTTGATGCAAGTCTATTTATTCTTTACAACCCAACGCATCAAATTAATCCAGGTAGGATGATAGTCAGTTCGTTTTAGAATTCCGTTCAGTATCGGTTGAATTTTTTTTAACCCAAACTCAATAAATCCTTGGCGTGTTGATATCTCTCTTGACTGACTGATCATGTACTTATTAAAGTCCTCTTTCCAGCCCTTAACATTGAAGGAAAACTTCTCCTCAAGTACATTCCAAATCTTTTGGATATGAACCTCTTCAAAAGAATTTTCAACGTCGCGCGGTAATCGGACCATAAACTAATATTATTAGCTAATACAAATATAAAAACTAATTTAATTAGTTGATGGATCTTTGAGAAATTTTTTGTTTTTCAGAATAATCTGGTGGGGTGCAACTTATTTGTCAACAGGCTTCCGCGCCGAAATTAGCACCTGCAGGACGTATGAAATTCCGATAACAGCACCGCACCCGATGACATTGTACAACAGAAACGCAATTTTAGTAAACGAGTAGCAGTACACAACTATGCATTCCGACAAGATCGCTGCCCAAAAAACAGCAGTTCCTCCTATCCTCTTGATGTAAAATGCTACCAAAAAAATACCTAGCAAAGATCCATAATATAATGAACCGACGATATTGACAAACTGGATAAGATTTTCTGCAAAACTCGCGAGCATGGCGAATATCATAGCCAGCACAGCCCATCCTACCGTGAACCATCTGGAAGCCGCTAAATAATGCAAGGGTGTCGCCGTCTTGTTGATCGACCGTTTGTAAACATCGACCGACGTGGTAGAAGCCAGCGCATTCAATTCACCCGCCATCGATGACATCGCTGCCAGAAAAATGACGGCAAGCAATAGCCCTATGATACCATGGGGAAGATAGCCAAGCACAAAATTTAAGAAAATATAATCCCGATCTTGCGTCTTCGCATTTGGTATTGCCTTGGCTATTACTTCTTTCATGGCGCCTCGCAAGTCGGCCTCATTTTTCTGAAGCTCCTTTACTTTTTTTAAATGCAATGAGATTCTTGCATCGTCTTCCTTGTGAATAGCGTCTACCATTCCTTCAACAGCGGATCGTTTTTCGGAATAGATTTCACCGAACCGATGCTCTATCAACCGAACGGAATCCGCCATCGGCGTATTCAACGCACGATCGCGCAGTACTTGATTATACATAACAGGCGGCTGAAAAAACAAATAAAAAACGAACACCAACACACCGATAAACAAAATGATGAACTGCATTGGAATCTTTAACAATCCATTAAACATTAATCCTAGCCTGCTTTCGGTAATAGAGACTCCACCTAAATACCGACCCACCTGCGACTGATCAGTTCCAAAATACGACATGAATAAAAAGACACTTGCAAGCAACCCAAACCAGATGTTGTAGCGATCGTTTAGTATAAGATCGATCTTTTGCCACAAGCTCAAATCATCAACAGAGGACACACCTTCCGGCAACGTACTCTCTGTATCCGCAGGCAGAAAATTGATCATATTAAACTTCCCAAGCAATCCGGCAATTTGTATACTGTCACTGAAAGAAACATGGTCGGGCAGTTTGTTCAGCGCGATGATTCCCGCGACAATCATGCTCGCCATGACTACCGCCAACTGTTGTCGTTGCGTGAGGCTTACGGCTTTCGTTCCACCAGACGTGACATAGATTATGACAAGAGTTCCAATCACAATGGTTGTAATTGCAACTGGCCAATGCAAAATAGTAGACAGTATCAACGATGGTGCAAAAAGTGTGATCCCTGCCGACACGCCACGTCCAATCAAAAACAAAAATGCCGCAAGAGATCTGGTTTTTACATCAAATCGAGTTTCCAGATACTCATAAGCGGTGAATACTTTTAAACGGTAATAAATTGGAACAATGGTGATCGAAATAATAACCATGGCGATAGGCAGACCGAAATAAAATTGAATGAACCGCATGCCGTCCTCCATTCCCTGGCCGGTGGCAGAAAGAAATGTGATGGCACTTGCCTGTGTCGCCATGATCGAGACGCCGATCATCCACCATTTCATCGAATTATCTCCCTTCAGAAATCCTTCTATCGTCGCAGTCTTCCTCGTTTTCCATGTACCATAGAGCACGATAAATAAAACGGTTGAAAAAAGTACAATCCAGTCCAGGTAATTCATTCAACTAGCTTGAGTATTTGACAGGGCATTATCATCACGTTAACTATTAAAGGAATTTGTCAACCAGTAGTAGAATATAATCTGAAGTGCGAGCGCTCCCAATACGACCCAATACCAGCCTCGCCAGGATTTGAATACCGGAGGCTTTTCTTCATGATAGTTATCGCTCATACATTAGGTGGGATGTTTAAGTTATGTTTAACTTTTCGGGCGTTTGGTCTTGCCGCATGATACGATATTGGCGAACAGTTTATAGGCACCGGGAACCCCTTCAGGCAATTGTCTGAAAAACGAAAGGCCGGTATAGATGTAGTGTCCTTCACCATACTTCGCCACCAGAAGCCCGCCATCCCTTGGATCTTCGCCCTTATCATTCATCGACAATATCGCTTCATAATTTGAATCCCAGGTTACAGGAAAATACAATCCCCTTTCCTGCACCCATCCTTCAAAATCCTTTCCGGATAACTTGTTCGGGAATGTAAGCAATGGATGATCTGGTTTGAGAATTCTAACCTCTGCACCCTCATCTGTTACACGATCTCGTGAAAGTGTGATTGGAAACGGGGCGTAATGATCCGCTTCAAGGCGGCCATTGGTGTTGTACTGAACAACCAACGCACCACCTAGTCTAACGTATTCAAGTAAAACAGGCATAATGAACCTGATGCGATCATGGACGTTTAATGCGCGAATTCCCAATACTACAGCATCTACACGTTTGAGATTTTCTTGTGTAATTTCCTCTGGCCTCATTTCCCAAACTTCATAACCCATCGTTCGCAGCGCTGTGGGTATATCATCTCCAGCACCAGGCACGTAACCGATGAGATGACCCTCCTTTCTTAAGTTTATGCGGGCAACCTTCGCCGCTGCCTTTGGCAAAAATGTCTGAATAGGTATATGGTCATAGGCAATGGTTTGTACAGCATGATCATATTTTTTTTCATCGATCTCGGCTATTGCGCTTAGCGACGCAGTTAGTTCGGCCTTTCCCGGATAAACCATAAATTGAGCAACTCGCTCCTCCCCGCGTGACATCAATTCAAATTCCGTAGATGCCGGTTCCGAACGCCAGTCAGGAGGAAGCTGAAGTCTCAACTGACCTTTCATAGCTCTGTCACTGGAGGATTTAAGCTGGATCTTTACCATGCGTGGCTGATCGTCGCTAAATATCATTACGCGCTCTGTAAGGTCGACTGATAGTGGGGGCAAGACTTCCAGCGGACGCCAGAGTTCACCCTTCACTGGATCCGTCCACTTATAAATCAATGGCCGCGTCAGTTCCAATGATTCCTGTCCGACCTTTAGCAGAAATTTCACGGTCAACGCAGGATCATTTTCTGGCTTACCGATGTGTGATTTTTCTTTTACTGTAAATATCCCCTGCTCATGCGGGTGTTGCAGCCAATAAGGGTCAGAATATGGCGCGGTAGCTTTCAATACTTTCTTACTTTTGAAGGTATTTGAAATATCCGGCCTTAATACAAAATTCATCGCTGAATCATACGACAAATCAGATGACGAAATCCTTAACAGACTTATATTGGTGGCTGATCTGTTTGCAACCTCTGCCTTTAACTCAAGCACTTCACCTGGCGATATTCCATGTACGGTTGATGTTGCCTCAACAAACAGCCCAAGGCAATCCACAATGAGTTGCTCAACTTCCCGGAGCTTGCGGTTTTTCCAGACGCCGTTTTCCAGGCTCAAAATTTCTTTCCGTATTTGAAATAGTAACGGGACCGTTGATGAAGGATTTTCCTCGTCAAAATCTTCGATTGCCTTGGTAACCAGTGGTTGTATTCTGCCTCCTCCCTTAATCCGGGTCCAGGAAGTATTAACGCCCTCAAAAAGATCCTTTTCCGCCCTATCACCTTTAATGTATTCAAGAAATTCAGGTTCATATCCGCGTTCTCCCGGCCTACCCCAGCCCTGACTCTTATGCTGGCTGCTGCTTACAGCGGCAATCTCAGTGATAGATTTACCCAGTATTGGGTTATACTTACCAACATTTAAGGTGATGATCCCAGGCGTCTCTTCGTTGATCGTCGTATTCCACCAACGGCCCGTATTCGTATAAAGTCTCTTCACCTGCCAAGTTCCGAATTCCCTGACCTGCTCGGGATATACATCTTGTCTGGCAGAGATTTCAAAAGCTTCCCCGGCTAAAATAGCTGAGCCCGTATGATGGCCGTGGCCTGCGCGTGAATCGGGGGGAAATCTCGTTATAATAACATCAGGCTGAAACTGGCGGAAGACCTTGACTACATCAGACAAGATTTCGTCCTTGTTCCAGATCTCGAAAGTCTCATCCGCTGACTTCGAAAATCCAAAGTCAATAGCCCGCGTAAAAAATTGTCGGCCGCCATCGATCCGCCGAGCAGCAAGCAACTCCTGTGTGCGTATCAATCCCAATAAATCGCGTATTTCCGGACCAATAAGATTTTGGCCCCCATCGCCGCGCGTCATGGACAAATATGCAGTTTCCACCAATTTATCATTCGCCATAAGCGAAATGATGCGTGTATTCTCATCGTCGGGATGTGCGGCTACATACAGAACGGATCCCAAAACATTTAATTTTTTTAGCTTTTGTTTTAACTGCGCAGCATTGGGCTGGAGTTGGCCTAGACAAAAGGACGATAAAGTAAGAATTAGAAGTAAACTAAGAGGTCCCCTCATGCAAATCGGATTTATGCGAATTAACATAGAAAGTTCCAATTTAATAAAACAGTATGTTATGAATGGAAGCTGGTGATCAGGTAATCGGTAAACGGTCGGCCACTCGTGTGCCACTTGCAAGTTTGATTTCCCTTCGATTACGAGATTCTATTGTCTGCTTTGAAGTGCCCTCAAAGCCGCACCGCCGATTACCGATTACCCGATTACCGATTACCTCTTTACCCGTTACCTGATTACCGATTACCTTGCCACCTTTGTGTACGTTATCTGAAAACTGTATTATTGAAGGCTCTTTTTAGAAGTGGCGAAAGACGACTCTAATTTCATATAGTTAAGATAAAAAATGAGTACTTCGAGGAAGAAAGTCATTGCCGTGAAAGTTGGTTCAAATGTCATCACCAACCGGGATGGTTTTCCAGACCTGGATGTGATTAATAATATCTCAAAGCAAATCAAGATGCTAAGGGATGAAGGTTATCAGGTGTTGCTTATTTCATCGGGCGCCGTAGCGGCGGGCAAAAGTCTATATCAGTTCCAGAAGAAGGCAGATGCAGTAATTCAGCGGCAAGTGCTTGCGTCTATTGGTCAGGTTAAACTTATCTCGCTATATAAAGAGGTGTTTGAAAGACAGGGAATACTCTGTTCCCAGGTATTGGTAACTAAAGAGGATTTCAAGAGCCGCAACCATTATCTGAACATGCAAAACTGTCTGACCGCCTTGTTGAGTAATCACATTGTGCCGATCATTAATGAAAACGATGTCGTGTCTGTGACGGAATTAATGTTTACCGATAATGATGAACTTGCCGGTCTGGTGAGTGCCATGATGAATACGGACATCCTTGTCATATTAACAAATGTTGATGGGATCTATGATGGCGATCCCAGTGTTCCTGGTACAACAGTCATGAACACATATGACTCCAAAAAAATAAACCTGACAATGATTGCTTCAGGAAAAAAATCCGGTTTTGGACGCGGTGGTATTCTCACGAAGTGTCAAACGTCCGAAAAAATTGCGAGTATGGGCATACCAGTTCATATCGCGAACGGCCGAACGGAAAATGCTATCATTAGGATTTTAAGAGGCGATGATATTGGCACACGCTTTCCGGCGAAGAAAGTTGCCTCTAACTTTAAGAAATATATGGCCCACGCCTACGAAGAACCCAAAGGGAAGGTAGTGATTAATGATGGTGCTAAAGATGTTTTGCTCTCACCCGTGAAAGCACACAGTCTATTACCAGTAGGTGTCACGCGCGTGGTGGGTACCTTCAAAAAAGGTGACATTATTCGGATTGTGGATGAAAAGGATCGTGAGGTTGGACTTGGATTAGCCCGGTACGGTCACAAAAAAGCAAGGGAAGTATTGGGTGCAAAAAACCAGCCCGCGCTTATCCACTATGATCATCTATATTTGCATTGAAAATCGAGATTGCAGAAGCATGTTGGAAAATACTTTTAAATCTGTACAGCAAGCGAGCCGAAAATTAGCTCTTTTGAAAGAAGAAAAAATCAATGGCGTACTACACTCACTTGCTGACAAAGCGGAAAAGAAAATCAGCAGTATCATTGAAGAAAACCAGAAAGATCTGGATCGAATGCAACCAACTGATCCGAAGTACGACCGGCTGAAACTGACCGACCAACGAATTCGCGATATCGCCACCGACTTGCGCAATGTATCACATTTACCATCACCACTAGGGATTACGTTAGAAAGCCGTAATCTCTCAAGTGGACTTCATCTCGAAAAGGTTACAGTACCCTTAGGCGTTATTGGCATCATCTATGAGTCACGTCCTAATGTAACTTTTGATGTGTTCTCGTTATGCTTGAAATCGGGTAATGCATGCGTGTTAAAGGGCGGAAGCGACGCAGAATACTCCAACTCCTTGATTGTAAAAATCATCAAGGAGGTTTTGTTGGAACATCAACTGGACCCACATATTATTGACCTACTCCCCTCTGATCGGTCCGCTACGCACGAGCTATTGAATGCGGTTGGGTATGTTGATATCATCATTCCCCGCGGAAGTCAGAATCTAATCGATTATGTCAGGAATAATTCCAAGGTTCCCGTAATAGAGACAGGTGCCGGAATAGTTCATACTTATTTTGATGCCAGCGGCGATGTTGTAAAAGGCGCCAATATTGTCTTCAATTCCAAGACCCGGCGCGTGAGCGTTTGCAATGCGTTGGATTGTTTGATTATCCACCAAAGCCGTCTGCCAGACCTGGCATCACTGACTGAAAAATTAGCAGGAAAGAATGTTCATATTTATGCGGACGAAAGGGCTCTTAACAGCCTAAGAGGAAAATATCCGCAAACCTTGTTAGAACCGGCAGAGGAAAAACATTTCGGCACCGAATTCCTGGATTATAAGATGAGTATCAAGACCGTTGGTAGTATAGACGAGGCGTTAGATCACATTTTCAGGCATGGCTCCAAGCACAGTGAGGCGATCATAGCTGAGGACAAATTTGCCATCGAAACATTTCTTAAGAATGTGGATGCTGCCGCTGTCTACGCCAATGCGTCGACCGCATTCACAGATGGTGCACAGTTCGGTCTCGGGGCTGAAATCGGGATTAGCACACAGAAATTGCATGCGCGGGGTCCTATGGCTCTTCGGGAAATGACATCCTACAAGTGGCTTATCACTGGCAACGGTACGGTTAGAATCCCCTAAAATTATCACCGGAGGAACTGCCTGCACGGTTGGAACAAATAGAAATCTTCGCGGCAGCAATCAGATTTTTTTGTACCCGCAATACGTCTCCAAGATGACGTCGAGCTCCTTCTTGCTGAACCCTAGTTTCTCGGCGACCATTTCTATGAGCTCAAGCTCGGCTGGCGCAAAATCGCCGTCAACAAGCGCCAACGTAATCATCTCTTCAAGTTGCTGCTCCCGCTCTTCAGTATTTTGAGGTATTAAATAGATATACTCGCTCGCACGGTTTAGCATCAGGTTTAAGCGTTCTAACGGAAGACCTTGTTCAAAAGCAATTTTGGATAGTGCTACTCGCTCAACCTCTTCTATTCTACCGTCGATAGCGGAAAGCGAGACAAGATTTCGGAAATGTTCTAATTTGACAGAATTCAAAATAGTAGGGTTTTAGTTAAAAAAATGCGGTATAGGGTATTGTGAAAATAGTTGATTTTCCTTTAAGACAGAATCATACTGCGGCGGGGTTCGCTCAACTACTAAAATTCCCTGTCAAATGGCTAATAGGCTATCGACACTTTATGGGAAATCTGTCGGATTTAGCCGGTTCCAGTGTCCATTAATGGCTGCCGTCCAATTGCAGCCCCCAAGCGGCAGTGATTGGCTTAGTACATTTCTCTAATTCGTTATAATTCCATTAGTTAAGGACGAACCGATTCCCCTTCCATGGCAGGTATTACCGAGCAGTATTCCATGGCCAAAGCGTTGCGCGAGGCAATGTTCAATTCGCGGTAGGAAGTAGTGATCGAAGGCAAGACGGAGTGAAAACTGAGCTTGTTGCAGCAAGGAACAAAAAGTGAAGCAAATACCTTCAGAAGTAAATGCGGGCTAGCCAATAAAAAGCAGCGCTGGACACGCCCGCTACATACAGGGAAAATCGAACTACATCGGCAGGCTTCAGATCAAATCTTAACTAATTTCCATTGTTTCTGGGTATGTTCCCGAAAGGATAATTTACCCTCGAATTGATATGAGTCATTACCCTGTCAGCTATACCTTCGCATCGCTTGGCGTCGAATGCAAAAAGATCAAGTGAACTTGATTCTGACCGCAGTATGTCCTTAAGCATATTCTTAGCACGGTGCAGGCGGATCTTAACGTTCTCTTCCGAAATTTCCAGCATCGCGGCTGTCTCAGCTACAGATAACTGTTCGACTTCTCTCAGTATGAAAACTACCCTGTATTTGGAAGGCAAATGCGAGATGGCCGACTCCAAAGCCTTCTTGAGATTTTCGCCGACCTGAGGATTGCTTTCTTCAACTGCTGTCTCCTGCAGGCTCTCAATTTCGTCACTCTCAAGTGCATCAATACTGATATGTGATTTTTTCTTTATACCGTTAAGGTGCTGCAAAGCACAATTAATCACGATGCGTCCTAGCCAGGTAGAAAATCTTGCCTCCTTTCTGAATTGATGAAGTTTTTCAAAACCCCTTATATAAGCTTCCTGCATAACATCTTCAATATCCTCTTCCTTGGAGAGGATGCCTCTGGCCGTTTTGTAAAAAAGGTTGTTATAGCGGCGGACCAGGATTTCGTAGTCCTCGCGTTTGCCTAGGAGAATCCTGCTGATAATAAGGTCATCAGTTAGTTTGGTGTCGGCGGCAAGAAGCGTGACATTGGGAAGCATAGCACCTTTTCTTAAATAGATGGTGAGAAGGATGATCCGTTACATTTCTTTAGAACAAAATATGGGGCATAAAGTCTTCAATTAACAACAGTTAAAGATATCGTTATTTATGGCCGGTATGGAATTTTTGAGCACGCCGGCTGCCGAGAATGCTGCCTTTGTGGCTACAGAGGCCGAGAATTTGGAAACCTAAAAATCTTTCAATCAAATCCGTCCGGATTTTGAGATCCGAATTGTCTTTAGGGTGAAACGGCAATATATTCTCACGTAACAACGGCCAGCCATGAAACACACAACACTACCGATCCTCATATCCATCACTGTGGCAGTATTTTTTTCCTGCTATGGTCAAAGTCCAGAAGAAAGGAGCGAAAATCTATGGCACGAAAAAATCATCAGGGAATATTTTGCGGGCTGGTTAAATAACGACTGGTCGCAGGTCTCAGGCCAGCTTGCTAGCGGGTTTACGTTTACAAGTCCCGCCCCTGACGATCATATCACGACCGAACAATTCAAAGAAAAATGCTGGAATCAAGCCGCGCATGTTCAAAAATTTGATTTCATTAAAATCATTGGTAATGAGCATGAAGCTTTTGCAATTATTCACGTCATTACAAAGGACCACAATATTATTCGCAACACTGAGTACTTTAGGTTCAGCAATGGAAAGATAAAATCCATCGAAGTATTCTTTGGCGGCACCGGGCGGGGCTTCCCGACCAATACTAGGGAGTGATACATCCCATGCTACCATGAGGAAGACATGATGTCGAATGTCCAACGCCGAATGTTGAGTTTCGAAGGCATGTGCACGGATAATGGAAAACTAGTACTTCACTGATCTTTGCTCCCGATCTTCGCGACCTTTCCGGATTCGGTTTGCGCGCTCTGCGTGAAATACGTCAAAAGACTATTTTTTGAGTACATCGGAAGAAAATCCCATTTCGATACAACGATCGAATTTCGAAGGGCACACGGATAACGGATCACTGATAACTGATGATCTGGTAAAGTAGCGCGGGGGAGAGTTGAACCCCCGACCTCAGGGTTATGAATCCTGCGCTCTAACCGCCTGAGCTACCGCGCCATGTTTTATTGCCACTTTCAACTCCTCGGAACTCTTCCTTGCTGTTGAACCCGTC
>JAICGJ010000060.1 GCA_025923195.1 Chryseolinea sp.
CTGTGTGAAAGAATACTGATCATGGACAAGGGACAATTTATTGCTGCGGGCACCCTCGACGAACTAAATGCCCGGCACGGCGAAGGAGATCTGATCGAGATTGCGTTTGAAAAAGATTTTGATATTTCAGTCCTGAATCTTCCCGGCATTAAGAAACTGAAATGGCTCACCGGTCAGTCGAGAGCTGAGATCTTTGTGGACAACATTGCAGAAGTGCTCCCTTCTGTTATTAGTGCTGCTAAAGCGAAGAATATAAAAGTATCTGAACTCTCTTCCCGGAAGATGACACTCGATGATCTGTTTATTTCAATGACCGGACGACATCTCCATGAATAAAAGTCTTCTTCAACTTATCCTGGTCCATTTCAAAACCTTTTTCAGGGAACCTGCCGTATTATTCTGGGCTGTTCTTTTTCCTATTATCATGGTATGGGTGCTGGGTATCGCTTTTTCGAATAAGGGCGAATCGTTAAGAACGGTTTATGTAACGGGGGAATCGGTGATCCCTGAAAAAATCACCGGCGAAAAAGTAATGGGCGAGGAAACGGGTAATGTATACAGAATCAAATTCCAGAAAGCATCAGAGCCGGAAGCTATCCGGGCGGTCAAACGAGGTTTGATCGCCCTATTTATCGAGGTCAAGAATGATTCATTAATCTATCATTTTGATCCGCTTAATTCAGATGCGCAGCTCACTCATCTTATTTTGGAAAGAAGTATTGCTGGGGTAAATACAAAGAGCGCGTCCATAAACCCATTGCAAACTCAGGGGACTCGCTACATCGACTTCCTTATGCCAGGAATGATCGCCTTGGGCATAATGAACTCATGCATCTGGGGCATCGGCTGGACCTTGGTGGAAAGTCGAATGAAAAAACTGTTGAGAAGAATGGTCGCGACTCCACTTAAAAAACCAGTTTTTTTTACTTCACACATCATCGTGAGGATTGTTCTTGGAACGCTTGAAACTATCCTGTTGGTGTTATTCAGTTACCTTTATTTTGGAACCCGTATTGCCGGAAGTATTCCTGCGTTCATGACTGTGTTTCTCGCTGGCATCTTTGCTTTCGCTGGTATCGCCATTCTTATGGCATCGCGAACTTCAAAAACAGAGGTGGCCAATGGACTCGTCAATGCCATTACGCTTCCCATGATGATCCTCTCTGGAATATTTTTTAATTACCATAATTTTCCGGACTGGGCCATACCGATTATACACGCATTACCGCTAACGCTTTTGGCTGATTCAATCCGGTCAATATTTATAGAAGGTGCTGGATTTATGGAAGTGTTGCGACCTGTTATCATTTTATGCGCGATAGGACTAGTTGCATTTACTACTGGACTGCGGGCGTTCAGGTGGTATTGACTCGAGGTGTGAGGCTGTTGGCGTATGGGGGTTAAGTGAATTGACGTGACGCACAGCTTTCTGCTTTAAGCTTTCTGTTTGGACATATTCATTAGTAAAGTATTATTTATAATATGAGATATCGGGTTTACGTTGTTGAGCTTTCAAAAAAGATTTTTACGGAAAACACAAAATTCCGTGCCGCCAATCCACAATTCAATGGTGTACTTCAATGTCTTTATGTAGGCATGACGAGTAAGACACCGATAGAACGATTTAAGGAACATCGAACAGGATATGTCAACAAAAGAGGTCACAAGCTATCTGCCAGAATTGTGCAGAAATACGGGACCTATTTACGTCCTAGTTTATACGAGCATATCAACCTGAGACCGATGACAAGGGAACAGGCTTTGATAATGGAAGAAAAACTTGCATGGGATTTGAGGAGACAGGGCTATGCAGTATGGTTCAATTGATGGACAAATCGGTACGGAGGGTTAGTTTGCGGCTCCCGCGTTGAACTATTTTCGTTCTGGTTTTAATCGTTATCTCTTTCAATATTTCGATGAAGGTTGTTAGCAAAAGGCGAACGTCTGCTGTCTTTATCAACCCGTTCACCTGGTTATAGGATCAACAGCTGCCGCCAAATACAAGACAGCCTTTTGTTTTTCATATTCAGAAATTACTTTAATCAATTTAGACTACGCTTGAAATAACTTTTCCTGCTGCAGATTACTTTGAATAAGTCGCTTTCACCATTTCTCTAGATTGATCAGCGCGGCATTCATAAGTCGAAGGTAAGCGACCTGTTCACCCCCATCTTGGGTGATTTCTATGAGTGGTTTTGCCGGTGCCCAATTAAGTTTCGAACTTATTGGACACTTGGTCTAAAACACGGTCAAACACAAACACTATGAAACATTTTTTTTCTTCACACAGAACTAGGCTGATTTTTGCCTTGTTGGTGACTTCCCATCTCGCTACAGCAAACGTTACTGACCCCGTCCCCGTCATGCTCAAAGGCGACATTCAATTGAAATCATTGACGGCGATCGCATTTAGCAAGGGCGGTGTGTTATTCCTGGCAGATCCGCTGGGAATGAAGATCTATGCTCTTGACGAAAAACAAATGAATGCTGAAAAGGCCGAGAGTCTTGAAGTTGCAAACATCGATGAAAAACTGGCGGCATTGCTCGGCGTGAGTACAAAGGACATCAAGGTTGAAGACATGGCTGTGAACCCGACTTCGCGGGAAGTCTATTTTGCCGTGACTCGCAGAGGAAATGCTCTCCTACCTGCAATAATCAAAGTTGACAAACAAGGTAAACTAACTTCATTCAACCTGACCAATGTGAGTTATTATGAGACTTCTTTGACCGACGTGCCTTCCAAATCCCCTCATCAGTATTTTCCTTTGACAACCGCGATAACCGATATGGCTTTTATTGACGGCGAACTCTATGTATCGGGACTCTCCGGGGAAGAATTCAGCTCAAAGCTGAGAAGGTTTCTTTATCCGTTTACCAATAAGACAACGGCGGTGCAGCTGGAAATTTTCCATCCCTCGCATGACAGGTTTGAAACTAATTCACCGATCGAAACATTTCTCCCATTTCCCGTGAATGGCAAAATGCATATCGTTGCCGGATATGGTTGTGCGCCGTTGGCCAAATTTCCGTTGACCGAGGTGCAGGCCAAAGAGCAATTGCGCGGAGTAACCGTAGCTGAACTGGGTGGAGGAAATCGCCCTCTCGATATGATATCGTTTAAGGACGATGGTGTGGATTATATTCTCATAGCAAACAGCGACAGAACACTGATGCAGATTTCTTCCGAAGACTTGGATAAGCAGGAAGCGGTTGTCAAGGGCCCAACAAGAGTTGCTCCATACGCATCCGCGGGAGTGAAATATCTATCCATTGCTGAAATAGGAATCACGCAACTCGATGACTTCAATGACCAGACTTACCTGGTAGTACAACGCAATATGGAGGATGGGACATTGAACCTGACTGCCAAGCGAAAAATCAAGCCCTCGACGATCAAGATTCGCGAATTGGTGGAAGAATTACGATTAAGCGGAAAATTGTCTGAAGCCGAGGAACAGATTATAAAATATGAGCCCGGAGGGGATAGGAGAACAGTCTCCGTCATGTATTATAATCTCGCTTGTTCCTATGCGCTCGCCAACAATTCGGATGGAGCCTTCATGTTCCTCGACAAGGCACTGGCTTATGGCTACAATTCAAAACAACAGTATGAAAATGACACTGATTTGGTGTCGATCCGAAATGACAAGCGCTGGAAAGAGTTGACAGCAAAATTGAAATAGTGCGGACGGATAAGAAGATGAAGCTGACTTTCAGTATCTGGGTGGTGCTTGTCTGCGTGACATTTTTAGCGGAAGGTCAGGCACAACCTATACTGAAGTTTGAACACGGAGTTTTTCATGTGGTTGGATTACCATCCAGAAACACTGCATCCACGGCAACCATATCTGACGATCAATGGAATACGATTCTATCGGTCTATACGCATGAAGCCTACGTCAGGAACATCGATCAGCCCGTAGCCGGAAAGCATGCCTGGAATGGTGATAGTATCTTGTTTGAGCCCGCCTTTCCCTTTGCGCCAGGACAAACTTATCACGCGGTTTTCACCACGAAGGCATTTTTGATTAGTGCTGGAATAAAAAATGAATCCTCATGGGAAAAGTCGGAATTGTCGTTCTCCCTTGCCAGAGAGAATTTTCCATCGACGGCAGTAGTATCCGTTTATCCCGAGTCGGCAAATCTTCCTGAGAATCTATTAAGAATCTACATTTATTTTTCGGCTCCGATGATGCCGGGAGAAGCCTACGATCATATCAGCCTGATGCGGGACGATGGGACAAGGGTTGAAAAGGCATTCTTAATTGTTGATCAGGAGTTATGGGATGCAGTCCGAAAGCGATTCACCTTGCTTTTTGATCCCGGGCGAATCAAGCGTGACCTCAAATCCAATATCGATCTTGGAACACCGCTTAAGGAACGCGAAACATATCACTTGGTGATTGACTCAGCCTGGCGGGACGTACATGGAAACGCTCTTGGAAAAAGCGTTAGGAAAACTTTCTCTGTTACCCGCGCCGAACGATCTAAAATTTCTCCCCGGCATTGGAATGTGATCCCACCGCTGGCAGGCTCGCTTGGTGATATCGTCATTTCATTTGATCGTCCCATGGATCATGCTCTCGCGCTTAAACACATAAGCATTACCAGTGCGTCAGGGGTCGCGACGGGGCAAGCCCAAACGGTTAATGACACGGTCTGGAAGTTTACGCCCGACCATCCGTGGGTAGCAGGTGAATATGTCATAACAATCTCACCGTTGTTAGAAGATGTAGCTGGAAATAATTTGAACAATGTATTTGACTTAGATCTTTCAAAAGAAAGACGGGTAAATTCCGGAGAGCCAGTCGAACTTCCACTTACGATAAGGGCTCTTGCTCGCTGAAGTCGGCGGGATGCATATCCTGTTCGATTTCTTTCCCGAAGGAACCCGCGAACCTTTCACCCCCTTGTGTCTGTCCCTTGCATCGTATGGTAAGATGGAAGACTAAGAAGCTGGATGGCTAGGCAGCGTAAGTTCTTGCGTACCTCGTCAAGATGTCGTTGAATAGACAGGAAGACGAGTACCTTCTCAGCAGCAGAATCTCGAATGTAAAATGCCTATCTTTAAAAGCGAAATATATGGACATGCAAGGTACGACGACAACAACAGTTCAGCCTTTACTCGATTATTTTGATCGTCTGATTCCTTTAAGCAAAGAAGAAAAGGATTTGACTATAGCAAAGTTTCATCCGCACCTTTTTATCAAGAAGCAGTTTGCTCTACAACATGGGCAAGTGTGCGAGTATTTCGATTTTGTTGTGCGAGGTTGTCTTCGCTTGTACAAGGTAGGTGAGGATGGAGTGTATCACATTCTTCAATTCGCAACAGAGAACCATTGGATATCGGATCTGGCAAGCTTTCATAAGAAAATCCGATCTACTTTCAATATAGATGCACTGGAAGATACGGTTGTGCTTCGAATATCACACGGCGATCTAATCGATCTTTACATCAAGGCACCTAAGTTTGATAGAATATTCCGCGTTCTTTTAGAGAACCACTTCATGCAACAACAAGAGAGGATTGGGCAACTATTCAGTTCAACAGCTGAGGAGCGATATCAGTCTTTCCTCGAAAACTATCCTCACCTTATCAACCGGCTTTCGCAGGTACAAATTGCAGCTTATCTCGGAGTTACGCCTGAATTTCTGAGCCGAATCCGCAGCCGAATGGCAAAAAGCGAGAAGTAAAATCTTAAACTAGATCAAGACTTTTTCTTAAACCAGGTCATTGGTACGACCTGGCAATTGGATGTTCCTTTGTACCAGAAATTATTATACATCAACTAAAAGGAACAGAATATGTCAAGCAAATCTAAAATAGCCGTAATCGGCTTGGGAAATATCGGAAAGGCCGTTGCTTCAAACCTTGTCAGAGGTAAGCGCGAGGTAATTGTTGCCAGCAGCAAAATTGAAGATGCTAAGGCGTTGGCTTCGCACCTCGGGAGTCTTGCAAAGCCTGCCGACGTCAAAACTGCAATCAAAGAAGCCGATATCGTGATCACGTCAGTTTGGTTCAGTACTATTCAGGAGCTCTTCAAGCAATACGCAGAGCAACTTCATGGAAAGATCATCATCGATCCTTCCAATCCTATCGCTCCGGATGGAAATGGTGGATTCAAGAAAATCATTGGCTCGGATGAATCAGCCGGGCAAATCCTAAAAGGTCTTTTGCCTGCTGGTGCGAAACTTGTCAAGGCCTTGGGTTCGCTAGGCGCAGGATCGTTAGCGAGTGCTTCTCATCAGAAACCAGGTGTTGTATTGTTCTACGCATCAGATGACAAGAGTATCAACGGTAAAGTGGAAGAGTTGATTAAAGATAGCGGCTTTGAACCTGTGAACATAGGTGACATCGATCAATCTATCCGTATGGAAGTATTTGGCGAGCTGCATGAATTCGGTGCCTTAGGCAAGACTGTTACATTATCGGAATTGAAACAAACAGTTTAATGAAGGGTACTAACTATGCGAATTCCTGTGCTCATTATCTCTATTATAGGCTTACTTTTTTCAACAAAGGTTGTCGGACAGTCAATTTCCTTGAAGCGCGATCAGCTAGAAACTGTCGGGGTAAGCATGTCGCTTGAGAAGCTGAGTGGGAGAAATACGGTGCAGGTGGTGAAAGACTCTGCCGTAAGAGCAGATGATGAACCTACCTTTGTCAAAGTAAAAGGACTAAATTTTCGTGACGGTACCATTGAGGTGAACGTTTTAAGCAAGCTTCGTCCGGATGCGCCTCCACACGCACGAGGCTTCATTGGAATCGCTTTCAGAATCAATGATACAAACTCAAAATTCGAGTGCATCTATATTCGCCCGACAAACGGACGGGCTGATGATCAGGTTAGAAGAAATCATTCGATTCAATATTTTTCTTATCCTGATTACAAGTTTAACAAACTTAGACAGGAAGCACCTGAGAAATACGAATCATATGCGGATATGGGATTGAATGAATGGATCAAGATGAAAATTGTCGTAAAGGGAGTAATTGCAAAACTGTACCTCAACGACAGCAAGCAACCTTCACTGATTGTCAACGATTTAAAATTAGGTGAACAGTCAGGGGGAATTGGGCTGTTCGTTGATATTGGCACGGAAGGATACTTTACTGATTTAAAACTTTCAAATTAAACCAAATTGCTAAACAAAACCCTATGAGAATTTCTTGATGTCTTCTTACATTTTTATTTCTGGCCCTATTTGTTTCCTTTTCTCATGCACAATCGATCGATGTTATCGTGAAGAATGGGAGAGGGACTAGGCGTACACAAACGATTAGCGTCTAGAAGATGACCTCATCACAAGATGATTCCCAATTGCAAGTTAGAAATAATGCTAACGTACCGCACACGCTTATTCAGACCAACTTTGATATTGTTTGGGAAATGGTCGAGCCATTCACTACGAGAGTGTTTTGAGCAAGTGAAAATGGCATGACTATTTGGCGCTCAACCTGGAAAAGAAACACCGGTCACCTCCTGCAGTAGCATCAAGAATTCTTCTTGCAATGTCAAATCATCTGCAGTTGGATTATAGGGCCGTTCTTTTTGGTGAAAAAAATAACGGCCACTCGCTTTAGCTTTTTCATCGTCACCTACCGCTAACCACGATTGTGTTTCATAACCTTTTTGCAAATCGTCAGGGGCATTCTTTCCACCCATATTGGTTGGTACCCATCCTGGATCGACTGCGTTGGAGTAGACATCCGGCCATTTGCGTGCCACCGCTAGCGTTAGCATCATTACATGTAGCTTGGAGTCTGAGTAACTTATTCGATCAACTCTATCCTTGAAATACTCAAGTTTCGGTCGGCCACGTAAATGCATTCCTGAGCTTAGGTAGATCAATCTCTTTGGTTTCTTTATTAAGCATGTTAATATATAGGGTGCTAAGGTATTGACAGCAAAAATTTGTCTTGCCGAAGTTTGGTAAACCCCTGCGTTGTGAATCACTGCGTCGAATAGTCCTGATTTGTTTGCTTTTTCAGCAAGCACTTTTGTTTCTGCAATGTTCGATAGATCTCCAGTTAATACTGCTTCTGCTCCCGGTGTTTTTTTCAAGGCTTCTCGCGCTCGCTCAGCGTTGCGTGCATGCAAAACAACCTTGTGACCCTGTTTGATTAGGAGGTCGGCTAACATTTGACCGAGTCCGTCCGCTGAGCCTGTAATGAAGATACTTGCCACAATCGATATCCTTGGTTATATCATTTAATCTTCATTGACGGGACCAGGGGAGTAGTCTCTATCAACTCAAGCGACTTAACCATGTCCTTAGTTCCATTTTTATATTTAAGGAAATGTGGAGTTTGGATGTGCTTTTGGTAAGCTTCGTCACTCGCATAAATTTCTAGAATTGTGATATGCGTTGGTTTATTCTTCTCAGCCACGGCATATAATGTAAGTACCCCCGGTTCCTTTTTTACCGAAGCTTCGATCTCTTCTTTCAAGAGGGTATTGTAGCTTTCCAACTGAGCAGAATCGATCACCAATTTCGCCAGTCGAACCATTTGTTTCTCGTCCTGCGCGACAACATTGCTGCAAGTCGTTAGTGCGAGGATGAATATAAATAGCCACCGTAGAATCATAAAAGAATTTTATTTTGTCGAGACTAGGTAAAGCAAAGTAATAAGTTAAAACTAACTACGGTATTGTTGATCCGTAACTTTCTTCATGCAGTCAACAACTTTACCAATTCAGTTGTTCTTAAGTTGCGATGTGAGTCCGTAGGTGAGGCACCATGCCGATGCTTTTCATTAGCAGCAAACCACGTCACATCACCCGGATGAATTTGTTCAACCGGGCCACCTTCTTTTGTACCCAACCAACTCCTGAGATCCCGATCAATATTCTGGCCCGAGCGGGATGAGTGTGGAATGCAGTGCGTGCAGAACAAAAATAACAATGCAACAAGGGTGTCTTTCATGCGCATACATTTTCGTTTTATTTCCTCAATGAACCCATATCAATAACGAAGCGGTATTTCACATCTCCTTTTAGCAATCGATCATAAGCCTCATTGATCTGCTGTATGCTGATCATTTCAATGTCTGAAACAATGTTATGCTTACCACAGAAGCCGAGCATTTCCTGGGTTTCGGGAATACCACCGATCATCGAACCCGCAAAGCTTCTGCGCATAGGAATGAGACTGAATGGCGCAACAGGGAGTGGATGCTCAGGTGCACCAACTAAAGTGAGCGAACCATCAACACGCAAAAGGTTTAAATATGCATTGATATCATGTTGAGCAGACACGGCATCCAAGACAAAGTGAAGTTTACCAGCGTATCGACTCATTTGATCTTGATCCTTAGACAACACCACATCATCAGCGCCTAATCGTTTTGCATCCTCAACCTTTGATGATGATGTTGTAAATACGATAACTTCTGCGCCCATCGCTTTGGCAATCTTAACACCCATGTGTCCAAGACCACCTAAACCCACAACCCCTACTTTCTTTCCTGCGCCTACCTTCCAATGCTTTAGCGGTGAATAGGTCGTAATGCCTGCACATAGGAGAGGAGCGGTAGCTGCAAGATCAAGATTTTCGGGCACGCGCAACACAAAGTCTTCATGAACTACAATACTTTCCGAGTAGCCACCATACGTTGCAGTGCCAAGGTAAGGATCAACTGAGTTATATGTTTGTATCTGTCCGGCTTCACAATATTGTTCTAAGCCTTCGCTGCAATACTCGCATACGCGACAGCTGTCGACCAGGCAACCAACCGCGCCAGCATCACCAACCTTGAATTTTTTAACATGACTACCAATGCTTACGATTCTTCCGACTATTTCATGACCAGGCACACAAGGATAGATTGTTCCATGCCATTCATTTCTTACCGTATGCAGATCGGAATGGCAGACGCCACAATAGAGAATTTCAATTTCTACATCGTTAGGGGTTGGCTTTCGTCTCTGAATATTTAATTGGTTCAAATCAGCGTTCGCTGCTGCTGTTCCAAAGGCCTTTACGTTTTTTGTAGCAACCCGTGTTGCTCCTTCTGCTGTTGTTTTTACTGCTTCCATCTTAAGTGCTTTATTGAATCTCGCTAAAAACAAGCCGACCTTTAAGCCGGCATTTTCAATTATTTTCCTTCTGTTGGCCCTGCGCTTGCCTTGATTGTTGACTCAACTTTCAGATTGTCCTTGAAGAACTTTTCCAACTTGTCGAATGGGATCACATCAAGTTTATCGTACAAATCTACGTGAGCAGCATTTGGAATGATCATCAATTCCTTCGGCTCGGCTGCAGCTTTATAAGCGTCTTCACTGAAGTAGCGTGAGTGTGCCTTTTCACCAGCGATAATCAAGACGGGGCGCGGAGAAATTTCTTGAATATACGTCAGCAGTGGCATATTCATGAAAGACCATGGATTAGTTGCAGTCCAGGAACCATTTGAATTGATAGAACGGGCATGAAAACCACGCGATGTCTTATAATAGTTGAAATAGTCAACTACGAATTGTGGTTCATTTCCATTCAACTTTTCAGGCAGGTTGTTTGAACTTGCTGCATACGTTCCCCTCTCTGCATCCTTCCAACGTTGTTGTCCAAGCTGTTCAAGTGTTTGAGCGCGTTGTTCGAGTGTTAACGCATCAAAATATCCATTCGCCATTACCCGGCTCATATTGTACATGCTGGTAGTGGCTACTGCTTTTATCCGTTTGTCAACTGCAGCAGCGTTCAGTCCCATCCCGGCAAAACCACAGATACCGATGATACCGATTCGGTTTCTATCAACGACCGTCTGCAGCCCAAGAAAATCTACTGCCGAACTAAAGTCTTCCGTATTAATATCCGGAGATGCTACGTTACGAGGTTCACCACCACTTTCGCCAGTATAAGAAGGGTCAAAGGCCAGTGCAGCAAAACCTCGTTCTGCCATTGACTGTGCATAGAGGCCGGACGATTGTTCTTTAACCGCACCAAAAGGCCCGCTGATCGCAAGTGCTGGCAGAGGCTTACCTTCAGAATTCTTAGGAAGGTATAAATCTGCTGACAGTGTTATTCCATAGCGATTCTTGAACGTTATTTCTTTACGTGTAACCTTATCGCTTAACTCAAAAGTATAATGCTCGTTTTGAGTCGTAGTCTTCTTCTTCCGTTTGGCTTCCGCGTGCTCACCCTGTGAATAGGATTGCCCAACAACTAGTAAGGACAGAGCCGCTAATGTTGCTATCGCTTTCATGTGTTTATATTTTATTGTTTTTGGCCACATGGAATGGCCGAACAAACATTGCAGTCTGAGTAAGGTGCCACACGGCCACTTCATAACTTTAATTTGAATTACTTACACAAAGGAACGATGCAATGAATCCATAAGGCTAAAGAAAATCAAACCGATAATTAAGAATTTCAAACTTCCAGTATTGTATTATATGTGGCTATTCAGGGAAAAACACCATTTCTAGGCTAAAATTCGATATTTTGATGATTTAGTTACCATTTGAGCCGACTGGAGTGATCAAGTCTTGTAAATTCGTGACCGCAATAGCAGGTTTGATAATCTTAATAAGATGTTTGAATTTCTTAATTTCCCATGGAGCTGTGATAGTACCTTTGCTTTGTAAATCACCACGATATGAGAGAAGTACCTACAGTAATAAAACGTGCACTTGCATGGAAGGAGAGCAGATTTCATATCCTTCCTTCTATGTTATTAACATGCATTTAAAACATCAATCTTAACGACATGGAGAAAAAGGTAAGTGAACGATCAGTTTCAGCTTTCAATAATGAGCTTAAACTAAAAGGATTCAATGTTTTCCAGATTGAAGAGGATTCGAATGTTGTTCGCAACTATAGTCGAAAAGATTTTTATAAGATATGCTTGACGACAGGCGAAAGTCTCATCAACTACGCTGACCGAAGTTTTCTTATGAAAGGCACAATTCTGTTTTTTGCGAATCCCAACGTTCCCTATTCATGGGAAACAATCTCCAGAAGTTATGTTGGTTATACCTGTCTGTTTTCAGAAGACTTTTATAAACCCTCCGACCGTACTGAGAGTCTACAACAGTCACCACTTTTTAAAATTGGGGGCACGCCGATATTTGAAATAACAGAGGAGAAGCGCGAATTCCTGAATGGAATTTTTCGAAACATGATGGCAGAGCAAAGTACAAACTATGCTTTCAAAGATGACCTCATTCGCAACTATATCAATCTGATTATACATGAAGCATTGAAGCTTCAGCCTGCCGAAAATTTTGATCAGGTGAAGAATGCTGCCCATAGGATTACGAATGTGTTTCTTGAATTATTAGAAAGGCAATTTCCAATCGAGAGCACAAGCCGCTCTCTTAAGTTAAGGACTGCTCAGGACTATGCTACGGCATTGAATCTGCATGTCAACTATCTAAATCGCGCAGTTAAGGAAACGACCGGGAAGTCAACCACCACCCACATCAGTGAACGAATCGCCAATGAAGCGAAAGCATTGCTTCTTCACACTGATTGGAATGTGGCGGACATTGGGTACGCGCTTGGCTTCGAATACCCGACTTATTTCAACAACTTTTTTAAACGCGTCACAGGGACAAATCCAACTTCCTTAAGACCAGCAGAAGTTTAAAGACTAACCTATCCTACAATGTCACAGACCATGAATATTTTTGGGCGAATGCTTGCCGGGGGTATAATCCGCAATGATGAAATGGGTGAAGCATGGGAAGTTGTTTTCCGTGCACAGAGGTTATCGCCGTCACTTAACAACTCTACTACGATTGAGGAAACGCGTGAACGTTTAAGTGAAATTGTAGAAAGCAAAATTGATAAGAGTACCACCGTCTTCATTCCGTTCTATACAAACTTTGGAAAACACATTAAGCTTGGTAAAAATATATTCATTAATCACGCCTGTACATTTCTCGATCTTGGTGGAATTACAATAGAAGATGATGTTCAAATTGGGCCTAAAGTAAACCTGATCACAGAGGATCATCCAGTAGATCCTTCCAAACGAAAATATCTTGATTTAAAATCTATATTGATCAAACGAAATGCTTGGATTGGAGCAGGCGCTACAATACTGCCGGGTGTTACCATTGGAGAAAATTCGATTGTTGCAGCCGGAGCTGTGGTGAATAAAGATGTTCTTGCGAACACGATCGTTGGCGGTATCCCTGCTAAAATTTTACGAACGATTAATTCGGATTAGCGAATGCGAAAACTAATTCAAAAGACCAATGAATACTTTGTTTAAACAATTGTGTAGCCACAAGAATTTGACTGTCGCTTACCGCCCACGGATTATTGGTGCAATGGTTTTGGCTCTTTTCATGCATCATTTAAATGCTCAGGAACTACAAGAGCAGTCGCGACCAAGAATAATAATTACGGCTGATCCTGAGTTGGATGACAATAACTCGTTGATTCGATTTTTACTGTACAGTAGTGATGTTCAGGTCGAGGGACTCATTTATACGAGTAGTCAATTTCATTGGAAAGGGGACGGCAAGGGAACGAAGTGGTTTGTTCCTGGTAGAGAGTATGCACGTTTCGGACTAGATAAGTGTCCATGTGAGTCATGGCGCTGGGCAAATGACGAGAGGTTCATTCACGATGCTGTCGGAGCTTACGAAAAAGTATATCCAAACTTAAAGGTTCATAATAGCAATTATCCAAGTCCCGAGTCACTCAAGTCAAAGATTCGGTATGGAAATATCGAATTCGATGGAGACTTTTCGAGCGATACACCGGGATCTGATTTAATAAAATCCCTTATACTTGATGATAAGCCTGGTAAACTCTTCATAACTGCGTGGGGCGGACAGAGCACCATTGCTCGCGCACTCAAGTCAATTCAGGATCAGTATGAGTATACAACACAATGGGAGAATATTCGCGCTAAAATTTTTCGCAAGGTAATCTTACTGCCTTCAGGTGATCAGGATGATACCTATGCAAAATACATTAAGCCGGTTTGGGGTGGAATTGAATACAGGCAATTCACCGGGGGGCCTAATTACGGTTATGGGGCACAACTCCGAGCTAAGCCGGAAGATGCATCACTTTTGACTCCTTCGTGGATGAAAGCGAATGTACTCGACCGGGGGGTGTTAGGCTCTCTTTATCGCGTGTGGGGTGACGGGAAACAGATGGTTAAAGGTGACATTATGGATTATTTCGGTATCACCGGACACACCGATGAACAGCTAAGAAAGATGGGTTATGTTGTGTGGATGCCTGTGCAACCTAAACACTCATGGCTTGGCGAGGGTGACAATCATACTTTTATGAATATGCTCGCAAATGGTTTAAGAGCTTTCGAAGATCCCACATATGGCGGATGGGGCGGTCGCGGAACCCAATCACAAAATTTTTCTTTTAATATGAGTGACACTTCACAGCAAGCGATGGTGAATGTTCTGAGCTCAGTGAACCAGAATCAAAGCGCATATCCAAATTTCTTTCCATCAGCGCAACACGATTTTGCAGCCAGAATGCAATGGTCTGTCACAACGAAGTATTCAGACGCAAATCACGAACCTAATGTAAAACTTGAAGGACCTCTTCATGTTTTGGCATCTCCGGGTGAGACGATTAGGCTGAACGGAAAAGTATCTGATCCCGATAACGATAAACTTTCAGTAAAATGGTGGCAGTTCAAGGTTGGAACTTATGCGAATGACGTGGGAATCTCGAATGCAAGTGCTGAACAATGTAGAGTAACGATTCCACAAGATGCCAAGGCCGGCCAAACGATCCACTTAATCTTGGAGGCAACAGATGACGGCACACCAACGCTGACGAGGTATCAACGGGTGATTGTTACGGTGCAGCAGAAATAATCCAGAGTTTTTAAATATTGTTTTGGTGATTAACATGTACTTTAGTTAGATGTTACTTGAGTTCGCTTACCTGTACAAAAAAAATGTACTCAAAACAGATACTCAATACGTTAAGTGGTTCGCAACAAACTAGCAACAAAAATTACCGAAGCATCGATAAAAAAGATTTAATCATTCCGAAGGAGTCCTTTTAGGAGTTTGTTGCTGAATCAACAAGTGTATTATTACAATGATCGTCTAACACTTTGTGCCTCGTCGGTTTTGCGGTCTGGATCTGGTGCCCGATAAAGAATATATTCGCTGATCCAACTGTTTAGACATATTCATCGGTAAAGCATTATCTATATAACATGAGGTATCGGGTTTACATGGTTGAGCTTTTAAAAAAAAATTTTTACGGAAACACAAAATTCCGTGCTGCCAATCCACAATTCAATGGTGTATTTCAGTGTCTTTGTGCTTTGTGCTGGCATGACAACTAAGGCTCCGGGCCTGTGGGTTAGTAGAGAGGTAACCAACTACTCTATTTGGAAATTGATTTCCTGGGAGACAACAACCCTGCTTTCACTTTCTCAATTGATTGAAGTGCCCGGGAAATTCTGCTGTCGGTATTTTTGACTGAAGTGACGTAGAAAATAACATCGCGCTGCCTGCCTGAAGTTAGCTCATTCCATGTGCTCTTTGCTTTATCATCTTGCGATAATACGGCCTCCAGTTCTTCGGGCATTTCGATCTCGTCTTTATCTACAAGTCTAAATATTACCTCTACTTTATCACCCGCGTTAATTTTTGCCGCCTTACGTAAACTTGAGCTTACAGTAAAAAATCTACTTCCATCTTTTTTGTATTGAGGAGCCAACGCAAAGACCGCACCATTCATGGTGCCTTTGGTGCGAATACGGCCCTTCGGAAGCATATTAACAATCTCTTTGGGAAGATATATTACGGTAGAAATGAAATTTCCTTTAGCGTTGCTTAATGTTGTTGAAAATTTGAATGTGGTTCTGCCTTTACCCATAATAATCCTTTTTTGAAGTTAACATTTTTAGAGGAACCTTCTGAGAGGAATAGCTTTGAAAGTGTTCCGATCCCCGAGTAGTAAACGACTAGATGAAAACAATTTGCGAATGCTTATTTTATTCATTGCGAAAACGATTTAAACACAACTGAGGAAAGAACACTCGACTACACTTTTAAAGAGAATAACTCAAGTTCAGTTCCCGATGCAAAATCTGCTTGAAAAGTTGCTTAATAAATTTCTTCTGATCTGAACCACGCACTGTAGCCTTGCCATCTGTTGTCCATTGCGCTAGGGCGCTAAATTTATCTCCAAATTATTTTGGAGACCTGATAAAAAAGGAGACCGGTAAATCAGACCCAAAAAAATGAACTTTAGATGCCTTGTTATCCTAATTGTCGCCAACGAATCAGGTTTTATGATTTAAGCATCTCAATATTTTAGCTCCGCTTTCGGAAACCGATAAAAAAAGTTTTGGAAATTAATACGAATATCGTAATATCGCAATATCGTATTAAACAAAAAATGGGCGAACATATGAACAAGGTAATCGAACAAATTGTGAAATTCAAAGGTGCGACAGCCGCTGAATTATTCGATATCTTCCTGGATCCTGTAAAACACTCTCAATTGCATAATGGTGCAACGGCTAAAATCTCTTCAAAGGAAGGGGATAAATTCTCCCTGATTAACGGCAACCTCAATGGAAAGAATCTATTGATCGTTCCAAACCGTATGATCGTCCAGTCTTGGCGTGGAAATGTTTGGAAAGACGATGATCTTGATTCAATTGTTACTCTGGTTTTCTCAAATACAAATACTGGTGCTCAGATATATTTAAGTCATTCCTGCACGCCTACGCAATTTAAGGAGCTTTGGAAGGAGGTGTATTGGGATCCTTTGACTAAATTTTTGACCGAGCGGCATTAACCACAATTAGTACTCCTTAGAGGAGCATTTTTTTTTAATTTGATAGTACGAAGATGAAATAATACAATGGTCGTATTAAAATAGAAAAGACATTAAAAATAGAGTGTAAAAGAATGAAACCATTTGAAAACAAAACAGCCGTGATTACGGGAGGTAACAGCGGTATCGGATTAGCCACAGTTAAGTTATTAAAGGACCGTGGGGCAAAAGTGCTTTTTACAGGTCGCAATCCTGAAACGGTTGCTGCTGCAGTCAAAGAAACTGGAACAATTGGAGTGGTTTCAGATCAATCAGATATAAAACAAATCGAAAGTTTGGTAAAAAGAACATCAGAGGAATTAGGGAAAGTTGATATTCTTTTTCTCTGTGCTGGAACTCTTAAGATAATACCATTTGAACAGGTTACCGAAGAAATTTATGATGAGTTCATGGACATCAATATGAAAGGGATGTACTTCACCGTGCAAAAATTTCTTCCAATCCTGAACGACAACGCTGCCGTCGTCCTAATGTCAGGCAGTGGCACCAAAACCTCCACGTTCCTGGGTTCATCCTTAAAATTCCAGGCCGCATCAGCAGTTAATTCCATGGTCAGGACTTTAACACTTGAGCTTGCACCCAGGGGCATCCGGATTAATGGCATACTTCCTGGATCCATAGAAACTGATGTCTTCAAGCATGCCGGATTCTCAGAGGAGGAAGTTCTTCAAACCTATGAAACAATTAAGGCCGGAGTTCCTCTCAAAAGAATTGGTAAAGCAGCCGATGTGGCCCATTTAGTTGCATTCCTCGCTTCTGACGAAGCCTCGTACATCAATGGTGTCGAGTACATAATTGATGGGGGTCTTGCCCGAAAAGCAGTCTTTTAATGAACTACTGAATCAGAAGTGATGAAAAATTTACAAAACAAGACCGCCGTAATTACGGGAGGTAATAGCGGTATCGGTTTAGCTACCGTTAAAGTGTTAAAAGAACGTGGAGCAAAAGTACTCTTTACCGGACGTAATCGAGACACAGTTGCTGCTGCAGCAAAAGAAACCGGCACCACGGGAGTTGTTGCTGACCAGTCAGATTTGAAACAAATAGAAAATTTAGTACAAAGAACCTCACAGGAATTAGGAAAAGTTGATATTCTATTTCTCAATGCAGGAACTCTTAAGATGATACCTTTTGAGCAGGTAACTGAAGAAATGTTTGATCAATTTATCAAGATCAATCAAAAGGGAGTCTATTTCACAATTCAAAAATTTCTTCCGATTCTGAATGACAATGCAGCAATCATTCTAATATCTGGTGGAGGGACTAAAGCCTTAAGTCCACCTGGATCCTCCCTGCATATACAAGCCAAATCCGCTGTGAATGCAATGGCGCGTACGTTAACTCTCGAACTGGCACCGCGGGGGATAAGAATTAATGCAATACTTGCTTCGGCCATCAAAACCGAAATGTTAAAGCATTCCGGTGTATCTGAGGAAACCATTTCTCAGATTCATAAAAAACTCAATGAAGTTATTCCTGTGAAAAGAACTGGTAAGGCTGAAGATGTTGCGAAACTGGTGGCATTCCTTGCCTCGGATGAAGCCGGGTACATTAATGGTGCTGAATATGTAATAGATGGTGGTTTTGCGCGCAAAGCAGTCTTTTAAAGATTCAAATAAATAACCCGACATGAAAAGACTGGAAAACAAAATAGCATTGGTTACCGGTGGGAACAGCGGTATCGGCTATGCTGCGGCAGAAGCCTTGATTGCTCAAGGTGCAAGGGTCATTATACAGGCCGTAAAAAAGAAGCAGTAGAAACTGCGGCAGAAAAAATCGGTGCAATTGGCCTCATCGCAGATCAATCTGTTATAAAAAGCGCACGTCAACTCGCAGAAGACGTAGAGAATTTGTGTGGCAAAATCGACATCCTTATTTTAGCCGCGGGTATAGCGATCTTTTGGGCTTTCATCATCTCATTTTGCCACAAAGGCACGAGGACACAAAGGAATCACGAAGTAGAATGCATATAAAATTTGCTTGCAATTTTTAGCGTAAGGCTTTTAGTCAGCCACCAATGGCCGGATGTTTTTTCAACAAATTCGATGTAAGGATATCCTGATTTTTCACTCTCGACAATTTAATTCAGAACAACATCGCGGCTCCATCGGAGCCTCCCGTTTATAGAAAATGACTAGGGCGGGATCCGGGCTCTGTAGGAGCCTCCTAGATTTCTTAAAGCCAACACAACTATTTCCACTTGAAGAAATTCATCCCATTCATTTCGCAAACTTGTGGGTGATCGTGTTTGTGGAAGGACACAAATGGCAAGAACCAAACTTTTTAGTCAGCCCGCTGCGGCTGATTCGTTCGCGCTGTTGATGTAACCGCTGTTGAAAGTCAAAACCGATTCAATTGGTACTTGTTTTCACGAATGTCATCACTTATAATTGTATAAATAACACTTAATTATTCACTGGTACATTTCACAATTGATTTGAGATGACGATACGCATGGCTTAAAGATGCCAGCCCTAACGATTTCATCCAATTGTACAAAATCACAAAGAACATGAAGTATTATGCAATTGTCCTCGCCTTATTGTCATGTGGTTCACTGTGTGTAGCGCAGCCCAGCCAACAAATTAGCGAAGACTTTAAACCCTCGACCCTAAATCAACCCGGACAAGAGTATCCTCAGGTCAACTCACAGGGCTATGCCAGGTTCAAGATCTTGGCCCCTCAAGCCGATAGCGTCAGAGTAAGTCTGGGACTACGCGGAAGAGGAGGTACTAAACTTTCTAAAGGCGAAGACGGCTCGTGGATGGGTACCACAGCTGGACCGTTGGACGAGGGCTTCCATTACTACCACATTATCGTGGATGGTGGGAAATTTAACGATCCTGGCGCATTGAACTTCTACGGTTCTGTGCGTTGGGAAAGCGGCATAGAAGTACCTGCGCATGATCAGGACTTCTACGCATTAAAAGATGTTCCTCACGGTAACGTGCAGCAGATTCTTTTCCCCTCTAAAAGTACGCACACTTCACGGCGGGCGTTTGTTTATACACCTCCTGGCTACGACAAGAATCAATCAACCCGATATCCAGTTCTATACCTGCAGCATGGATGGGGTGAGGATGAAACTGCATGGACTAATCAAGGGCGCGCCAACCTGATCATGGACAACATGATTGCCGAAGGCAAGATCAAGCCGTTCATTATTGTAATGACTTATGGAATGACGAACGAAATTAAGTTCGGAGGTTTACGAAATTTTGACATTACGCCATTTCAAACGGTACTAGTGGACGAGCTGATTCCTTATGTTGATGCCAATTTCCGAACGATCGCAGATCAGTCTCATCGTGCTATGGCCGGTCTCTCCATGGGAGGAATGGAGACCCGTACGATTACAATTAATAAACCCGAGTTTTTTTCACACTACGCACTAATGAGCGGGGGCGTTTACAAGCCGGAAGATATCAAGGACAAGTCAAAAGTAAAACTGATCTTTTTGAGTTGTGGCAGCAAAGAAAGGCCAGATGGTGTTAAGAGTGCTACTGCTACCCTTAAGGAAGCAGGTTTTAATGCGGTATCTTACATCTCTGAAGGCACAGCGCACGAGTTCCAGACCTGGAGACGCAGCCTGTATGAACTTGCACCTCTTCTTTTCAAAAATTAATTGTTGAAAGATCGGGGTAGACTTTCTTCGCGAGCAACAGCCAGCTCGAAGCATCAATAACAATTAATAATCATATTAACATATATCAACTAATTAAATATCTCGCTATGAAACTTCTATTTACAGTAGCACTCTGCGTAGGCTGCATGACCGCGTTCGCTCAAAGCCCCATCAGTGGCGATTGGAAAGGTTCCCGAGAAACACCAAACGGCGTTTTTGAAGTCAACTATACTTTTAAAGTTGAGGGCGATGTGTTGACAGGTACTTGGAAGACTCAATTTGGAGAGACTAAATTAGAGAACGGAAAAGTGGAGGGCAAAAAAATTTCGTATAGCATTTCTTTTAATGAAATGACCATCCACAGCACCGGAGAACTTATTAGCAATGACGAAATTCTGATTAAGAACGAACGGGGTGAAATGAAACTGACTAGGGTAAAGTAGCCCTTTCCGTAAGTTGTTAGAGAGGAGTTTCTTCTCCATTTAATGGGCGAAGCATTAACTATAGCGGTGGGGGTTATTTTATCAAATGTTCCGTCTCTGTTTGAGGGAATTCAAATTGTTACCGCTTGTTTCGTATTGAGCAGCGGTTAAGAAAATTGCCTATGAGTTAGGATTCAATCTTCCCCACCCGTTCACCCGTTATTCAATTAACCTGTAGGTGCGACTCCATCAAAATATCGGAATCCAGTGAATTACGGCGGAACGCACTCCAAGCTGGGTTTTGCGATTGGAAAAAATCGATTTTTTTGTAAAAAAATAAAAAAAATTAGCAATACATTTGAACTATGTTAGTAATACTAACGTATAAGTGAACATTACTAATAGATTCAAAAATGAATGCTAAAGGATACTTAGCCAACATTCGCAATGATCTCCCTGCAAGTATTGTAGTCTTTTTTGTTGCCATGCCCTTATGTCTTGGCATTGCCCTTGCTTCCGGTGCGCCCCTCTTCGCGGGGATTATCGCAGGCATCGTGGGAGGCATGGTCGTGGGTATGGCAAGCGGATCGCCATTGGGTGTAAGTGGTCCGGCGGCTGGTTTGGCGGTAATTGTGCTTGCCGCAATTAACACTTTGGGGTGGGAACCGTTTCTGCTGGCTGTGATAATAGCAGGAATTCTGCAGGTCATTATGGGTTACCTTCGTATGGGTATCATTGCCTACTATTTCCCTACCTCCGTGATCAAGGGTATGCTGACAGGCATCGGAGTAATCATTATCCTAAAACAGATACCTCATGCGTTGGGCTACGATTCTGACTATGAGGGAGATCTTTCCTTTCAAACGGCAGGTGAAGGAAATACCTTTTCAAACCTTGAAAACGCCTTTGAGGCTCTTACGCCGGGGGCCTTGTTGATTTCTGTCATATCACTCTTTATCCTGGTTCTATGGGATGCCGTGTTAGTAAAAAGACATAAGATTTTTGGGCTGATCCAGGGACCGGTAGTGGTGGTAGTATGTGGTATACTTTTGAATCAATTGTTTCAGGAAGGCGTGCTGCCGTTTTCGCTAACCAAAGACCAACTGGTAAATATTCCTGTTGCTTCTACTGTGGGTAATTTTTTCGGTCAGTTTTCCCTGCCAGATTTCTCGCACCTTTCCAATATCAATATTTACTTCACTGCAGTTGTACTGGCTTTGATTGCAAGCTTAGAAACCCTGCTTTGCGTAGAGGCAACCGATAAACTTGACCCGTTTAAGAGGATAACACCCACGAACCGTGAACTCAAGGCTCAAGGCTTGGGTAATATTATATCAGGATTTATAGGTGGGCTTCCAATAACGCAGGTAATTGTTCGCAGTTCTACCAACATCACTTTTGGGGGAAGAACAAAAGCATCAACCATACTGCATGGTTTCTTCTTATTGCTGAGTGCCCTCACAATTCCTCATATCATTAATATGATTCCGCTTGCCAGCCTTGCCTGTATTTTATTTGTGGTTGGATATAAACTCGCCAAGCCAGCATTATTTACGGCGATGTATCGACTCGGGTGGGACCAGTTCATTCCTTTTATCGCTACCGTTATTGGTATTGTTTTTACCGATCTTTTAAAAGGTATTGCAATAGGCATGGCAGTATCGATCTTTTACATTCTGCGAAGCCATTATAGAAATGCTTATGACTTCCATAAAAGCAAAGTCAACGGAAGGGATATCTATAAGATCATGTTGGCCGAGGAGGTTTCATTTCTAAACAAAGGCAGCGTTTTACAAACCATAAATCAGATACCTCCAGGTTCAGAGGTTGTGATAGATGGGTCGAAATCCAAGGTTATTGATCATGACGTTATTGAAATCATCAGAGACTTTACAGTCAATGCAGCAAGTACGGACATAAGTGTGCAGGTACTGAATATCCCAGGGATGGATGGGTTGCACGAGAAAAAAAGTATCAACAACTAACTGAAAAAAGTAACAGACTGTTTAAAAGATTAAACTCAATTATTTAACCCCAGAATTCATGAGAACACTTACAAAAGAAATGCAGGCACAGGTTAGTCCGGCCAAAGCTATTGAGCTGTTAAGAGAGGGAAACAAACGCTTCGTGAATAACCTTAAAATCAACCGAAACCTTTTACAACAAGTAAATGAAACTTCTGATGGACAACATCCTTTTGCGTTTATTCTAAGCTGTATTGATTCTCGCACCTCTGCCGAACTCATCTTTGACCAGGGGTTAGGCGATATATTTAGTTGTCGTATAGCGGGAAATATTTTGAACGAAGATATCTTAGGCAGTATGGAATTTGCCTGCAAAGTAGCAGGCTCGAAAGTGGTAGTTGTGCTCGGACATACAAAGTGCGGGGCGATAAAAGGTGCCTGTGATAATGTTCAACTTGGAAACTTATCAATCCTTCTGAACAAAGTCACACCAGCAATTGAAGCGGAAGTCTCTACGAAACAAAACCGAACTTCAAGCAATCATGAATTCGTTGAAAATGTGGCTGTATTGAATGTGCGTCAAACATTAAAGCAAATTCCTGCAAAAAGTCCGGTCATTGCTGAGCTCGTAGAGAAGGGTGAAATTGCACTAATTGGTGGTATGTATAACGTGGAAACTGGAGTAGTGGAGTTTTACGAGAATGAAATGATCACCGCGCAAAATGTTAACGAGGAAATGCATCCAGGTCTAGTTTAATGAGCGAGCATTGACGTAGCTTCAATATTTTAATTAGTTAATTTGGTGTTGTATGGAACCTGTCCATCACAGTCATGGCTGAACTAAAACAAAAGAAAGCATTTAAACCGGTAAAAATTCACATCGATGTTGATGCCAAGCTTTACCTGAAAGATCCGAACTCATCTGATTTGGGCTTGAAGATCATCAAGCACAGTATTGAAATGATCGATAAAATCGGTTTTGAATCTTTTACGTTTAAAAAGTTAGCGGGTAAAATCGGGGCTACCGAACCATCAGTTTACCGATACTTTGAAAGCAAGCATAAAATGTTGCTTTATCTTTTGGCCTGGTATTGGAATTGGATGGATTATAAAGTTATTCTAGCCACATCAAATATTGAGTCTGCAGAAGAACGTCTGCGTAATGCCATAAGACTCCTCTCCGCATCAATAGAAAAAGATCCAAGCTTTGACCATATTGATGAAGTAGCGCTCTACAGAATCGTGGTGTCCGAGTCTTCAAAAGTTTATCTTATTAAAGATGTTGATGCGGTAAATGAACAGGGGCTTTTTGTCAGTTATAAGCGGTTATGTAACCGGGTGGCTTCGATTGTAAAGGAAATTAATCCGGATTATCGTTTTCCAAGAGCCCTCATTTCCACGGTGATTGAAAGTTCGCACGACCAACAATTTTTTGCCGAGCACCTGCCTTCACTAACAGATGTCACGCATAAACGGTTAAATGATACAACTGAGTTTTTAACTGAGCTCGTTTTTAAATCCATATTGGGATAATCGCCAAAACAAATGTGCTTACGTGGATAGCCAAAATGGTTCTTCCTATACAGCTTTCCCCAATGCCTTAACTCAAGAATTACTTTATTGACGTTTTTGCATCAACCTTCCTCCAGCAACCGCCACAGCCTGTGCCGCGGGCCCGGCCGGATTCGCTGTGAAGATATTTCCATTGAATAAAAAATGAGTTCCGGTTCAATCTTGCCAACCCCTAACAACGGAATGGCTGAAGCAAAAAGGCCAAGAAAATGTCTCCGGGATTGTACGGCTCTCATATTACAAGGGTGAAGATTAGGATTGTAGTTCTCAAACCATTATTCCTCGCGTTCTTGAAGTTTTTGTGTTATCCGACATAAGTGATTTAAAGCGGGTGGGTTATAATGCCTCTACCGACTCCGCTCGCGGAAGCACAACCAGGTGGAGGTAAGTTTGTCATTTTATTGGCAAAAACAATTTCGAGAACTTACTAATCGTTTCCCAGTAAGGTCACTGGAAAATCGAGCGCCATCCCTGTGAGGTTTCTTCGTTGGGGAGCCAGCTAGTTGAAGCAGGATCACCCTGGAATTCCGCGTACGGTTTAATCTCGAATGTATTAAGGTCCCCCAACCAGCCCGATTCTTCCGCGATTACATTCAGTACAGGGATTGTACCAGGAGTCATCACATCCGGAATTCGGGAAATAATCAATCCTTCCATCCAGGTGGTTATGAACTCCATTGGAGGCTCAAACTCATGTCCAACACCTTTCTCAATACCGGCGGCCCACAGCGCACCCTCCTCACGGTTCGGTGCGAATTGTTCGGGAATCGGAATAGTACTACCTACCTCTGTATCGAATTCACCCATATGAAGAAAAACGGGTATCTTACGTATGGATTCCCAGTCCTGGTCTGAAAGGTTGTATATGACACCCTTGTATGAATAGACGCCAATCGTGCGCTCCGGATGTAGAAAGGCGAGATTTACAGCAAACCGTCCTCCCACGGAATATCCAATTGGCAGGAGCGGGGCATGGGCCAACTCCGGGTGATCACTGGCGACAGCAAAGTCTTCCAGGGCGGACAGCAAGGTTTGATGGGGAAAGAAATCAGCATAGTGAGCAGCGTCGTTTCCCATAAAAGCAAGGCTGTAGATTTCAATGAATTCTATTATCAGCTGCCTTGCAGCGGACGCTTCGAATGAATCGGTAATATCACCGCGTATCCAAGGTCGGCCATCTCCACCACCACCAGTCAGGAAAAGCAGCACTCCTCTAACCTCTTCTATCCGCGGTGGCACGTAAATGGTAAAGGGATCCCTTTCATAAATTGACGGCTTCTCCAACGAGATATTATGGTTGTTCTGTCCTTTCTGGATTTGGACATTGCCTGAATAGGGTACAAACCCGGACGCTTCTGCCCTGATCGGCGTCAAACCGGTGGGCACATTAGATATTTCAAAACTTCCGTCCGCAGCGCTGTTAGTGCTCTGACTGCCAATCGTGACCTCGGCGTCAGCAACCGGAGATTGCTCCCTCGCAGCACTTACGATGCCCGAGATATTTCCGGTCCCAGCATCCTCCCCGCTCTCGCAAGCAGCAAAGCCCATGATAACGAACCAGATTGCCAAAAACTTCTGAGTTGATTTCATGGTTTGTTAACGGATATCGTAATGTTGAATTTATTAAATAATTTCCATAAGCGGTGGATTAATATTCAAATTATTGTTATTGCAAACAATCAAAATGTAAAACACAAATGACCAGTGTTGATTCTACTTTGGTACCTTGAAGTTAAAAAAGTCACCCATTTATTTGACTGGCGATGTACATGGACGAATAGGTGCGTATCCGGAATGAATTTTTGAAAATTATGATATCGCTGGAATTACAGGCAATTTCGAAGATGATAAATGACAATTCCTATTGAGTCTGCAACAAAAAGACTAAGTCAGATTTACTTTTTCTGCTTTCAAAGAAAAAATTATTAGCGATAGATACATTTAACAAACTTGTGGGATGTTTATGGAAATCACTTCCCGATACAAAATGTGCTGAGGACGCATACTCAGTACGTTACGTGGGTCGCATAACAAACTAGCAGTAAAAAATCAGCTAAGCATTGATAGAATCCCTAAATTTATAGAAAGGGACTTTTTAAGGTTCGTTGTCAAACAAAAAGATATATCCTTGAGAACCCCTCTTGTTTAACTAAATTTATGTTTTTCTCAATTGATCTTGAATGCATCTACCGGATTTTTACTTGCAGCGCGGAATGATTCGAAGCTGATGGTAAGCCATGCAATCAGGAATGAAACTAGTCCGGAGATAATGAATACGGTGATGCCTGGAGTGATCTTATAGGCAAAGTCTTGAAGCCATTTGTTCATGAAGTAATAACCTAGGGGCACAGAGATCACAAAGGAGATAAAGATCAGTTTAATATATTCTTTGCTCAACATGCCCACGATGCTTTCGATGGATGCTCCCACCACTTTGCGTATCCCGATCTCCTTTGTTTTGCGTTCAGCAACGTAAACAGATAAGCCATATAATCCTAAACAGGAAATCAGCAAGGCTATCGTTGTAGAGATGGTGAGTATGGTTGAGGTACGGGCCTCCTCGGCATAAAGTGTTTTCAAATTCTCTTTGAGGAAAATGCTTTCGAACGGGGCATCGTTGATCCTCTGATCCCAGATCTTTTTCATTTCATCCGTGATCTGTTGATACGATTCCATTTTGATAGAAGCTGCAATGTGTCGGAAGCCGGTTCTGTTAAAGGGAATCATAAACGTCATCGGCCTGATCTCACGATGCAGAGAGAATTGGTGGAAGTCTTTCACCACACCAATAACTGAATATTTATAACGTTCTTCTCCTGGTTGAAAATAGATTGTTGAGCCTATCGCATTTTCAAGAGGTATACTGAGGGCTTTCAGACTTGCTTCGTTCACAATAATTTTGACCGGGTTGATGGTATCACCTGCGAGGTTATCCTGTTCCGCGATGAAGTCTCTTCCGGCAATCAATTTGATGTCCATTACATTGAAATAATCTTTGTCAACCATCACAATGTCGTGCATAACAGACTGGTCGTTACTTGATCCTTCCTTGTAAAGACTCCAGTCACTGAACAACGGGGTTGATGGAATGCTTGACGTGGCGGATACCGTATTTACGCCGCCGAGTTGTTTGAAGGATTCTCTGATGGCCTCATACTGTTGGGATGCCTGTTGTGTTCTTAATGGGACCATGATCACCTGGTCCGTATTGAATCCCAATGATTTTGACTGCATGAATTTCAACTGTTGCATAATGATGACAATGGATGAAATCAAAGTGATCGTAATCACAAATTGAAAGACCACTAGTCCTTTTCTCAACCACTGAGAGCCATCGCCGCTCAATGATTTTCCTTTTAGCACTTGTGTGGGCTTTAAGGATGAAAGGAAGAATGCGGGGTAGCTTCCTGCCGTCACAGCCGTAACAAGACAAATGATCACGGTAGCTCCAATGATAAAGGGAAGGTTGTTTGCATCCAACGTGAGTTTCTTCTGCATCACATCATTGAACAATGGTAATACCAAAAGTATTATTAGGAATGACGCTAGCAGAGCAAACATGACGATGATCATGGATTCGCCCAAAAACTGACGGATCAGATTCGTTCTGAATGCACCCATCGATTTACGAATGCCAACTTCACCGGCCCGTTGAGCAGACTTCGCTGTTGTTAAATTCATGAAATTGATACACGCCAAAAGCAAAATGACGATGGCAATGGTGCCGATAATATAAATGTAGGTGATGCTGCTGCCGTTTTCGCTGCCGGAGGAACTCTTACGCAATTCAGAATAAAGTCTTGTATCTGCTAAGGGTTGGAGTTTCATGATCTTTTGTCTCCCCGATGCTCTTAACTCTGCCCCGGCATGGCTTTCGAGCATCTGCGCGAGCTTAGGTTCAATTGCTTTATATCCTTTCGCGTCATAGAGTTTAATATAGCTTCCCACAACGTTGTTATTCGCCCATGTATTCTGCGACAATATCCACTCACCCAAACCGTTGCTATTCATGCTCATATAGATACTCGCATCGATCTGCGAGGGCAGTTCTGATTTAGCAACAACGCCTGTCACCCGAAATGTATCAGCAGAAGCACCGCTATTAATAATAATCATTTCATCTAGTGGACTTTTTGAACCGAAGATCTTCTCTGTCAATTCTTCGGAGAGTAGTACGGTAGAAGGAGCATCCAACGCTGTTGTTGCGTTTCCTTCCAAAAGTTTGTAAGAGAAAACATCGAGGAATGTCGAGTCAACGAGAAAAGCTTTTTTCTCAAAAAATGATTTATCATTATAACGAAGGATGTGTTGTTCAACACCTAAAGGCTCTACTATTCTTACTGCGGTTTCCACTTCTGGGAGTGTCTGCGCCAACTCCATGGCAATGGGAGGAGAAGTATACGGCCCGACTTCAGTATTACCTTCTTGTATAAACGTGGTGTTTATCCGGAAAATCTTTTCGTACGCAGGGAAGCCTTTTTCATAATTTAACTCGTCCTGGATGTACAAAGTAATGAGTATACAACAGGCAATCCCGACAGACAAGCCAAGAATGTTGATGAGCGAGAAGATCTTGTTCTTTACAAGCAACCGCAGTGCAACGACGATATAATTTCTAAGCATGCGTATTTGTTTAGGTTCGGAATTGGAAACTGGCAGTTTAAGAGGAGGTTACAGAAAACAAAAC
>JAICGJ010000061.1 GCA_025923195.1 Chryseolinea sp.
ACATGGATTCAATGTAGCACACGGAACCGACCGGCTTAGATATCCAAGATCTCGTAGATAAGATCTATGTCAAAAACCATTGATAACAATTTTAATTTGCATACTAGCAAAATTCCAGGCATGACAAAAGGAATGATCGTAACCCGTTTGCCCAGCCTTACCTATGTTGACAGCGGGCTTTCGTGCGACACTTTTAATATTATTCACATCACCAACGGATTCCTGTTGACAGAGAAGGAATTGCTTGATGCCGTGGATTACTTCAGAAAGAATGGTCGTGCGTTCTGCATTTGGGTAAGCAACGAAAATCTTACATCCAATGTGCAAGCCATACTAAATAGAGCATCTCTGAAACAACAAAACAAAGAGCCTGGTATGGCATTGGACTTGTCAGTTCACAAGCCGTTCCAAAATGCTCTTTATGAGAACATCATCATTGCCAACACACCGCAGGCGGTCAACGATTTTGCCGAAGTGGTGGCTTGTAACTGGTCCCCTCCCGACGAAAATATTAGAAAGTACTTCACGATGACAACCGCTGCTTATGCCGATGCAGCCAATGAAGTTTCGCTTGCTATTTATTATCAGGATGGTATGCCTGTTTCTGTCATAGAGATTTTTCCCTCAGACGAAGAAACCGTCGGTTTCTATGCGCTAGCAACATTATCAAATTATCGAGGCAGAGGAATTGGCTCTACATTGATGAATTTTGCATTGAAAATGTCAAAAGAAAATGGCTTTCAGACTGCTGTATTGCAGGCGTCGGAAGATGGAATTGGAATTTACCGGAGATATGGTTTTCGAGTTGTGACGGAATATTACGAGTTTGCCTGAGTGCATCTGCAAAGGAATCGCTTGTAAGGAACAAGCGTTTAACGATGCCAAAGTTCAAATCACTACCAAGCGTACGGGACAAATGATGATTTTTCTCAAGACAGCGGCGGACCCAACGGACAACGCTTGGAAACTGAGTGGTTCAGTCCGCATATCTGACGTAAAAGAGCCGCAACAACTTTGTCCGAAGCAGGCGATTAAGAATTTCATATATTACGAGTGAGCTAACGTATTTTGCTTTTCCGTTAATTGCTTTCGAACATTATCCATTAAGTCGCATTCGAATTTTTGCGAGGCTGACTCAATAGTCTTTTTGTCCAGCGACGACATCCGACGCAATTCCCACTCAAACTTTTCACTTTTTTGTCTAACGATTTCCATTAATTCACTCTGCTTATCCGGATTTAATATTTCTGTCGATTGAGTCGATGCAACTTCACTTCTTATTTCATTGACCTTATCGGGGCCGGCATGTTCTTCTTGTGGACGTTCAGGACCCTCTTTGATTTCTGGGCCGGATCCAGGGCCGTTCTTGCGCACATCAGACCTATTTTCGTCAGCAGGCTGCTGAATGTCACGAATCGATTCACTGATTTGCTGCACAAATTCCCGCATGAGCCTTTCATGTACACTTCGGATTCGCGCCTCATTTTTTTCAGCCATTAGAAACGAGTTATGATAATTTCATCTGCAACAACGATCGTCGTTCAGCCCCAAGCACTTATGTCATCAATTTTCTTGTCATGCTTCTCTGTAACCTTTTATGGTCTTCCATCTGACCAGAATCTTCGGTCTGCGATTATTCGTGACATCCCGGTTACCACTTGTATAAATTAAAACACGCGGCAGATAATAAAGTTCGCGGACAGAATTTGATTGTTACCTCCGGCTTTTTTGCGAGGGAATTCCGTTCCACTTACTGCCAAATCCGGCGACCGCATATAAATGACCGCATATAAATTAAGTGTAGTCAGAACTTTAAAGCAAATCCGGGATTCAACCCATTAGATATCTTGTTCCTGCTTTTCCCTGGACGATTATTCGCCTTGCTACCGGATGCATTTTCGAATTTATCCGGGAAATCATTCTGCTGTACAAGGATCTGAAGAAAAGCCCGTAATGAATTTTCAAAATAATAACTGACATGTGGTCATCATATGTCAATCTGCAAATTGCAGTCTTGACAGGTAGACTACCCGTTATATACTCTCTAGACGTTATATACCTCCATAATTGATAACATTTGAAATCAGCGCGAAGAACATCAAGGTCAATACAACAATAACGATACTTTTGGATTTGGGAAAGTAATCTAAATATTTCACGGACAAACTTCGTCAAATAACAACCCCCCATAGATTTAATCAGTATTTCATTCCCTTTGATTAGGGAACAGGTTTTATACTCCCAAAAATTTCGTTTCAGCTCCACCTGATAAATTTCTTCTGAAATGACCCGGGTATTTCTGCATTATTAAGTATTTTAGAGAGTCAGCCCGGCTATCAAAAATATCGGACTTCAGGTAACTTCAGGTTGAATATTTTATTTTCGCGACTACTTTTAAGAGCATGAGACGTCTGTTAAGATATTCTTTCCTTTATTTCTTTTTGATTCTTGTTTGTTCCTGTCAGGAGGAGAAGCACCCAAAGAAATATAGGATTGGCTTTTCGCAATGCACCGGCCTTGATGCATGGCGCAGGCAAATGCTAATGTCTATGCGTGGCGAGCTAGTATTTTATCCGGAAATGGAGCTTCTATACCGTGACGCTGAAAATAGCAGCGAAAGGCAGATTGGCGACATAGAATACTTTATTGATAATAAGGTCGACTTGTTAATCGTATCTCCAAATGAAACTGACCCGATTACGCCCGTTGTCGAAAAGGCGTTTCAAAGTGGCATTCCCGTTATCATGGTAGATCGCAAAATCAATTCCAGCATGTATAACGCCTATATCGGTGCCAATAACTATGAGGTTGGAAAGCTGGCTGGTAATTACATTGCAGATCTTCTTAACGGAAAAGGTTCTATTGTTGAGATCTGGGGCCTTCGTGGTTCTTCTCCAGCAGTGGAAAGGCACCAGGGACTTTGGGAGGTTTTGGCTAAACACCCAGGGATTAAATTGGCTGGTGAGATCGATGGGAAGTGGGAGCAGGACACGTCAAAAGTTCAGACCCGTAGAAAGATCAAAGACTTTGCACCATTTGATCTCGTGTTCGCGCACAATGATGTAATGGCCTATGGCGCCTATACCGTGTGCCTTGAAATTCTACCTGACAACGACATTAAGTTTATCGGCATTGATGCATTACCTGGGCCAATCGCAGGAACTCAATTTGTATACGACAACATCCTTACGGCAAGTTTTCTTTATCCAACAGGAGGAGAGGAGTCAATCCGTATAGCCAATCAAATTTTGAAAGGCCTTCCTTATGAAAAAGAGAATACACTTCTGAGTACAGTCATTGACTCAAAAAATGTGCGGGTGATGCGGCTTCAATATGATAAACTTCTGAGCCAGCAAAACGACATCGTTCGGCAGCAGAAGATGATCAACGAACAGATAGAGACGTACTACAGTCAGCGGATACTTATTTTCATTCTACTGGTAAGCCTGATTATCATGATTGTTGCTGGAGCAGTAGCCGCGTATAACTGGCGGGAAAAAAATGAGATAAACAAGAGACTTGAAGTCAAAAGAAGTGAGATACTGGAGCAGCGCAACACTATTGCGGCCATAGCCGAAAAGGCGGAACTTGCGACGCAGGAGAAACTGAAGTTTTTTACCAATATCTCGCACGAATTCAAAACACCGCTTACCCTGATCCTGGGTCCGATCGAAGAGTTGATGGAGAGAGGACCGGATAGCAGACCAAATGTTAATGAGAATCTATCGCTGATCCGGAAGAACGCTATGCGCTTACTGCGGTTAGTCAATCAATTGATGGATTTCAGGAAAATAGAGGACCGGAAAATGCTCGTCAGAGCCTCGGAGCTGGATGTTGTTCATTTTATCGGAGATGTAATGACTGCGTTTGAAAAACTTGCACAAAAGCGGAAGATGGACTTTCAGTTGGTTACTGAACACAAGCAGTTATATGCATGGTTTGATCCTGACATGCTTGATAAAGTGATTTTTAATCTGCTTTCCAACGCCTTTAAATTCACCAATGACCGTGGCAAGATTTACGTCACTATCTCGATAGATGATGCGCAGAAACATGTTGTCATTTGTATCGAAGATAATGGTCTCGGCATGTCGGAAGAACACATCCGTCATGCCTTCGACCGCTTTTATACCGGGGAGAATCTGACAGGCAATGGAATTGGCCTTTCTTTGTCAAAAGAATTTATCGAGCTTCATCACGGAGAACTTACGCTAAGCAGCGAAAAGGGGCGGGGGACACGATTCTGCATCATGTTGCCATTTGGAACCGCACATTTTGATGATCAGCAACTTTTTTCGGGGAAATTTAACTGGCAGCGGAACTCAAATTATGATTTTCTGAATGAGTATTCATTGCCGCAGCAGCTGATCGAATCTTATGACCACAGTTCTGTGAAGGATTATACCGTTTTGCTCATCGATGATAATAGCGAGTTGCGGCAGTTTGTCAAGAACCGTCTTCAAACAGTGTATAATATAGAGGAGGCCCACGATGGGGTTACAGGCTTGCGTCTTGCCTTTGAGATTGTACCGGATCTCATTATTTGTGATGTGATGTTGCCGGGGAGGGACGGTTTTGAGGTGGTGAAGACGTTGAAAGAAGATTTGCGCACCTCCCACATTCCTACGATCATTCTAACAGCCAAAGGTTCGATGGAGCAACGTATTGTTGGTATCCAGTCAGGAGCGGATGAATATATTACCAAACCGTTTGTGTTGGAATATCTTCATGAAAGGATCAAAGCCTTAATCCGCAGCCGGGAACAATTAAAGGAGCATTATAGTCATGATCTGAACATCGAGATGAATGGCAGCACACCAGGAAGTCTTGACAAAAGGTTTATAAACGATTTTACAGCCATGATTGAGAAGCACATGGCAAATTCGGAGCTGCACGTCAATGATATCTCCAGGGAGCTGGGTATGTCCAGGGTGCAGGTTTACCGCAAAGTAAAAGCGTTGCTTGGCTACAGTGTAAATGATTATATAATAAGTGTCAGGTTGAAAAAAGCGAAACATCTGCTACTGAATACAGACAAGACGATTTCGGAGATCGCCACGGAAGTAGGATTTTCTTCGCCTACCTATTTTTCAACCTCCTTCAAATCCAAATTCAGTATATCGCCCCGCGATTTCAAAACATCTCAATCTGCATGAATTGAGACAATAGCGAAGGTTTGATACAATTTTGAAATACCTCATTTAAGATTTTCTAGCCGTGCGACCAGGCAATCCAAACAAAAAGATGGGCTGGCGCAATCGTTTTCTGAAAAATCCATTTTTTCGAAAACGATTGAGCTGATTCTTAACAAAGTTGATACTGACAGCACATCCCACCCGGAGACTTACCAATACTTTTAGCCTGGACAAAAATTCATCCAATGAATACGAAAAAGGTTTTTGCCTGGGCAGCGACGATTTCCCTTGGCGGCTTTCTCTTTGGTTTGGATACCGCAGTAATCTCAGGTGCTGAACAAAGAATCCAAGTATTGTGGGGTCTGGACGTCTTTGAGCATGGTCTAACAGTCTCAATTGCGTTGGTTGGTACAGTTATAGGTGCCATGTTAGGAGGTATTCCATCGGATCTGTTTGGCCGTAAGAAAACTGTTTTCTGGATTGCAGTCCTCTTCCTTGTGTCGGCAATTGGCTCGGCCCTGGCTTTTAACTGGTATATCTTTTTGTTTTTCAGATTTGCTGGTGGACTTGCTGTTGGATGCTCTTCAGTAACAGCCCCTATGTACATCAGCGAGTTGTCACCAGCCTCGCACAGGGGCCGGTTCGTTGCGATGTTCCAGTTTAATGTTGTATTGGGAATACTGATTGCTTTCCTATCCAATTACCTCTTACAAGACCTTGGGGTTAATTCGTGGCGATGGATGCTGGGAGTTCAGGCGTTTCCGGCCACGCTATTTATGGTGCTGGTTCTATTTATTCCGGAGAGCCCACGGTGGTTGATCGTAAAGAAAAATTTGTTTGATGAAGCTCGTGAGATACTTAGGAAAATAGATCCTTCAACGGCAGAAAGGGAATTCCTCACCATCAAACTAAGCGGTACACACACGAATGGGATTTCATCCACATCGCTGTTCACTTCAAAACATTCGTTTCCTATTACCCTTGCTGTCTTGTTTGCTTTTTTCAACCAGGCATCGGGTATTAATGCCATCATATACTACGCGCCGCGAATTTTTGAAATGGCAGGCTTCGGTACCAGTTCATCGTTGCTTTCAACGGCAGGGATAGGAGTTGTTAACTTCATTTTTACTCTGCTAGCGATGACCCTAATCGACAGCTTTGGCAGGAAGAAGTTAATGATTGTCGGTTCACTGGGATGCATCGCGACACTGGCATTAGTCGCTCGATCTTTTCTTGTAGAAGACTTCAGCGGATACGCGGTTCCAGTTTATCTTTTTCTTTTCATAGCATTCTTCGCTTTTTCTCAGGGAGCAGTTATCTGGGTATTCATTTCAGAAATATTTCCAAATGAGGTCCGCTCGCAAGGCCAAGCCTTAGGCAGTTTTACACATTGGTTAATGGCATCCATCATTGCATTTGCATTTCCGTACATGAGCGAGAAAATAGGGGGAGGATATTCCTTTTTGATTTTCACAGTGATGATGACGCTCCAACTGGTATTTGTGCTGACCATAATGCCGGAAACAAAGGGCAAATCACTGGAGGAACTTGAAACAAAACTTGAGAAAACAGAAAAGGTGGAAACCAACATACAAGTATAAATAATATCTAAACTAAACAGAAGATCATATGACACGACACAAAAGACCGGGGATATTTTCGAATTGATAAATCCTCAAACCTAAATGAAACAAAAGTCTAAACAAAAAAACTAAATCAATGAAAAAGACAATTTTACCAAAACTTGGACACCTAACGGGCTGCTTCCTTGTGATGTACCTTCTGTCTGCACAGATTTATGCGCAGACGCAAATTACAGGTACGGTCAAAGAAAAAGGCGGGTCCGGATTGGTAGGAGTAAACGTTCTTGTAAAAGGCACCAATAATGGAACGATGACTAATGTGGAGGGAGGTTACTCCATTAGTGCATCTCCTGACGACATATTGGTGTTTTCATTTGTAGGCTACACAAGCCAGGAGACACCAGTTGGCAACCGCACTGCGATCGATGTTGAACTTGATCCAGATGTAACCACTTTGCAAGAGATAGTGGTAACAGGCTATTCAGGAGAAAAAAAGGCTGACCTAATTGGCGCTGTTGCTGTGGTAGATATGACGCCCATTACAAACAACGCAACGGGTAACCCTATGCAGTCACTTCAAGGCAGAGTGGCCGGTCTTTATGTTGAGAAAAATGGAGGCTCTCCAAACGGAGAAAACAGCAGGATACTAATTCGTGGTTCAAACACATTGGGTAACACGGATCCCCTATACGTTATTGATGGAGTTCCCACAAAAAGACCAGAAGTATTTCAAAGCTTGCCTCCAGGCTCGATTGAGTCCGTCCAGGTTTTGAAGGATGCATCAGCGGCATCAATATACGGATCGAGGGCTTCCAACGGTGTGATTATTGTAACCACAAAAGATGGTAGAACTAAGGCGGGTGAGCAACTTAGCATCACACTCAATTCAAATATTTCAATACTAACAACGAAGCCTCAACAGCTTGACATGCTTAATGCTGAAGAAAGAGGCAGAGCATTGTGGCAAGGAGCTGTAAATGACAGAACGCAACCAAACTCAGCCATTTATACATTTGATTGGAATGGAGATTTCGACAATCCCGTTCTCAACAAGGTTAACATTAATCCCTTTGTAGGTGGTGATCCCCTGACGCCTGCCGGAGACACAGACTGGCAAGATGAATCGTATGATCAGGCAACATTATCATCCAACGATATTACCATTTCTGCAGGGAACGAAAATAGCGCACTGCTCATAAACTTTGGACACGTTAACAATACCGGGACCTTTAAGTACACCGATTTCGAGCGGTACTCCGCGAGAATTAATGGGAGCACCAGTTTCTTTAATAAGAAAGTAAGAATTGGAGTGAATTCCGAGTTTGCATCATCTAATGAAACCCTTGTTTCTGCTGATTTGGGTAACTCAGCAAACACAAATCAAGCAGTCACACTGGCGCCGACGATACCAGTTTACAGAACAGATGGCGAATTTGCCGGCCCTGTTGGTGCAGGATATTCCGATCGGAATAACCCTGTAGGTATGCAATACCGCAACCGTTGGGATGACAATGTCAAATCTTTCTTATTTGGAAATACATTCCTTGAGATAGAACCTATCAAAGATCTCGTCTTCAGGTCCAATGCAGGTCTTGATTATTCAAATACACAGGTCAAGAATATTGAGCTGGCATTTCAGGAGGGATTTTTGGGAAGAAATGTAAACAGCCTTGCCCGCAACACGACTAATCTGGTGAGTATTACGTGGTCAAACACTTTGAGTTACACGATGAAAAAAGGGCAGAGCAACCTGAACGTGCTGGTTGGAACTGAAGCAATAAAAACGGATCAGGAAGGATTTGGTGCATTTCGTGAAAACTTCTCAAGTCAAGCCGAAGACTTCTTCTACATCGATGCCGGTTCTGGCCGGAACGTGACTTCTGGAACAGCAACGGGTAACAGGTTATTTTCTGTCTTTGGCAAGATCAACTATGGCTATGCTGACAAATACCTTGCCTCAGTAACGTTGAGAAGAGACGGATCTTCAAGATTTGGTGAAGAAAATAAATATGGTTTCTTCCCTGCGGTAAACGTCGGTTGGAGGATAGCGAATGAAGAGTTTATGAAGGACATCGCTGTAATTACAGACCTGAAGATCAGAGGAGGATTTGGTCGCGTTGGTAATCAGGACATCGGAGACGTAGCTCGCTTTGGTTTGTATGAGCCCAGATACGGGACCCTCTTCAATAATGGAGTTGGCTTCCCGGGTATGTGGTTTAACGTCGGTACTGCTTATGATTTAACCGGCGCTGACGGAGGCGCTCTTCCATCAGGATTTGTATCGGTGCAAGCTCCTAACCTCGGATTAAAGTGGGAGCAAACATCAGAAATAAATATTGGAGTTGACTTCGCTTTAGTGGATGATAAAATATTTGGATCATTCGACTACTTCACACGCGAAACAACGGACATCTTGATTCAGCCTCCTGTTGCAGCAACCGTTGGTGAAGGTAAGCTGAGATGGGTGAATGGCGCTACGAAAGAAAACAAAGGCTTTGAAATTGTTTTGGGATATCGAAATCGGTCGGGTGCATTTACTTACAGTATCAATGGTAACCTGGCAAGTTTCAAAGACAAAATTACGGAACTGCCGGAAGAGGTTCGCACGGCTTATCCTGGTAACCAGGAGAAAACCATTGTTGGACATTCTCAATTATCTCTTTTTGGATATAAATCAGACGGACTTTTCCAAAATCAGGAAGAAGTAAATGCCCATGCCACCCAGGTTGGTAAAGGTATTGGAAGAATTCGCTACAAAGATCTAAACAATGATGGCAATATCGATGCACTTGATCAGGATTGGCTCGGCACGGTTTTGCCCGCATTCGAATATGGCATCCGGATAGATCTTGCATACAAGAATTTTGATCTGCAATTGTTTGGTTCCGGTATTTCAGGCAGATCTGGCGTAGATCCGTACAATCCATTACAGAACCGTTTGTTTGTAAATCAAAACAATGGTAAAGGTGTGTTGGAAGCCTGGACACCTCAAAATACTGGTTCGTCAAGACCAATGCTCTCACTGGTCGATTCGAACAATGAAGGAAGAAGTTCAGACTTTTTCATCGTAAACACTTCTTATTTCAAAATGAGAAATGTGCAATTGGGCTATACTCTCCCTCCAGATTTATTAAGTAAACTGAGGATCCAAACATTGCGCCTCTTCGTCATGGGTGACAATCTGTTCTGGTTCAAGTCCGACGAGTATGAAATCGAAGATCCTGAGCTGACGGGTTTAGCTCAGATACCAGTCCCTACGTCTTACACATTTGGGTTAAACCTGACACTTAACTAATAATAAAATAGAACATTTATGAAAGTTAATATTGTAACAATACTATTAGTGTTGAGCGTTATTTTGCTTGACTCTTGTGAAGATTTCCTTGACTACAGTCCGAAGGGAACCTTGACGGAAGATGCTGCACTTGCCCTGGAGAACGCGGAAAAACTGGTCAACGCGGCATATGCCGCTCTTGGCAATGACTTCTGGGATCGCTCTATCACCAGTATGTGGGTATACGGCAGTGTTAGATCTGATGATGCTTATAAAGGAGGCGGAAGTGTTCAGGATCAATTTACCATAAACCGGTTCGAGCAATATAATCTGACGGTGCCTGAAATTACGGATTATCTCCCCAATACATGGACTCAACTTTATGCCCTAATTTCAAGAGCAAACTTTGCGCTCACTAGCTTGAATTCTTTCACGGATGCAGAACTTCCCACGAGAACAACGCGGATAGCTGAAATGCGCTTCTTAAGAGCACATGCTCATTTCGTTGGAAAATTGATATGGAAACGCATACCATATATTGACGAAACACTCACACGTGAGCAGATCCTTGAGACATCTAACGATGCGTTGACGAGCGATGAGTTATTTAACAAAATTGCGGAGGATTTTCAATTTGCAATAGACAATTTACCAGACATTCAAACCGAAGTCGGACGCGCAAATAAACTGGCTGCCACAGCATACCTGGCCAAGCTTCGTCTTTATCAGGCCTATACGCAGAATGACGTTCATACCGTTACTGGAATAGATGCGGCGCGCTTAAATGAAGTAGTGGAGCTCACAACAGAGGTAATCAATTCTGGCAGGTATAGCTTGCAGCCAGATTTTGCCGAGAACTTTTTGTATGGTTATGACAATGGTCCAGAGTCTATTTTCGCTATCCAATATTCCATTAACGATGGGACTGCTATCGGCCGCTTAAGCATGTCAACCAGTCTAAATTACAGCCTTGCTCCTCAGTACGGCTGTTGCTGGTTCCATATGCCTAGCCAAAACATGATAAATGCGTTTGCAACGAATGCAAACGGACTTCCTAAGTTCGACACCTTTAACGATGTTGTTCTCGGCGATGCTGACCTGGTAACCAATGGCGTTACCGTAGATCCTCGCATCGATCATACGGTAGCTATCGTTGGCCATCCCTTTAAGTATGATCCCAATATAGTTTACGATCATAGCTGGGAACGTATTTCAGCTCTATATGGTGGCTTTGGGAATATGAAGGAACAACAAGCTGCGGATTGCCCTTGCTTCAAAAAAGTTGGACCTTTTTACGGATCATCTAAAAACATTGACATCATACGCTATGCGGATGTATTGCTAATGAAAGCCGAAGCGCTGATCGAATTAGGCCGACATGATGAAGCATTACCGCTTATAAACGAAATAAGGGCCAGAGCCAATAATAGTAAGGAAAGAACGAAAAAGCTTGACGGAAACTACCCCTCCAATTTCCTGATAGCAGAATATGTTCCTGGCGCAAATATCACTTGGGATCAGGCTACAGCAAGAAAGGCCTTGCAATGGGAGAGAAGGCTTGAGTTCGCCATGGAGAGCCCTCGGTTCTTTGACCTTGTTCGCTGGGGTATAGCGGCGGAGACGCTCAATGCTTATCTCGCTGTTGAGAAAACGCGGAGATCATTCCTCAGTTCTGCCGTATTCACCAAAGGCCGTGATGAGTATTATCCAATTCCACAAAGGGAAATAAACTATTCCAAAGGGTTGTACAAACAAAACCCGGGGTACTAGCATGGGGAAGGGTTGTAGTAGGTGGACTTGCGTGACGTGCGCACGTCCATCACTACAGATCCTAACTATCGCGCAGGGGTTGCCTTGAAACCCCTTAATTGAGGATTTAACGAGATGGATATGCGCGTCGCGTCTTAATATCTAGAAAAAACTCAAAGCAACAAATTCAAAAAAGTTATGAAAAGATATAATTTCAAGTGGCTTGCTTTTCTCCTGGGTTTCATATGTGCAGCCCTAACAGCGCACTCACAAAAGCTCGGGGCTTTTGATGGCCACGGGGATGTGGGAACAGATGTAAAGCCTGGTTCGGCAAACTTCGATCCCAAAAGCCAGCAATATGAAGTTGCCGGTGCGGGTTACAATATCTGGCTCGACCACGACGAGTTTCATTTTGTATGGAAGAAATTGAAAGGCGATTTTATTGTTTACGCACGCGGGGAATTAGTGGGCAAGGGTGTTGAACTTCATAGAAAACTTGGATGGATGGCCCGGGCATCACTAGATGGAAACTCCGCCCACGTTAACGCATGTGTGCACGGCGATGGGCTTACGTCATTGCAATTCAGAAGAGCAACTGGCGAAAAGACTGAGGAGGTGCGCTCAAAACTTACCCATGCCGATGTTATTCAACTTGAAAGAAAAGGCAACACGTATGTGATGCGTGTCGCAAAATTCGGAGAACCATTTGCAACAGAAGAAGTGACTGAACTTGACTTAGGTGAGGAGGTCTATGTGGGTGTATTTGTTGGCTCTCACAACAAAGACGTCGTAGAGAAGGCAATATTCAAAGATGTTCGTATAACAGTACCTGCAGCACCTTCGGACACTCCCAACCAAATGAAGCTACCAAGCCGCCTTGAAATACTTGATGTTAAAACAGGCAAACGCGAAATAATTTACACAGCACCCAATTCTATACAAGCGCCTAACTGGACGGCTGATGGCAAGACATTAATCTACAATAGCGAGGGTTTGATCTATACTTTGGATCTTAAAACACGCACTACGAAAGTATTAAACACCGGCGACGTGAAAAACAACAACAACGATCACGTGATCTCCTTTAACAACAAGTTGTTGGGCTTAAGCAGTGGTGTTAGGGAGTTGGGCGGCTCTATTATATACACAGTCCCCTTGAAGGGAGGGTCGCCAAAGCAAATCACTCCAAAGGGGCCTTCTTATTTACATGGGTGGTCACCTGACGGAAAATACCTGGTGTATTGTGCATCACGTGATGGTAAGTATGACGTATACAGAATTCCTTCAAAGGGCGGCCCCGAAGTGAGACTCACCGACGCAGAAGGTTTGGACGACGGTCCTGAATATACACCAGACGGTAAATATATTTATTTTAACTCCAATAGAACGGGCACGATGCAGATATGGCGCATGAAGGCTGATGGTTCACAGCAGGAGGCAGTCACGACAGGAGAATTTCACGATTGGTTTCCGCACATTTCGCCCGATGGAAAATGGATTCAGTATCTGTCGTTCATGAAAGAGGAAGTGAAGGCGGGCGATCATCCTCCTTACAAGCAAGTATATCTGCAACTGATGCCGATTTCGGGTGGTAAATCAAAAATAATTGCTTACCTGTACGGTGGCCAGGGCACCATCAACACCCCTGCGTGGTCGCCTGACGGAACGAAAATTGCCTTCGTTAGTAACACCCAAGATCTTTTTGAAGAGTCAAATCCCTAGCGCCTTAGACCTTTCGTATGGACACAATGTTTGTTATTATTTGTGATTAAACTTCGATAGAATGAAACAATTGGATTTTGAAACTTACGAGCGCGATGACTTAATCGTGCTGCTTAAAGAGGTTATTGAAAAGCTTGAAAAAAAGAAAATGCAGTTGAATATAACGCGGGAAAGGCTGCGTTTTATTCGCAATAGATTTATCAAAACTAAAGCTATAGTGAAATACCAGAGCGAGAGAATCATCCAATTGCATGAATTAAGAAAAATGTAACATGGCGTACGAAATAGATAACGCAAAAAAATAAAAACATGAGATTTATATTCACGGTGCTGATCGTCTTTGCTTTTGCGTATACGGTTATCGGTCAATCCTCTTCTAAAGAATTTAAAATAAAGAAAGGTCAAACCTACTTGAATTTGCCAGTCAGTAATACAGCCCGACTGGTACGAGCACGACTAAAAAGTGGCGATAAGACGTTAGATCAATTCACGATAAAACTTGCCGAAGCTAACCCTGACTTTTGGACTTTTTTCGATGTAACTGCATATCAGGGTAAATCAATTGTGATGGAGATTGAAAACTATACGCCGCCAAACTTTGGAGGAACGCAGCCGACTCCAACGACCGTAAGCAATGAAGCTCTTCCCGTTAAGGCGTTAGACCTGGTACATGCTGATGCTAAGTTTCCAGGCATGGATAGCCTGTATAAGGAGAGCAACCGGCCGCAGGTTCACTTCACAGCACGGAGAGGGTGGATCAACGATCCGAACGGATTAGTTTATCACAATGGCGAATATCACTTGTATTTCCAGCACAATCCCTATGGCTGGCCCTGGGGCAACATGCATTGGGGCCATGCCGTCAGCAGAGATTTGCTTCGTTGGCAGGAATTGAATGATGCCATTTTTCCCATGCTGAACCTGGAAGGTAACAGACAAGACGCAGCGTTTTCTGGTTCCGCTGTGGTCGACTTAAAAAATACGGCGGGCTTTAGAAAAAATGGCATTGATCCCATCATTGCCGTTTATACGAGCACTGGAAGAGGAGAGTGTCTTAAGTTAAGTTATGACAACGGACGAACTTTTTCAGAGTATGAAGGCAACCCCATATTAAAACATAGCGGCCGTGATCCAAAGGTATTTTGGTACGAACCCGGTAGTCACTGGGTGATGGTCGTGTGGGATAACGGAGAAAAAAAGAAATTGAGCCTCGGACAGGAAGCAGTCATCAATCAACATCTTATCTACACGTCACCGGATCTAAAGAATTGGACACGTCAATCCGGTATTGAAGGATTTTTTGAATGCCCCGAACTTTTTGAATTGCCTGTCGAAGGACAGACCGGCGTCTCCAAATGGGTGATGTATGATGCTACTGGGAGATATGTAGTGGGGGATTTTAATGGAAAAGAGTTTAAGATCGATCAGCATCTGAAGAAGTATGAACACGGCGGCGCTTATTTTTATGCATCCCAAACATATAATAATACTCCTGACAACAGAAGAATACAAATTGGTTGGGGACGCAACATTACACATCCAGGTATGCCGTTCAATCAGCCACAGCTGTTTCCCACCGAGTTAAAACTTAAACAAACTTTTGACGGTCTTAGACTATGTCCGGTTCCTATAAGGGAAATTTCAACGTTGCATAAAAACAGCAAAGTCATTGAGAATAAAATACTGAAGGCTGATGAAGGAGTAAGTGTAACCGTGGATGGCGATCCCGTCCATGTGATAGCTTACTTTGAAAAAGGTGATGCACAATTTGCACTGAACGTACTTGGTTTTGAAATCGCGTATCATGATTTGCTGGGGGAGCTCATTACGACCATCAACAATGGGAAATCAAACACCGCGGCGCCGAGCGGTCCATTTCCTCCACCTTCAACCGCGTTGGCAACTATTAATTACATCAAGCCAAGTGAGGAAGTGATGAAGATTGAAGTGATCGTTGACAGAAATGTCATTGAGTTCTTTGTGAATGATGGTGAGGTCTACTATGCAGCCCCATTCAATGATGTGAAAACAAGTACGGTTGAAGCCTCTGTCAAAGGTCGCGGAGGCAATCGTAAATCCGTCTTAAAGAAAATGGAAGTTCATGAGCTTAAATCAATATGGTTTGAAAAATGAGACGGCATTAGTGCTAAAGTTATTAACCGGAATGTTCGGCAACCCTTTTAAAATTTTGGACAACAATATGAAAATAATTGCATCAACCCTCATTTTAGTTTTATATGTTTTCGTGGCTACACCGTCTTTCGCCCAGGCCGACAAACCTCCTTACATTTCACCTGTTCCAAAATCCACTTTTGGAAAAACATTGGAAGAGCAGGAGCAGCAACTGAAAACTGATCCGTTGGTATTGCGCTTTGCTGAGTCACGCAAGAAACAATCCAATGATCGTTACCGTCCTCTCTATCATTTTGTAAGCCCAGAGAGCACGCTCAACGATCCGAACGGATTGGCTTACTGGCAGGGCAACTGGCATTTGTTTTATCAGGGATATCCACCGGAAGACCGACGACAACATTGGGGGCACGCCATCAGCAAGGACTTAATCCATTGGCGAGATCTTCCGTATGCCATATATCCCAGTCCGGAACGTGCCGTCTTTTCGGGTGGTGCATTGGTGGAAGAGGATCGTGTTATAGCGATCTATCAGGGAACTGCTGTCGGAAATATGGTGGCGGTTTCAAGCGATCCTCTTCTTTTGAACTGGGAGAAACTTACTGGCAATGCCGTGATACCGGCAAAAAGTAAATCGGGATTCAGTCAGCCTTATAGTGTGTTCGATCCTTCTATCTGGAAAAAGGATGAGATATATTATTCACTCTCCGCCGGCAGAAGAGCCAGAAGTGATGGCGGACATTTCGGGACAGCATCGCTTTTCAGGTCTAAGGACCTTGAAACCTGGGAATACGTTCATGAATTTGTTGAAGGTGATCGCTTTACCTTAAAAGGAGATGATTATGCTTGTCCATATTTCTGGCCAATAGGCGATCGCTACATCATGCCATTCTTTAGCCACATGAGCGGTGGTCAATATCTGCTTGGTGATTATGATAAACAAAAGGATAAATTCCTCGCGAGCAGTCACGGCAGATTTAACTGGGGGGCTGTTGGTCCCGGTGGTGTTCATGCGCCATCTGCAACTCCGGATGGAAAGGGTGGAGTAATTCTAATCCTGAATATGAATCAAGGCAAACCGACGGGCGAGTGGAATCATATCATGACATTACCCAGAAGACTCACACTAGTAGGAAGAGATGAAGTGCATCAGGAACCAACCGGTGATATTGAGTCATTGCGTTACAATAAGGAGTCCGTTGGCGCAACAAAACTTCAAGCAAACAAAGAATTAGTATTGAAGAATATCAAGGGTAACGCAATGGAGATTGCCGCGGAGATCAATCCAAAAAAATCGCAAGTGATTGAATTGAATGTCCTGCGTTCACCAAACAAGGAAGAATACACCCGCATCATTATTTATAAAGAGACAGGGTATTGGAAGGGTTTGGAATATAAAGCCGGTGAAGGAACAGCACACATGCCTGCCGATCTGGTATACTTAGTCACAGGTGAGCAGCCTGCACCGCGCACGCCATATACAAGGCTAAGTTTGATTTCCATTGAGTCTTCGTTTTCATCCACACTTCCTGATGTGCAACTGCGTGCTCCTGAAACCGCTCCCTTCATGTTAAATCCAGACGAACCAATCAAGCTTCGAGTTTTTATTGACAAAAGTGTAGTGGAAGTTTTTGTCAACGGAAAGCAATGCGTAGCGATGCGCGTATATCCTGGAAGGGATGACAGCACAGGAGTATCCATTTTATCCCATGGGAACGAAGCAGAGCTGGCTTCGCTTGAAGCATGGCAAATGAAGAGCATCTATTCCCAATCCACGGATAAAAACTATTAGCAGGACTCAACCGATCAGTATGATTTCAAGAAAGCTAATGCCTGTTTATATTCTCGTCATGACCCTCAGCCTTTGCTATTTTAATTCGGAAGCGCAGGCGGATGAACCGCCTTACATTTCGAAGGTTCCAAAATATACTTACGCAACAACACTTGAAGAACAAGAGAAACAAATCAAAACTGATCCATTGGTAGCGCGCTTTACGGAATCGCGTAAGAGGCAATCCAACGATCCATATCGACCGATTTATCACTTTGTTAGTCCTGAAAGTACACTTAATGATCCTAATGGTTTATGTTATTGGCAAGGCAACTGGCACATGTTCTATCAGGGTTATCCTCCTGAAGATAGAAGACAACATTGGGGTCACGCTATCAGCAAGGATTTGATTCATTGGAAAGATCTTCCATATGCTATCTATCCAAGTCCTGAACGCGCCGTTTTTTCGGGAACAACATTGGTTGAAGATAATCGCGTAATTGCCATGTATCATGGAACTCAGGTGGGTAACATGGTAGCAACTTCAAGTGATCCGCTCCTGCTTAACTGGGAGAAAACGACGAAGGATAAAGCAGCAATCCCATTATTAAGCCCATCAGGTTTTCCAACACCTTACACGATATTCGATCCAAGCATCTGGAAGAAGGATGACGTTTACTACGCACTTTCTGCCGGCCGCGCACCTCAGGGAACAGAGGGAAAAAAATTTCCGACAACATATTTATTCAAATCAAAAGATCTGGCCAACTGGCAATATCTGCATGAGTTTGTTGAAGAAGACCGCTTCACCCTCATTGGCGATGACTATGCTTGTCCCTATTTCTGGCCCATAGGCGATCGTTATATTCTCCCCTTCTTCAGTCACATGAGCGGAGGGCAGTATCTGATTGGTGATTATGATACCAAGCGCGACAAGTTTGTCGTGGCGAATCATGGGAAATTCAATTTTGGTCCAGCCTCGCCGTCCGGTGTTCATGCTCCTTCTGCGACACCTGACGGAAAGGGCGGAGTGATAATTATTTTCAACATGAATCCTGGCAAACCTACTGGCGAATGGAATCAGATCATGACGCTTCCAAGGAAATTAATATTGGTTGGCAGAGATGATCTCCGACAAGAGCCTGCGGGTGATATTGAATCGTTGCGTTACAACAAGGTAGAAGTAAAAGCAACGAGACTCCCCGCTAACAAAGAAGTAGTCCTTAAGACTGTCAAAGGCAACTCGATGGAGTTAAATCTTGAGGTTGATGTACAAGATGCACCAGCCCTGGAGTTGAATGTGCTCCGTTCTCCTGGCAGGGAAGAGTACACTAAAATCGTATTTTATAAAGGCAGGGGTTTTGGTCCCGGTCGCGACTATCGATTTGGTGAAGTTGAAAGAGTGGTTCGGCCGGGCGAAAAATTTCCAGCACCAAATCCAGCCACACAGCAACAGGTTCGTACGAGCCTCATCTCCTTGGAAACAGCTTACGCTTCGCTACACCCTGATGTTCGTCCACGCGCACCTGAAACTGCTCCCGTTTTCGTTGATAACGACGAAACACTGAAACTTCGCGTGTTTGTAGATAAGAGTGTGGTTGAAGTCTTTGTTAATGGCAAGCAAGTTATTGCTGCCAGAGTCTACCCAAGCCGCAAGGATAGCATGGGGGTGTCTCTACGATCACAGGGCAAGGACAGTGAATTAAAATTATTGGAGGCGTGGCAGATGAAAAATATCTATGAATGAACCGCATACTGTGCTTTTAAATTATTCCAACTAAAATATGAAACGAGATACCATAAGCCTTTTTCTAGTTGTTGGTTTTCTATTGACCGCTCATTATTCATTAGGCCAGGCAGATAAGCCACCTTACATTTCACCTGTTCCTAAATTTACGTTCGCCAAAACGTTGGCCGAGCAAGAAGAACAATTGAAGACAAACCCACTTATGCTTCGATTTGCCAAGTCAAGGAAGAGATTGGCTTCAGACCCTTATCGTCCCATTTATCATTTTATCAGTCCAGAAAGTACCCTTAATGATCCCAACGGATTGTGCTACTGGCAAGGTAATTGGCATATGTTTTATCAAGGTTATCCGCCCGAAGACAACCGTCAACATTGGGGACATGCTGTGAGCAAAGATTTAATTCATTGGAAAGACCTTCCCTATGCAATTTATCCAAGTCCTGAACGCGCAGTTTTTTCCGGAGCAACATTAGTTGAAGACAATCGAGTGATCGCCATGTATCATGGAACGACAGTTGGAAACATGGTCGCGGTATCCGACGATCCGCTTCTACTCAATTGGGAGAAGTTGACTGGCAACGCAGTCATCTCGTCGGAAAGCAAAACCGGCTTTCCCCTTCCATACAGGGTATTTGATCCATGCATCTGGAAAAAGGATGATGTTTATTATTCACTCTCGGGTGGTCGCACACCTACTGGACCGGCAGAGAAACAAGTTCGTGCTAATTTTCTGTTCCGTTCTAAAGACCTTGTCAACTGGGAGTATCTTCATGAATTCACCGAGGGGGATCGATTTACCTTAGTCGGCGACGATGGGGCGTGTCCTTATTTTTGGCCGATCGGCAATCGTTACATACTTCCTTTTTTTAGCCATATGAGCGGTGGGCAATATTTGTTGGGTGACTATGATACGGAAAGAGATAAATTTATCGTCACCAATCATGGCAAGTTCAATTTTGGTGCCTGGGGACCATCGGGCGTACACGCGCCATCGGCAACTCCAGATGGCAAAGGTGGTGTAGTTATTATTTTTAACATGAATCCTGGCAAGCCAACAGGGGAGTGGGATCAGATTATGACACTTCCAAGACTGTTAACCCTAGCCGGAAAAGAAGAGCTGAAAATAGAACCAGCAGGCGACATTGAATCCCTGCGTTACAACCGTCAGGAAGTAAAAAATATGAAGCTTCCAGCTAATAAGGAGGTAGTACTCAATAACATCAAGGGCAATGCCATGGAATTAAATCTTGAAGTTGACCCTGCGACGGCTCCAATGATTGAACTAAATGTTTTACGTTCTCCTGGCAGAGAAGAATTCACGCGTATTGCATTTTTTCGAGGTCGTGGGTTTAATGCCGTTCGTCAAGGGCTGATTGATCCGCCACCTGCAGGTGTATCGCCTTGGAACCTCAATAGCAGTCTCATTAGCATTGAGTCATCATACGCCTCCCTGCATCCTGATGTTAACCCAAGGGCTCCGGAAACGGCGCCGATTTTAATTGACCAGAATGAACCGCTCAGACTCCGGGTTTTTATTGATAAAAGTGTTGTGGAAGTTTTTGTAAATGGAAAGCAAGCACTTGCCGTAAGAGTATATCCGAGCCGGAATGATAGTGTTGGCGTTTCCTTAAAGGCTCAAGGAAAGGATAGCGAATTGAAACTTCTGGAGGCTTGGCAAATGAAAAGCATCTATTAGTCTCTGATGTTGGAAATCTCATTTATGTGTTAACAAATCAGTTAAGCGTTTCTTGAAAAAAGAAAAAATAGTTATACCAATAGGTTATGAAGAATATTTATCGCTTGCTCGTCGTTTTCACGTTTCTACCAATAACAATCTGTGCTCAAGTTGATACGATAATTTCGGATAGCCCGACCGTTCTTTGGATAACCAATCAGGCAGTTCCGAAATCTATTGTTCAATCTACAAGATCCTTCCGGGAAAGGTTATTAGCTGATCCGTACAGACCGGCTTATCATTTTTGCGTGCCTGAAGATGTTGGTAGACCGGGTGACCCCAATGGTGCATTCTACTATAATGGACGATACCACCTCATGTATCTCTACAATCGCCAAGGCATGGGATTTTCCTGGGGCCATGTCTCGAGCAAAGATTTATTACACTGGCGACATCATCCTGATGCTATAGTACCAGGAGATGGAGACGATGGCGTGTTCAGCGGTGGAGCTTTTGTAGATCAGAATGGAAAAGCGACTCTTACATATTGGGAGTTCATGAATTCAGCTACCCGTACCGTTAACGCAACTAATAAAAAAAGGCCGATGGGCATCGGCATTGCAGAAAGTGTTGACGAGCATTTTGACAAATGGACTAAAAGTGCAAGCAATCCTGTGATCGCCTCATCAGAGTGGGGAATAACGGTTACTCAAAATAAGGATGGCAAAGAGTTAATTTATGGCTCAGCGGACCCTTCCAATATTTGGATGAAAGACGGGAGGTACTATATGCTCACTGGAAATTTGTTGGTGTTGAACAAATATGGGCGTAAATCAGATTCTCCTCCCGAATTCCAAGGAGACCATCTCTGGCTTTTTGTTTCTGATGATTTAAAAAAGTGGGATTACGTCCACGAGTTCTATCAATCTAACAGAAAATGGACCGACCAGAGCGAGGACAATATGTGCCCTAGCTTTCTTCCATTGCCTTCTAGCCCGGATGGTGGAAAACCAAGTGGAAAACACTTGATGCTTTTTATTAGTCATAATAAGGGATGCCAGTATTATATAGGCAACTATCGGGACGATAAATTCTTTCCGGATGTTCACGGGAGAATGACGTGGCAGGATAATGCTTACTTTGCGCCTGAAGCATTGATGGACAAAAATGGAAGGCAGATTATGTGGTCGTGGGTTTTTGATGATCGGCCGGATACCCTTAAAACTTTTTACGGATGGACAGGTACGTTTGGCTTGCCGCGATCGCTCTGGCTTGGCGATGACGGAACACTGAGGATGCAACCAGTGAAAGAACTCCAGAATCTCCGTCAAAACGAACGGGTGAAAAACAATTTGACAATTAAATCGGGATCAGAAATAGACTTGAGTGATTTTGGAAAGGAGTTGGCTGAACTCGAAATCACTATCCAGCCCGGTACAGCAACGCAGGTTGGTGTTATGGTTGGCTGTTCCAGCGATGGCCGTGAGCAAACATTAATTTATTACGATGCTTCAGAAAAAAGACTATCGTTTGATGCCACGAAGTCGAGCCTTGATTTGGGGAGGAAAAAAATTGAGAGTGCTCCATTTGAGCTGCAGAAAGGTGAGGTGCTTGTGCTTCGAATTTTTGTTGACAAATCAATTGTCGAGGTTTTTGCCAATGACAGGCAAGCTATCGCAAGAAGTGTTTATCCAAGGTTGGGAGGCACAGGAATCAAGCTTTTTGCAAAGGGCGGAACAGTAAAAATCCCGTCTGTAAAAGCCTGGGAGATTATGCCATCAAACCCCTATTAGAATAAGAAATTTTATGACGCTGCTATGGACAAAAAAAATATAAGAGTTTTTGGATGGTCACTAATTCTGTCCCTGGGAGGTTTTCTGTTTGGTTTTGATACGGCTGTTATATCAGGAGTTGAAAAATCCATTCAGCTATTATTTAACCTCACTCCATTTCTTCATGGTTTTACTATTTCTTCAGCGTTGATAGGAACCGTAGCTGGCTCATTGTTGGCGGGTATGCCGGCCGATAGGTTTGGGAGAAAGCCTGTATTATTTGTCATCGCCTTGCTCTTTGCAGTGTCGGCGATAGGAAGTGCCATTACCAGTAGTTGGTCTCTTTTTGTTTTCTTTCGCCTTATTGGCGGCATTGGCGTTGGGGCTTCTTCCGTGGTGGCGCCCATGTATATCTCTGAGATTTCCCCTGCAAATTTAAGAGGTCGTATGACTGCCCTTTTTCAGTTCAATGTGATATTCGGGATACTCATGGCCTATGTATCAAATTATTTTCTGAGTGGCTCTGGCGAAGATTCCTGGAGGTGGATGTTGGGTGTAATGTTAATTCCATCATTGGGCTATTTTATTCTTCTGTTCATGGTACCAGAAAGTCCACGGTTCCTGGTAAAGGAAGGTAAAATAGACGAAGCAAAACGAGTCCTTGAGAAAATAGAAGCAAGCGATATTGATGGTGAAATATCAGATATCAAAGCGAGCATGGTCGAGACAAAGGAAGACTTGTTTTCGGGCAGGTTTTCTTATCCTATATCGATAGCATTTTTAGTAGCCATGTTTAATCAGTTCTCCGGCATCAACGCCATTTTGTATTACGCTCCCAGGATATTTGAATTATCAGGCTTGTCAGCGGCGGATTCAATGTTGCAGCCTGTCATGATCGGGATTACTAATGGCGTGTTTACAATACTTGGACTGGCGATTATAGACAAGGTTGGACGAAAGAAATTGCTCATATACGGTTCGTTAGGAATGGGCGTCTGTCTCGGACTGATAGCCCGGGCTTTTTATGGTCAGGGTTTTTCCGGATATGAATTGCTTATACTTCTGATGGCATATATCATGTTTTTTGCTTTCTCCACAGGTGCTGTCATCTGGGTGTTAATCTCAGAGGTTTTCCCAAACACTATAAGAGGGCAGGGCCAGTCGCTCGGGAGTTTTACACACTGGTTTTTTGCAGCAGTAATTGCTTTTTTATTTCCGGCTATTTCCGGCAATTACGCATTGGGAAGTGGTCACGCATTTTTATTCTTTTCTTTGGCAATGTTTGCGCAGGCTCTTGTCGTCTGGAAGTATTTCCCTGAAACGAAAGGAAAGACACTGGAAGAATTGGGTCATGAGCTTTCACCTGAGTTTCAATCCAATAAATAGTTAAATACCAGCTAGAATGAAAACCGTGTCAGTAATAATCATCGATCATGCCAGAACATTATCAGCGTATTGAATTATTCAATCAATATAGACATCATCATGAAACATGATATCATTGACGTGAACGTAGACTACAGGAGGTGCATAGTGAGCCAACTGCCGGAATAGAAAGATAATATGTTGTGGCCTTTCGCCAGGCATCGCAGCGTGCGTTTCAAGTCAATTCGTGTATCGTCATCATCAGAATTAAAATAAGAAGTCAGGTCGATTTAAATATTACCAAAATGAGAACAAGCAGACGCAAATTTTTCAAAGTATTAGGGGCCGGAACGGGTATAAGTCTTGCCGCACCGTTTTCGTTATTATCATCCAAATCATCCGCCCAGAATATTGTGGTCGAAAAAGAGGATGGTCAAGTTCTTTTTATCGGCGACAACGTTGCGCTAGCGGACACGTTGTATGGCAAAGTCAGAGGCTTCAGGATGAAAGACATTTACTCATTCCTGGGTATTCCATATGGAGCTAACACCAGTGGCAAAAACCGTTTTATGCCGCCACAAAAACCGGCACCTTGGGAAGATGTTTTTCCCGCGGTGTACTGGGGTAACTCGGCGCCCCAAATTTTGGAAAACTTTTATGCGAATCGTTATCTGGCCTTTACGGATGATTGGCACTATGACGACGTAAGCGAAGATTGTTTGCGGATCAACGTATGGACTCCAGGCGTTAAAGATGGAAAGAAGAGGCCCGTGATGTTTTGGATCCATGGCGGTGGATTCACCAGCGGTAACGCGATCGAACATCCGGAGTATCATGGCGAGAATTTGGCCAGGCTCGGGGATATTGTTTTCTGTTCAATCAATCACAGGCTGGGTCCGTTGGGCTTTGCAAATTTTGCCGGAGTCGGCGGGGAGAAGTTTGCTGCGTCAGGAAACGTAGGCATGTTGGATATCGTTGCCGCATTGGAGTGGGTGCACGGTAACGTGTCCAACTTCGGGGGAGACCCAAACAACGTAACAATCATGGGACAATCAGGAGGTGGCGCAAAAGTCTGCACCCTGATGGCTATGCCTTCTGCCAAAGGGTTGTTTCATAAGGCTGTTGCACTAAGTGGCTCGTTACTGAAAGCTGCTGAGAAGGTTGATTCTGAAAAACTGGGGGCCTATATTTTAAAGGAAGCAAATCTGCCGGCTTCTGGCATCGACAAACTTCAGAACCTGCCGTGGAAAGATTATTTAGTACTTGCCAATAATGCTAATAAAAAATTAAGGGAAGACTCGGGCCTTCCTGCAACAGGAGGGCCGGGTATTGGTGGCTTTCGTCCAGTTGTCGACGGATTTTATTTACCGCAGCATCCTTATTTTCCCGAGGGTTCTCCCCAATCGGCCAATGTTCCAATGATTATCTGCACAACGTTCTATGAACGTTCACCCAGTAGTTTCGATTCTTCGCTGGAGAATATCACGAAGGAACAGGCCAAAGAACATTTAAAAACCATTCGTGGGTTTGGGACCTCAATTGGGGAGAATGCTCCGGCTGTTTATGATGCCTATGAAAAAACATTCCCCGACAGGAAGCCAATCGAAATTTTATCGATGGCCATCAGCAATAGAAAAAATGCGGTTGCACTTGCGGATGTTAAATCAAGACAGGCCGCCCCGGTTTACATGGCTTGGTTCGGATGGAATCCTCCGCTGTTTGATGGAAGACTGCGCGCTTTTCATACTTTGGATATTTGTTTCTGGTTTTATAATACCGACAGGCAGTTGTCGCACTCCGGTGGTGGTGCAAGGCCAAGGAAGTTGGCGACAAAAATGGCCGGTTCATTACTGCAGTTTATGAAGACAGGAAACCCCAATGTTCCTGGGTTGCCCTCATGGCCAAAGTATTCACCCGCGAATGGCGAGACAATGTTACTGGATGATATTGCATCAGTGCAAAATGATCCTGACAGGGAAGCGAGGAAATCTCTGCCAGCTACTTAATTAGTGAGATTAAAATTTTATATTTCTTATCGCTTATAATCCATTAAATGAAAACGATCTTCATTATTTCAACTGCGATATTATTGTTCAGTGCTTGTGAACCGAGCAGCAATTCCCGTCATAGGAAAAATGATGATAGCGTTTATCAAGAAGTATACCGGCCTCAATTGCATTTTACTCCGAAATCGGATTGGATGAATGATCCAAACGGAATGGTATTTCATAAGGGCGAGTACCACTTTTTCTATCAACACTATCCCGACAGCACTGTTTGGGGGCCGATGCATTGGGGCCATGCCGTAACTTCAGATCTTGTTCATTGGGACCATCTGCCTATCGCTCTTTATCCCGACAGCCTCGGCTATATTTTTTCCGGAAGTGCTGTTGTCGACAAAGACAATACGTCTGGCTTCGGCACCGTTGAAAATCCGCCTCTCGTGGCAATATTTACATACCACAATGCTGAGAAAGAAAAAGCCGGAAGCATCGAGTACCAGACACAAGGCATTGCCTACAGTCTCGATAATGGAAGAAAATGGACTAAATATGAAAACAATCCAGTCCTGAAAAACCCAGGTATCAAAGATTTCCGCGATCCAAAAGTCTCATGGCATGGTCCCTCTAAAAGGTGGGTGATGATTCTTGCTGTACTCGATCACGTTGAGCTTTATGCATCTGCAGATCTTAAGTCATGGACAAAACTCAGCGAATTTGGAAAGGATTATGGCGCGCATGGTGGCGTATGGGAATGTCCTGATCTTTTTCCATTAACGGTTGAAGGGGAAGGAAAACAAAAATGGGTGATGCTGGTCAGCATTAATCCTGGCGGACCCAATATTGGGTCTGCAACGCAATATTTTATTGGGGATTTTGACGGTAAAGCTTTCACCCCGGATGACAATAAATCGGAAATCAAATGGATCGACTGGGGTCAGGATAATTACGCTGGCGTCACGTACGCAAATGCTCCTGGAAACAGAACGATTTTTGTGGGATGGATGAATAACTGGGCCTATGCGCAAATTATACCGACGGAAAAATGGAGAGGCGGTGCTTCGCTCGCAAGGGATTTAAGTCTCGTGAACGTAGATGGAAACATCTTCGTCAAATCGACGCTGGTGCCTGAACTTCTGAAATATTCGACAGAGAATGCTGTCCTATCGGACATTAAAGTTTCTGACTCCATTAATTTGACGACACAGGTAACATTTCCGCTGAGTACCTCTATCATTCAAGGTGTTGCGGACGCGAAGGACTTTACCATTGAATTATCCAACAGCAAGAACCAGAACGTAAAAATGGGATATGATTCAAATAGTAATCAGTTCTTTGTTGACAGATCGAAGTCGGGTAACAATGCATTTTCGAAAGACTTTCGCGGCGTAATTCGGGCTGACCGGTATGCGAAAGGGGACACCATCCCTTTTACAATAGTCGTCGATGTCGCTTGTGTAGAGGTTTATTTCGATGGCGGCCTGACCGTTATGACGAACCTTTTCTTTGCTGATGAGCCTATCGAGACGCTGAAAGTGAGCACGCCGGGAGGAGAGATCAACATACGGGATCTTGAAGTGAGAAAATTGTCATCCATCTGGACGAAGGAAAGTCTTTAACTATTAGGAAATTGCAACGATGAGAGTGTTGGCATTTGGCGAAATATTATGGGACATCATTGAAGGTCGCGAACATCTTGGAGGGGCACCCTTCAACTTTGCAGCGCATATGGCCCAGTGTGGAAATGATGTCAAGATTATCTCCCGGATTGGAAATGATTCCCTGGGTATGCGGGCACGCAATTTGAGTGAGATTCATGGCGTAGATACCTCGTGGATTCAAACGGATCATGTTTTTCCAACGGGGATTGTAGACGTCACGTTAAGCGATGGGCAACCGGATTACGTGATCAGAGAAAACGCTGCGTTCGACTATATTTCGTCAGACAGTATCTGGACTGGCCTGGCAGAAAATGCATTTGATGTTTTTTATTTTGGTTCGTTGGTGCAGCGAAACGCAGTATCCGCGCAGACACTTGCCAGGATACTTTCACAGGGGCAGTTTAAGCACGTTTTTTACGACGTAAATCTCAGAAAATTATGTTATTCGGAAGATATCTTAAGGGATTCGTTGTCAGCCTGCACTATTCTGAAGTTGAATAGGGATGAGATAGGTATGATCACTGAAATATTTGGTGCTGGCCATCTATCTGAAGAAGAATTCTCTAAATATATAAAGGCGCTTTATCCCGCCATAAAGATCATCATTATCACCGCTGCTGAGGCTGGATGCTTTATTTACGAATCTCAATTTCATCACGTCCCCGGAATTCCTGTCAAAGTACGGGATGCTATTGGTGCTGGGGACGCCTTTAGCGCTGCATTCATGCACATGTACGCGGCCACTGGTGATGCCGGTACTGCAGCAAGGGTTGCCAACAATGTTGGCGCATTTGTCGCCACGCAGACGGGCGCTATTCCTACATACTCAGATGAGATCAACAGTATGTTAAAGCCACACAGTTCTAATTCAAAACGCCGTGGTTAATTAAATTGTGAAGTCTGTAAGGAGAGACTATGGGGATCCCTGATATATAGGCTGATAAGCTCTGGAACTGTACACCCTGGGGGTTGTAAGATAAGAGTTGA
>JAICGJ010000062.1 GCA_025923195.1 Chryseolinea sp.
GCCTCGGAGTGCGGCTTTACGCCACAATATGCCGACCTGCAACAACTTCAAGAACAATATGGAGGCAAGGTTACAGTTCTTGGATTTCCAGCAAATAATTTCGGGGGTCAGGAGCCTGGAACCAACATTCAGATTGCGGAATTTTGTGAGAAGAATTATGGAGTGACATTCCAGATGTTTGAAAAAATTTCTGTTAAAGGAGAAGATCAACATCCGCTGTACAAATTTCTGAAAGAGAAAACAGGGCAGGAGCCCAGCTGGAATTTCTGCAAATACCTGGTCAAGCCCGACGGCACAATAAAATTTTACCCCTCAAAAGTGAAACCCATGGATAAAGAAATCATCGATGAAATAGGGGTGTGATCATGGGCTTAATGACATTTTTATATTCAAAGTTCTCATGGCCGACAGAAAGGGAATTTGCAGGCGGCTCGATCTATGATTTTAGATTGCCGGATATCAATGGTAGAGAAATTGATTTTCAGCAATTCAAGGGAAAGAAAATGTTGATCGTTAACACTGCCTCCAAATGTGGATATACGCCGCAATATTCTGGTCTAGAACAAATTCACCTGAAACATTCGGATAGGGTATCCGTGTTAGGATTCCCCTCAAACGATTTTTTGTGGCAGGAACCCGGCACAAACGACGAAATTATTTCATTCTGCCAAAAGAACTTTGGCATTACTTTTAGAATGTTCAGCAAAATTTCCGTTAAGGGAAGATCTCAACACCCTTTGTATCAATGGCTGCAGTCAAAAACCGGCAAGGCACCAAGTTGGAACTTTTGTAAGTACCTCGTTAATCAGGATGGAACTGCTGTGAAGTTTTTCGGGCCTAAAGTTAATCCATTGGACCCTGCACTGTCCCGCGAATTTTGAAATCAAACCATTAAAATTTTGCAACCCAGCGCACTAAAGACTCACTTGCTGTTAAGATGTCAGCAATATGTTGAATCGCGGATTGCAACGGCAACACGCTACATGAATGACGCGCAGGAAGCGGCGAATGACGAGCAAAGGAGCAGCGCAGGCGATAAGTATGAAACGGGCCGTGCCATGATGCAGATCGAGCGGGACAAGGCTGCTGCGCAACTTTCGGAAGCATTCAGACTTAGAAACGCATTTTCTCAGATATTACCAGAGATTAACTCTCAAAAAATTGTTCTGGGGAGTCTTGTGACGACGAAGACAAAAAAGATTTTTATTTGTATCGGAATTGGCAAACTAAATTTGGAGGGTGAAGATATTTTGGTTGTTGCACCAACCTCGCCGTTAGGTGCGTCTCTGATGGGGTTAGCCAGAAACGATAAGTTCAATTTTAATGGTGAGATGATTCAAATTTTGGATATAGAATAACGGTGGTATAGAAAACCGATACATGTTTTTAGTATGGAAGTAAGAAGTTGGTTGCATGCGTTTCGCCTTCGAACATTGCCTTTGGCTATTTCGTGCATAGCCATGGGAGGGTTCCTGGCTCTCTCCGCTAACGCCTTTCGATGGGACATTTTTTTGCTTTGCATTCTTACTACCATTTTTTTGCAAATACTCTCAAACCTCGCAAATGACTACGGGGATTCCGTGCATGGGGCTGATAACGTCGAAAGAACGGGTCCCGTACGGGCCGTGCAGAGCGGAAGAATTTCATCTGATCAGATGAAACAGGCTGTGGTTATATTTGTTTTGCTGTGTCTTGCGAGCGGTACCACGTTGTTGCTGGTATCGTTTGGTATGAACTGGAAAGCGATCATGTTCTTCTTAGCATTGGGTGTTCTAAGTATCCTTGCGGCCGTTGCCTATACCGTGGGAAAAAAGCCCTATGGTTATGCGGGCCTGGGTGATTTTTCGGTCTTGATTTTTTTCGGGTTAGTCGGTGTGCTGGGATCCTATTATCTATTTACACAACAGTTGTCTTGGCACCTGCTCTTACCAGCCCTGAGTTGCGGATTCTTTTCTATCGGCGTTTTAAATGTAAATAACATTCGCGATATCGACTCAGATCGAAAAGCCGGCAAATTCTCAATTCCAGTCAGGATAGGGAGATCCAATGCCATCGTGTACCACTGGTTTTTAATATTTGCCGGCATTGCACCGGCTGTTATTTATTGTCTACTAACGTCAATTTCGCCTTGGCAATGGCTCTTTCTCTTGAGTGTCCCACTTTTTATTAAGAATGGCCTCGCGGTAAGTAAGAAGCCGTCAAGTCAACTCAATCCTTACCTACGTCAAATGGCGTTATCCACACTAATATTTGTGTTGCTTTTCGGGATTGGATTAATTTTGTCCAGTTAATTTTAAACTTATCAGTCCCAATACGTGTCATAGTTACAGACGCGGGCCAACAATTTGCTCCGTAGTATTTTCGTTTAATGACTATAATGAAATGATATGAAAAAGCTATTGGTTGTGGTTTTTATCGCTACAATGCTAATTAGTTGCCAGAGTGAGCCGGATAACCTGTTATTGTTAGACGAATTAGTGGTCTCCACCAATTATGATCCTGGGGCAACATTTGGGTCATATGCTACTTACGCGATTCCCACTGATACTATTGGATTTATATCGAGCAGCAGTAACGATACCATTCTCGTTTCAAGTGCTGAAAATAGGTATTATCCTAGAGAAGTCTTGGAGCAGGTAATGCAAAATCTTAACGATCGGCAATATACGCGTGTGGCAAGGAATGAAAGCCCTGACCTCGGCGTGAATGTTTATGTGGTACAGGATCTGAACATTTCTCAACAGGTAATATATCCCAACTACTACTATCCATATTATTATGGGTATGGGTCGTATTATTCTTATCCATATGTCAACACATATGCGTACAATACGGGGGCATTGGTAGTCGAGATTGTAGACCTAAAAAATGTCACGATAGACAACAAAGTAAAGGTGATTTGGAATGCATCCATGGGTGACGTTTACAGCACGCTAGACCTGGTTGATCAATCCGTTAAGGCAATCGATCAGGCATTTGCTCAATCCAACTATCTCGTACATGAAAACTAGAAATATTCTATTAGTGTTTTTTTTGTTTCCAGCTTTCTTCGCAGAGGCGCAGGAAAACTATTTTTATGTGAATTGGAACGGTAATATTCCACTTTCAAGTACAGAATATATAGATAACTTCAGTAGTCGCGGAGCCAGAATAGGCTATCGGAAATTTATCGGAATGAACAAGCGATTTTCCGCGGGGATTGATTTTAATTGGGCCCAATACGATCAGTATAAGCCCAAAGAAACATTTGTAAATGAAACCGGCGCCATTACTACAGACTATTATAACTATATTTATCAATACGGCCTGACTGTCAGTAGCCAGTACTATTTTCCCTTGGGAGACAACGACCGATTTTTCCCATACGTTGGATTGGGATTGGGAGCGAATCGTAATGAATATACGGTTTATTACAATATCTACACGGATACCGATGAGGTCTTTGGCTTCCTGGCCCGTCCTGAGGCTGGTATTTTAGTCGGCGTGGGCGAGAGTAGAAAAGTGGGATTCATCGCAGTTGTACATTACGATTTTTCTACGAACTCAGCCGAAAGATTTGATTATTCAAATTTCTCGTCAGTAGGTTTTCAGCTGGGCATTGTCATGCTGCAATGGTAAGCTAACTCGTTCCCCCTTAGGCAATAGATTTTTTTTCTGCGCAAACATTCGCGCGCGAAGCGTTCTGCTATCTTTGCGGGATGTTACAACAGATATTGATATTGGATTTTGGCTCCCAGTACACTCAATTGATAGCCCGGCGGGTCAGGGAATTGAATGTTTATTGTGAAATTCATCCATTTAATAAAGTTCCTGAGCTGACATCGAGCGTCAAGGGAGTTATTTTATCTGGTAGTCCCTGCTCGGTAAGGGATAACGGTGCACCCAACGTTAATCTCAAACAGTTTGCAGACATTCCTGTGCTCGGGGTATGTTATGGTGCTCAACTTATCGCGCACCAAAATGGGGGTGAAGTGTTGCCGTCACATTCCCGCGAATATGGTAGGGCAAGGCTTACTACGGTAGATCATCACAATGAATTGTTGAAGGAAATTTCATTGGATACGCAGGTGTGGATGTCACACGCTGATACAATCGCCAAAGTGCCGGCAGGCTTTGAAGTTATTGCGAGCACCCCCTCAGTTGCCATCGCGGCTTACAAAGTAAAAGGTCAGCCAGTATATGGAATCCAGTTTCACCCAGAGGTTACACATACTACCGAAGGCAAAAATCTCCTTCGTAATTTTGTGCTGCATATTTGTGAATGCGCTCAGGATTGGACCCCCGATCAGTTTGTAGATTCTACGATTGCTGAACTCAAAACTAAATTAGGCGAAGACCAGGTAGTCATGGCGTTATCCGGTGGTGTGGATTCGACTGTTGCGGCAACTCTGATACATAAAGCAATCGGCAAGAATCTCCATTGCATATTTGTCGATAATGGCTTGTTGCGCAAAGATGAATTTCATCAGGTACTGAAATCATATGAGCACATGGGCCTGAATATTAAGGGGGTCGATGCCAAGGACCAGTTTTACAAGGCATTGAAAGACCTCACAGACCCTGAAGCAAAACGCAAGGCTATCGGCAAGACTTTCATAGATGTTTTTGATGAAGAGGCGCATCGCATTAAGGATGTAAAATGGCTCGGGCAGGGAACCATCTACCCCGATGTTATTGAATCAGTTTCTGTAAAAGGGCCTTCACAAACAATTAAGTCTCATCATAACGTCGGTGGATTGCCAGCGAAAATGAAAATGCGGGTAGTGGAGCCACTGAATACTTTATTTAAGGACGAAGTTCGTGTCATCGGTAAGACGTTGGGCATTGATTCCATGATTTTAGGTCGCCACCCTTTTCCCGGACCGGGTCTTGGGATTCGGATTTTAGGGGAGATAACGCCCGATAAAATTCGAATCCTTCAGGAGGTAGACAGCATTTTTATATCGGGATTGAAAGACCATGGATTATATGATAAGGTCTGGCAGGCCGGGGCAATGTTGCTTCCAATACAATCCGTGGGTGTGATGGGAGACGAGAGGACGTATGAGCGCGTGGTAAATCTCAGAGCGGTAACCAGTACTGACGGCATGACGGCCGACTGGGCGCACTTGCCTTATGAATTCTTGGCTACCGTATCGAGTGACATTATAAATAAAGTTAAGGGAGTCAATCGCGTTGTATACGATATCAGTAGCAAACCACCCGCCACAATAGAATGGGAATAACTTTTGCACATACGAGCTTGTTTTGTAATCACTAACTTAAAATTCCTATCTTGACTTCAAGTATGGTTAGAAAATTGATTTTTATTTTTGTTCTGTTCGCTTTCATACATCAATCAACATTTGGGCAGGTTGATTATAATAAACAATATTTTAACGCGAAGGCTCTTTTTCGCGACGGCAAATACAACCTTGCCATGGAAACCTTCAAACCCTTGATCCCCTATGATCCAAAAAATGGCTTCTCTGAATATGCCTCCTTTTATTACGCGTTGGCAGCATATAATCAAGGATTTAGGGCAGTTGCAAAAAATTCTTTGAATCAGTTGAAGACCACTCATCCGAAGTGGAACAAGATGGATGAGGTGAATTTTTGGATTGGCAAAATACACTTTGACGACCGCGATTATTTTCAAGGATTGAAAGTATTTGCGGCAATTCAGGATAAGAAAATACAGGAGGATGTCGCGGGTGTGAAAATGACTGCGCTGAAGTCAATCTCAGACACGGAGACCCTCAAAATGATGTACGAAGAGTATCCAAAAGATGTAGTAATAGCCCAGTCGTTGGCCTCGGCGCTGGCAAAAGATCAAAATCTCCCGGAAGATAAGAAATTGTTGGAAGACCTTATTGCTAAGTTTAATTTTAAACGGACTGATTTTATAGCAGAAGCTCCGCCTACGTATTTTAAAGATGTTTACAGTGTGTCAGTGTTGCTTCCCTTTATGGTCAATACTCTGGATCCTTCTCCCGCGCCCAAAAGAAATCAAAGCGTCTTGGACCTTTATGAAGGAATGAAGCTGGCAGTAGACACATTGGATAAGCAGGGCGTTAAGCTAAGCCTCAGGGCGTATGATACCGAATGGAAAGTCGCCAAAATCAAGACCATTCTCAATACGGAAGAACTAAAAAACACCGACCTGATAGTTGGCCCTTTTTTTCAGGATGAAGCAAAGCCGATCCAGGAGTTTTCTTTGGCAAACCAGATAAATACAATCAATCCGGTTCATAATAACAGCGATCTTGTTGGATCCAACCCTTATGGATTTTTGTATCAACCATCCACTGAAACCTTGGGAAAAAAGTCTGGTGAATTTTTGGCTGCTTACGCCAAGAAAAAAAATTGTATGGTATTTTATGGCACTTCGAAAAGGGACTCGCTGCTGGCGGCAAACTTTGTACAGGCGGCACATCAGAACGGGTTGAAGATCATGGCTGCGCACAAAGTTCCCAAGGACGGTTCAAAAATGATTTTCACCATACTCACTACGCCAACTGAGTTTGACGAATACCGTAACCCCAAGCAATTTACGTTGAGCAAAGACAGCTTGGGAAGTATTTTCGTGGCGTCCGATGATGCGCTGATCTATGCCAAAGTCGTGAGCAGTATTGAAACCAGGCGGGATCAAATTATTGTCCTCGGATCGGAACGATGGCTCTCACAAGCAACGATAGACTTTGAAAAATTTCATAGCCTCCCTATTATATTAACGGCGCCTAATTTTACCAATCCGCAAAAAGCTGCGTGTATCGCCTTCGAAAGGAAGTTTGTAAAAAATCACGGGAGAGTTCCTTCCGACTATGCCGCACTCGGCTTTGAGCTGATGCTTATCGTCGGAAATCAACTTAAAAAGAATGGTGTGTACTTTCAGAATGCTTTGGAAAAGGCTCCCATCCCCGGATACCTTACGGAAGGCGTGAACTTTCAGCAGAGCAGAAGCAATACCCTTATTCCTTTCATTAAATTCACAGAAGGGCAGATGGTCATCGTTGAAAGACGGTAATCTGCGCCTTGATCGCGTAACGGCTAACCACAAGTATGAATTTCCAGGTCAGTGAATCATTATTTGAGAAAGCTAAAAAGTTGATTCCCGGTGGAGTTAATTCTCCTGTCAGGGCTTTTCGCGCGGTAGGTGGTCACCCCGTTTTCATCAAGCGTGCGAAGGGCGCTTATCTTTACGATGAAGATGGCAATGAATTCATTGACTTGATTAATTCGTGGGGACCCATGATATTGGGGCACGCCCATCCTCACATTGAAGAGGCGATATTAGAGGCGTTGTCATCTTCTCCCTCTTTTGGAGCACCCACGCGACGTGAGGTTGAAATCGCCGAACTGATTTGTGGCATGATTCCATCCATAGAAAAGGTAAGGATGGTAAATTCTGGAACGGAAGCGACGATGTCGGCGATCAGGGTGGCAAGAGGCTTCACAGGAAAGGACAAATTCATTAAAATTGAAGGATGTTATCACGGACATGGTGACTCTTTTCTAATCGCGGCGGGTAGCGGAGCTATGACTTTTGGGACGCCAGATAGCCCAGGCGTTACAGCGGGAACTGCGAGAGATACTTTAATAGCTCCCTTCAATAATTTGCAGGCAATTGAAGAAATAATTGAAACCAATAAAGATCAAATCGCAGCAATCATTCTTGAACCTGTTGTTGGTAACATGGGTTGTGTTATACCCCAGCCGGGATATTTGGCAGGGCTGAGGAAATTATGTGATCAAAATAACGTCATTCTAATCTTTGACGAAGTAATGACCGGGTTTAGACTTTCGCCCGGCGGCGCGCAACAACTTTATGGCGTAACACCAGACATGACAACCCTAGGCAAAATAATCGGCGGTGGATTACCCGTAGGTGCGTATGGGGGAAAAAAGGAAATCATGGACTCAGTTTCACCTGTCGGACCAGTATATCAGGCTGGAACGTTGTCTGGCAACCCACTGGCTATTGCTGCTGGCCTCGCAATGCTAAGGCTCTTGAACAAAAACCAGGAGATCTATGGGCAACTCAATCAGCAAACAACCGCCCTGGTTGAAGGCATCCGGGCGCAGTGCCAGGAGAAAGGTTTGAACTATACTATAAATCATGTGGGGTCGATGTTCACTTTATTTTTTACTGATCAGCCTGTCGTTGATTTTGAGAGCGCGAAAACTTCAGACACAAAGGCTTTTGCCAGCTACTTTCAATCCATGCTTCGGCATGGTATTTATCTGGCGCCTTCTCAGTTCGAGGCTATGTTCGTTTCCACTGCTATAAATGAACCCATAATAGAGCGGATTTTACAAGCAAGTAAGAAGGCTTTGCAAAATGTCATTGTGCCACTTTAAGGCATCGCCAGGGCCTTTTTTTTGCCATCAGATACCCAGGCTCTGAAAAATTTCCTGCAGTTATTCCTGAAAAGATTCCAAATGGAGGAATTTATTACGTCTACCTGGTCAAACACCAACTGGGTGAACTTGTATTATAAAGGCGAATCTTCATAACTTTTCACATTAAGCATATTTTTTAAACTGCCATCATTCATCATGAGGAACCGTGCTTTAAAGTTCACGCTTGGATTCGCGATCGGAAGTCTAGTTATTATCACGCTGATAGTCTTTGTTCAGCGAAGTGCAATAAAAATCAACAAAAGGAATCTGCCTTACGTCAAGTTGAGCGACGGCCTTGGTGCTCAGATCGCACAGGCAAATCTCTGGGTTGTGCAAGTAAAAAAATCTGACCCGAATCTGAATTTTGATAGGGCAGTCGTCGAACCACTGTCTAACAGCAAGTTACTACTAGAGTCGATGTATGAGGGGAAGGAAACGGAATTTGGTTCGTTCGAGCCTCCAGATGATGATGAGTCAAAAGCAATTCTTAAAGAAAGCATTCACAATGTCGAACAGTTACTTGAAACCAGCCGGGCAAGATGGCAGGCGAAACCTCGGGTAATCGAAGAAGCAACTGATAGTACGGAGGCAATAGTGGATACACAGTCACTGGATGCGCTGAACTTGCAACTAGAAGCTTCTGCGAAGGGATTTCAGAGAACTTCAGATCGGCTTATCGACCATATCGAGGAAGATGTATTGGCAGACACAGGCTTATTAAATATCTTCTCCTGGATTTCAATCGTCACACTGATTGGATCACTAGCGTCGGTGGGATTCATCTTCTATAAGACAGTTGATAAGACTGAAAAAATGGAAATTGAAACGAAAGCTAGTCTTGATCGGCAGGAACGGACAGCCAACTCGTTATCCAGTTTTATGGAGGCAATTTCCTCGGGAAATTATTCCGCTGACCTTGATGACGAAGTCAACCGTGGAACTATGGGCAATACCCTCACTACGATGCGGGATAAGCTCAAAGCCAACGCAGAAGAGGATCGCAAACGTAACTGGACCACCTCGGGTCTTGCACAAATTGGCGAGCTACTCCGGACTTCTTTTTCAACAACGCAAGAACTCTTTGATAATATCATAAAATTCGTTGTTAAGTATACAAAGAGTAGCCAGGGCGGACTATTCCTTTTAAATGATAGCGACACAAAAAAACAGCTTGAACTGGTGGCTTGCTATGCCTATGAACGGAAAAAATACCTGAACAAATCCATTGACATTGGGGAGGGGCTTGTGGGACAAAGCTTTTTAGAGGCAGAGACTATTTACTTAATCGAAATCCCTGAAGACTATATCACCATTACGTCTTCACTCGGTGGAGCGAAGCCCAATGCTTTGCTACTGGTCCCCCTTAAAGTAAATGGAAAAGTTTTTGGAATCCTGGAGATCGCAACGTTCGGAAAATACGAGCCACATGAAATAGAATTAGTTGAAAAACTGGCCGAAAGCATTGCTTCGACTATCTCCACCGTAAAGATAAATGAAAGCACCAGAATTCTTTTGGAAAAAACCCAGCAACAAACTGAGGAGATGAGAGCTCAGGAGGAAGAAATGCGTCAGAATATGGAGGAACTTGAGGCAACTCAGGAGGAGATGCGTCGGAAGGAAAAACATATACAGACAATGCTTGACAGCGAGAAGAGAAGAAACGAAATCAGCAATAAGAACCGTCAGGCTATTATGGAATTGTCCAAGAAAACGGATATTCAAGAAGGCAATTGGGATGGCGCCCTTGACAAGATGACAATAGCAATAGCCAAGCAGCTTTCTATTTCAAGGTGCAGTGTATGGACGTATTACCCTGCTGAGAAGAGACTGTCTTGTGATAAGCTTTTTGATAACAGTCATAAAAAATTTGATACTGAAGAGGATTGGTATGGCAAGGATTATCCCGGATACTTCGAAGCTATTACCAGCGAAGAGACAATTCTGGCCAAGGATGCTCATACCCATATGGCTACGCGCGAGCTTGCCGAAAAGTATCTGATACAGCGCGGTGTTCAGTCAATGCTCGTTGTTCCATACTTTAATGAAGGAAAGATCACCGGTACAATATGCTGTGAAAACCAGGAACAAAAGGAATGGACAGAAGAAGATGTTGAATTCTTAAAATCATGCTCTGACCTCGTTACGCTGACCTACAATAACAGGAGGATCAAGACAACGCTGGACAAGCTGAGCGATGATCAGGAGACCATGCAAACTATCATTGACAATATTCCCCGGGCCGTGTTTTGGAAGGGTAAAGATCTTAAGTTCCAGGGCTGCAACAAGATTTTTGCGCAGGTAGCCGGATTGAAATCATACCATGACCTCGTAGGCCGCACTGATTATGAAATGCCCTGGAGAGAGCATGGTGATGCCTATCGGGCAGACGATCTTGCTGTAATGAATAGCAGAAAAGCACGTCTCGATCTGGAAGAAAAAAATGTAAATAATGAAGGAAAGGTCTCCTGGGTTTTGACCAGCAAGGTTCCGGTGATGAATAAACACGGTGAAATCGTGGCTGTATTGGGCATGTTCGAGGACATCACTGAACGAAAGGCGAAAGAAGCTGACATAACGTCCAAGTTGCAGGAGTTGGAGACCCTCAGGAAGTTGGTGGAAAAGAGGAATAATTAAATATTTTTTTGATTACTTATTACATCTGGTAGAGTGCCAGTATGAACGTTGAATAATTCTTAGTCGGTGGAATTGCTTATTTTTAGTCACTTTACCCAACATTAATTCTGGTTATGAACCTTCGTTTTTTATTCTTGATAACTGCGTGTCTGACGCTCAGCGTCACGCTTTTGGCGCAGGGCGAGCGGAAGGACAAAACGGCAGTGACGTATGAGGAGCTTTATGATGAGCCGTCATCGGTAAATAAACTTTTTGTTGGAATTCAGCCTATCTATGGCGAGATGTTTGCAACAAATGCCAATGCCGGCTTTGGAGCTGAGGTTGTGTATTACCATAAGGACAAAATGAATTTTCGCGCCCATTTCAGGAAGACCTATACCCAAGAATTTTTTGATCTTGCCAGAGACCTGGCTGTAAAGAAGAGTGACGTTGAAAACCGTGCTGAAGTGTATAATTATTACGAAGTCGGGGCAACCTATCACATTCGCGACTTTGAGGAAAGTTCCAAGACTAAAATGTTTCTGTATAAAAATAGTTATAAGGGAAATCGGTGGGCGGCGCGCGTTCCGTTGAGTGCCGACGTACCGTGTAAAGTCAGAAAGATCTATGGCGCAAGGTTGGGGGGGATTCTTTGGGACAGCTCAACGGAAATAGCGCGGGCGTTGGAAAAACAAGGCTTGTCAAATGCAGATCTGAAAACTGCGGAAGGCGTATCCTTGCCGGAAACCATTATGGTAGAAGGACGCGAAGAATCCCTGGACGTGTTCAGCAACATCGCTTCAAAAGGGCTTTATGTGGGTGGATCTATGACATGGATTAAGAATGTAGCTGTAAATTTTGATAAGTTCGAGGAGGGTATTGATGATCTGATATTCACAGCCTATGTTGATATATTGGTTTCACCCGCTGTCGACGTTGACAATGTTGTCTATACAAGCACGGACCCGTCCAGTCCTAATTTCGGCACGCAAACCTATAGCGTAAGTCCGCTAAAGACTAAAATGCTAGGTGTACGCATAGGCATGGATGGGCGATTTAACAGGATGTTTAGCTGGGCCTATGGAGCGGAAATTGGATATCGTCCCAGCCTGGAAGGCCGTTCTTTATACGCGTTGTTCAAAATCAGCTTCCCCGTGTTCGGTACCAACCTGGACTACAAAGTTGAGTCCTTTGGAAAATAAGTTGTGCCGGTCTGGCCATCGATTTTTTCAAGTTCTAATTGCGGTAGGGTTTTGCGCGATCACCAGCCAGTTGGTTAAACTTCGTCCTTTTCCAAACCAGGATTTCCAGCTTTACGTGCTCCACTGTACCTTGAGAAAATAACTTGCTATATATTTGGAGGATCACGTCAAGTCAAAACACTGCTAATGCAACTCTCGGAAAAAATTAGACGATCGATCCGCGACGTAAAAGACTATCCGAAGCCCGGAGTTATTTTTAAGGATATTACTCCCGTCCTGGCCGACCCGCAATTGAGAAATGAAATTGTGCAATCGCTTATTGACGAGTTTGGGCCGCAAAAGATCGATGCGATCGCGTCAACGGAGGCCAGAGGATTCATTTTCGGGTCTATTCTAGCGTATGAGCTTGATGTGCCATTTATTATAGTGAGAAAAGCGGGCAAACTACCATATGAGACGCGGTCGCGGGAATATAATTTGGAATACGGAACAGCAAAAGTTGAGATGCATGTCGACGCGGTTAAGCCCGGTTGGCGAGTGTTGGTCCATGATGATCTGTTAGCCACTGGCGGGACAGCCGGTGCAACGGCTGAGTTGATCCAACATTTAGACGGCGTAATTGCTGGATTCTCGTTTATCATTAATCTGAGCTTTTTGCCAGGAGCAGAGAATTTGGAAAAACGATTTGGTGTCAAGTCACATTTTTTGGTGAGTTATTAACCTTCTAAACTAATTAGGTGTTTATTTCACATTATGGCGGAAGTCCTTCACATACCTATGTTTCCTTTAGCTATCCTGCCGCTGCCTGGGGAACTTGTACCGCTACATATTTTTGAACCCCGTTACCGTCAACTGCTGCAGGATGCTGAAATAAACGATATCCACTTCGGCGTCTACTTCAGCCACGATGTGAACGAACAAAAAATTGGGTCATTGATGAAGCTTGAAAGTATTATCAAGAGATATCCAAGCGGTGAAACAGACATTATCGTTAGATGTGAGGATATTTTTAACATGGATCTGTTGCTGAGGACCTATAAGACGAAGCTGTATCCTGGCGGCAATGTACGCTTGTGGAACCTTATGGTGGATACTTATCCGGGTCCAGTGTTATATGATCTCTTCAAACAATATTTGAAACAGAGGAGCATTCTTGAAAACGATTCGGTGTTTAACCTGTTTCAGATCGCTAACGAACTGACGCTGGATGCTGTCGATCGTTACAAGTTTTTAACTATCACAAATGATAGACGTGAGCCTTTTTTACTTAGCCGACTGAAGTTCCAGATTTTCCTGTTGGAACGAGAGCAAAAGAGCAAGGATAATTATCATCTGAATTAACAATTCTCCTGAAACTTTTTTATTGCAAAATCGTTGGTTAATTTTTTTCAACTTTCTACGACCTGTTCTAAGTTATTTTCGTATAAACGCGCCGCGCATTGATCCCAACCATAAGGCTATAGCTTTGCATTATTTAACAATTCATTAGGATTTTACCAGCAACTTTCGTAAAACAGGACTCGTCTTAACGCATATAACAAACACACATATGAATAAGACACTTTCTTTTTTAGCAGCGCTGTTGGTGATTACCAGCGCAACATTTGCTAAGACACCTGACAATCCGACTTCCAGTATTTCTGTACGGAAGTATGGGGCAACCATCAAACTTTTATATAAAGGCACTACACAGAATGATGTAAAAGTTTTGATCATTAACGATGATAACCAAATCGTGTTCACAGAAAAAATCAGAGCAACTGATGGCTTCATCAGGCCATACAATTTCTCTAATTTACCACAAGGGAACTACAGCTTTGCATTAATTGATAGCAAAGGTCGTCAAACTGAACAGGTTGACTACAGAATTGAACGTCCCCGAAAGCTAATGCATGTTGCACGTGTGAGCGGAACAACGGACAAGTTTGTACTTTCCGTTCCCAATCAAGGACCCGAGAAACTTTTCGTAACAATCTACGACGATATGAACAGGGTTCTGTACAGTGGCAAAGAAAATATCACGGGAGACTTTGCGCGGATATATAACCTTAAAGACCATGAGGGTAAAGTTACCTTTGAGATATCAGACAGCAAGGGGAATACTAATGCCCTTACCAAGGGAAATCTATAAACACTTGAAAATGGAAAAATGGGCAGCGGATAACGTTGCCTTTTTTTTTGACATTTGTTTTTTTACCAAGGCTATACGCACGCTTGATAAACTAAGGAGCCACATTTTTTTACGTTCTATAATTTCGGCTTTCAGTTACGGATCTTGTCGCCAGGGCACGCAGTCTGGCGACGAAGTCTTAGTTTTCATTTAAAAAATACTTTTCGGTAGTGCAAACGTTGTATAAAAAAAAATTTGGCGACTATCGTTTTCGACCTGGCTTTTTTGCTTCCTTATTTGATAAAACCAACTTGCACATCCTGCAATCGTTGTTTCGATTAGAATGTATGGTTTCCTTACAACTTTAGGCCATGAACGGTACCCCTACCGTATATTTGATCATAATTAAAATTTAAATGATTATGAAAACAAAAGCAATTTACCTCGCAGCATTTTTATTAATGACCGTGGTTGCAACGTTTGGTAGTGATGAGCCCAAAAAGGCTGGCGTAGCGGTAATACCTGTGAAAGGAGCAGAAGTATTCAAGGTTATATATAAAAGCGAAACACCCGGCAGAGTTAAAGTATTTCTCTACGGCGCAGATTCGGAGATCGTCTACGCTGGCGCTTTTAACAACACTGAAGGCTTTATCCTCCCGTTGAATTTCAGCAAGCTAAGCTTTGGCGAATACAGGCTCGAGCTCATCGATGGAAATGGCAAGAGCACGGAAAAGATTGTCTACGAACCCGCCAGGTCTGTAGTAGGCAACATTCGAATTGCCAGGTTGGCCAGCGAACAGGGCAAATTTTTAGTCACCGTACGTAATGCTAAGAACGAGAAGGTGACTGTCAGAATCTTTGACGGCTACAACAATCTCTTACATAATGAAGTTAAGAGTGTAAATGGAGATTTTGCTCAGGTTTACAATGTGAAGAATCTTACTGGGGCCTGTACATTTGAAGTATCTGATCATGTAGGTACGGTAAAGACGGTTCAATTCTAAGAAATTCATTAACTACTGAAATGAGAACCTCCGGACAATCCGGAGGTTTTTTTTGGTCGGCATTGATTGACTGTTTTTGAATATTGGAGTATAAGGGTATATTCAAAGTCAATTTGGATTATATGCGGCAAACTCTAACATTCATAGCACTTTTTATGTGTGTGCATCTGCAGGGTCAGGACACAGGCGACCTCTTTATCTCGCAGGACTTTACGAAGGAGAACATCTTCACCAACAACATAGAAGGACCAGCTTTTGACGCCAAGGGTAATCTATACGTTGTTAACTTTCAAAAAGATGGTACTATAGGACTTGTGAAGCCCGACGGCGAGGTAGAACTTTTCCTGACGCTGCCGGAGGGAAGTACTGCGAACAGTATCCAGTTCGACAGCAACGGCACGATGTACCTGGCAGACTTCACAGGTCATAACATTCTTAAAGTGGATATGAAAACCAAGAAAGTAGGTGTTTATGTCCACAATGATGCCTTTAACCAGCCTAACGATATCTGTTTCAATAAACGCGATCAAATTTTCGCGTCGGACCCCAATTGGAAAGAGAGTACAGGAAAACTTTGGCGTGTTGATAAGGGTGGCAAAGTAATTTTACTTACGGATCAGATGGGAACGACGAACGGTATTGCCCTAAGCCCCGATGAAAAAATCTTATATGTCAATGAGAGTGTACAACGCAAGATCTGGGCTTTCGATGTCGATCGGAAAGGAAACATTTCCGGGAAAAGGTTGTTTGCCGAATTTCAGGATTTTGGCTTCGATGGAATGAAGTGTGACACCGAGGGCAACGTATACGTTACCCGGTATGGAAAAGGAGTAATAGCGGTTCTCTCGCCCGACGGCAAGCTTGTACGTGAAGTACAGTTGAAGGGAAAGAGGTGTAGTAACCTTGTATTCGGAGGATTGAATGGTAAACAGATCTATGTCACCCTTCAAGACAGAAAGGGTATGGAGCGCTTCACCAACGACATTGCAGGCAAAGGTTGGAAGTAGGAGCTACACACATTGTTCGATTAGTTCAAGACGTTTAACGGTGGATTGAGGTTCCAGTATAGTTCCCGGCGACAATACGGCATTCGCGCCAATTTTTGAATGATCTCCAACCAGCGCCCCGAATTTAGTGACCTCGATCTTCGTTTTTTTCTTATTGATCATCACATAGATAGTTTTATCAAGGCGTTCATTGTAGTGGTTTGCAATAATGCTTCCTGCTTCCATATTTACATAAGAGCCGATCAAAGAATCCCCAACAAAATTAAAATGCGCCAACGCACTTCCAGACATAATCAGTGTTGACTTCACTTCACACGCTGGTCCCACCACTGTTTTCTCACCTATATATACGCCACCTCTGAGATATGCATGCGCTCCGATAAAACATCCCTCAGAAATAATAATAGGGCCCTTAAGCGTCACGTGCTCTTCAATTTTTGCTTTTTTGTGGATGGCTACATCGTTGGTCACCTTGTAGTCAGATGGCAGCGATTTTATCTTATGAACAAGAATGTTCTGAACATTTGAAACTAAATTCCACGGGAGTTCTTTCTTTGCTTCCGGAAAGTTTGTCAAAAAATTCTTCAAATAAGCAGAATAGTCTATCATCAGTTCTATCGTTCGTAGAGCTCTAATGGCAAGTCGTCTGGGTCAGCAAAAAAAGTGAAGCGCTTACCAGTGTATTCGTCGACCCTGACCGGTTCGGTTACAACACCATTCCTTTTCAAAGAGTTTATGGCGTCATCCAGATTCGACACCTCGAAGGCAAGGTGCCGCAGGCCACACGCCTCTGGCCGGGATGTTCTCGAAGGCGGATTTGGAAACGAAAACAATTCGATCCAATACCTGTCGCCGAGTTTTAAATCCAGTTTGTATGAATTCCTGGTGGCCCGGTAATATTCGGCGTGAACCGTGAATCCCAGCACTTCTGTGTAAAACTTTCTTGACACTTGATAATCAGAACAAATAATCGCAATGTGATGGACTCCATTCAATTTAATCATGTTCTAAAATATGTATTTTCGTTGACATCATAGATTATGGATACACTATGGCTAGTTCTCGGAATTGTCGTTATGCTCGTGGGCATTTTAGGCTGCTTTCTCCCATTCCTCCCGGGACCGCCCCTCTGTTACGCCGCCCTGCTTATCCAGCAGCTGCGATCTGATGCACCCTATACCTCCAAATTTCTCTGGATCTGGGCGGGCATTACGTTGGCGGTAACCATTCTGGATTACGTTATTCCGTTGTACGGAACGCGCAAGTACGGCGGAAGTAAATATGGTGTATGGGGCTGTACGATAGGGCTGATTGCAGGCATCTGGTTAGGGCCGTTAGGCATCATTTTGGGACCCTTTGTAGGCGCTTTCATTGGGGAAATGATAGCCACCAACGATTCTGACAATGCTCTTAAAGCGGCGTGGGGATCGTTTGTGGGGTTTTTGTTTGGAACCCTCCTGAAATTAGTGGTTTGTCTCGTAATGGCCTGGTATCTGTTCAAACTACTTTTTTAAGCACCGTCAGCCACATGCCTCTATGAACGATTGTATATTTTAAGGACCGTCTCTCGCAGGGGTTTACCATAGTCTGAACATATAAATGCTATTGCATCCGCGATCTCCTCCGGCTTAACCCATGCGCTAAAATCTTTGTCGGGCATAGCCTTACGGTTGACCTCCGTATCAATCGTGCTTGGCACGATAACAGATGCCGTGACATTTTTCGAGGACCCTTCGGCGTTGAGAAAATCAGCCAGCTTGAAAATGAGCGATTTTGCGAGTGCATATGCGAGCACATTCTTTCCCTCTTGCGGTTTAAGAGCCGGTCGCGAGCCCACGAATATCAGCTTTCCGCCGTTCGGTTGAGTCAGCATCTGATCAAAGACTGGCCGTGCAACAAAATATGCTGTATCAAAATTCAGCGCGAACATTTTTTTTAACAACCCGCCATCCGTATCTCGAATACTCCCGGCCGAAAAACCGCCGACCAGCAACAAAGCGGCATGTAGCGTGGTGTGCTCCGCAATTATTTTTTCTATGACAGAAGCCACTGATTTTTCATCTGTAAGATCTGCTTCGTACTCATGAATTTCGCCGTCGACAGAAAATCCAAGCGATTTACCTGGTGTTACGGTAGTGATTACGTTATAACCCTCGTTCATCAGTTTGAGCACCGTTGCTTTTCCTAAATTCCCGGAAGCTCCTGTGACTAATACGTTCTTTTTCATTATTAATGTTGATACATGGTGGTTTAATTTAACCGTAAAGATGAGCCTTAGGCTCTATCAATTACATTGGGTCATTCCTTGTTCAAACGCCAGCAAATTTTCTCTCCATCTTTTAGCAGCTGAAAGTTCATCAATCGTTCTGGAGTCAATTTGTAAAATCGTCCAGTCATGCCAATGCATCCTCTTGCCACTCAGTGTAATTACATCGCCAACGATACTGGCAACCTCTGTTGATATCGGCTTGTCACTCTCATCAACCAGTAGATAATAACCGTCCGGCCCACCGTTGAAGACAGGCGGTATCCCTCCTGCGATACACCTGATAGCGCATGCTCTGTGAGCTTTTCCTTCACCTGGTTTCATTACACCGAAATAGCATTTGGGATCAACTATTTCACCCGTAATAGAGAAGCTTTCATCTGTTTGGACCGCAGCAACGTGGTCGATTTGGCCTTCGATAAGCGTGATATCGCTTACTTTATCGATTTGAATAAGGGCTTTACCATCGCCATAAATGAGCGAACCGTTCAGGCGGGCTTTAGATCCCGGGCCGTGACCACTTTTTAAAATTTGATGTATTGCATTCTGACTGCCCGATTTCCCGAAGCCTACCAGCAGAACGGTTTGATAAAGTTGTTGTCCAAGTTGGTCTCTTCCAAGCGGAATCAAAACATGTGGAATTGGATCCTCAAAAATAAATCCTTCTATGTCAGTGTTGACTCCATATTCAAAATTAGCAGGCGAGAATTTTTTCTGGTGCCAGGCGAGGAGGGCGGCAAGACAAATGGAAATGATTCCCAAGAGCAAAATTACTTTCCTAATGACCCGGGTGATGCCGTCGGGAGCATTTGGAAGGTAGCCGATATAAAATTCATTCCGATCTGGAAACCACTTTTTCATATATCGTCAATTTATTGTCGCAGGCTCCCGTTCAGTGCCGTCGGGATAAGCTACGGGATTTAGCCATACTTCTTTGCCCACTAGTTTCACGTCATAGGTTGCAACCTTTTCCTTAAAAGGTGGCGGCGACGAACCATTGTGAGGAAGGTATTGATATCCGTGCCACGGGCATGTTATGCAACCGTCGACGATTCTTCCCTCACCAAGCGGACCGTTTTGGTGCTTGCAAACATTGGATATGGCAGATAGCTTATTGCTGTACTTAAAGATAGCGATACGTTCACCATTCAACGCGACGACTTTTGCGCGATTGTCGGCAATGTCATCGATGTTGCACACCTTAACAAAATCATTCTTGACCTCGATTTGCTCTCTGTCGTTTAGCTGCTCCCGACGGCCTGCTGCAAGATGGAGAATTGTTACTGCGACAAATCCAACGGCCAACAAAACTACTAAAACAGGCGAAGTTTCGTACTGTATCACCCCGAGCATCACATGAAGTATGATACTGAGATAGGCAATGTATACAAACATATGCAGCGTCTTCCAGACCCGGGGACTTAGATTATGCAGCCAAAAGTCATGACTGGTTATCGCCATCAAAAAGAAAATGATCAGTGCAAAAAAACCAAAAACCTCAAACGGGAACTTGATAAATGACTCGTAGTGAGTATTGGAAAGAAACAACGATAGTATCGGATTGATATTTCCGAGGCTATGGAATTGAATGATTGAAAAAGTTCCGTGTATGGCGCCGATAAAGAACATGGTGACTCCTAAGTGCCTTCGGTTATACAATAGCGGAAGGAACACGGGATTTAATCTTGCTAACGGTCCGATACAAAGAATGACGTGCAGCAGAAGCAAAGCTAGCGTAGACGTTGAACGAATAATTAACGTTTCTTGCGTTACATCAGGATCCAGTACCGCAGTTGTCGTTATAAAGATGGAAATGTACGCCACAACAAAACAGACGAGAACAAGGTCGTAAATTTTTTTCTGTCTATTCCACAATATGGATTGATAGGATGCGCTCATACTAGTCGTTGTCGTAGGATACGTTTGTTTGCATTATATCTCTCTTATGGATAGCGTCATAAAGTCTGATTGAAATCTTTTTTCCTGAGTCCGGAAATTCAAATTGATACGATCCCTTGTGATCAATCGTACCCAGCAAAAGATCATCCGAGCCTGAGGAGACATAGACGAGGCACGACGGCGCTCGCAATGTATTTCTTAATTCTACGGTAAGCTGCGATGATGAGTTTGTCAGCTTTTTTACAGCGAAGGCAAAATCACTTGTACCGGGATTATATTGGCTGGGCGACGCTGGGCGAAATAACAGCGCAAGAATAAAACAAAGCGGCAATACGACTCCCCATATGCGCCAAAGGTAGAAATGATATTTTCGAAGTGGCCTAATCATGCTGAGTGACCTTTTCTTGATTGAGATATTTTTTCAGCAGTAAGGGCCAGAATACAACGCAACCGGGAAATATGATCAATTTAAAAGACCAAGGAGCATCCATAGCGCCTTCGTCGACTTTGTGAACCAGTCGTGTGATAAACCATAGCGCAAACACAGCCCCAAGGATCAAATAGACCGTTATCAGATAGAGTATGATCATACCTTTTTCTGTTTAAAGTCTAAAATTGACAACTCTCCGTGAAACCAGCAGTCAGATTGACGACCAAAGCGCAGGATTCTACGATTTTATCAGAGGATCAAGCTAAATACGCCTCCCAGCTTAAAGCTGCTTGCAGATCGAGACTAGCGACCGTCTCAACTATTGGATTACAATAGTGACCTTATTGATCCGTTTCTCTTCCAGCTTGCCCGTGCGTTCGCCGCCTCCTGAATTGTCCTTGTCGTCTTTGCGAACGATCACGAAATACGACATAGCCTTGAGATCCTTGAGTTTTAGAATTCCCTTCGCATCGGTAACACCTTCAGCAGCAACATTTTTTTCGGCAGTATAATCCTCTTCTTTTTCAAACAATTGTACTGTAGCACCTTCTACGGTATTACCAACCTCATCTCGAATAGTCAGATTGAGCGTTGTTTTAATTATCTGGAAAGCAGGAGAAACAACGAGACAGCCAAGTACAAATAAAATTTGAAGGAGATGGTTCATGGGATTGTGAAATTGGAAAATTGAAAAATTGTAAGATTGTAAGATTGTAAAATTACAGAATTTGAACGCACGCGCCAATCTTTCAATCTTCCAATCTTCCAATCTTTCAATCACTTTCAGCGAAGCAACACCACTCCACCCCGCTTTTCTTGAATGCCATCCTCGGGCCGGTACGAGCTCTTGTAGCGTACCACATAAGAATATGTTCCAGGCGGTGCGAGTTCTCCTAAATTATTATTATAGCCGCCATTCCATTTGAAATCGCGTTCCGGCGATTGGAAGATCATCTCTCCCCAACGGTTGAAGATGAACACCTGGAAATCTTCGTCATCAATAAAGAACGTGAAAAGTTTGAAAGTCTGGTTCACCATATCGCCGCCAGATCCGGCTACTGTACTGGTAGGCCTGAAGGCATTTGGACCAACGATAACAGGATCACACTCCTCAATTACCTCGGTGCGATCCGAGCTCGGGCAGCCGAAGCTATTAATGAGGTTAACTGAAAAAATTCCGGGCTCATTAGCCGTATAGGTTGGATCTGTAACGCCAAGGGGGACAGCGTCTTTGAACCAACTATAGCTTGTAAAACTTCCGGGATTTAATACGACACTTCTCGTAGTGGGATCTGGATTAGCGGGATCAGGGCATATAAATGCTTCGTCCGTTAACAGTCCGGCCGTAACCGGTGCAAGGGTGATGTCTATATCAGCTGTAGCCGTGCACGTAGCTGCCGATGCCAATACGGTATAGGTACCCGCCCGGTCCTCTTGCAACGTGGAACCAATCTGCCCTGAGATCAAAGCCCCGTCAAGTGACCACTGGAAAGAGGCCGACCTATTGGGTGTTGCTGTCAAGGTAAACGGAGAACCCTCACATGGGGTCGTTGTTGCAAGTGAAACCGTCAATTCACCGTCAACCTGGACGGCTACTGTAGGCGAGGATTTGACGCAGCCGTTCAAGGCGCTGACCACCTGCACAAAATATGAGGTACCGTCTGTAGTTTCCGTTATTATCCTTCCGCCTGGTATAAGCGATCCATTCCTAAACCATCGGTAGGTATACTGTCCCGCTGGCGTGGCTGTCAGGGTAACCTGATCCTGGCAAGCGTCTGATTGAGTGAAGGCAGGTGTATAATTGTCTACGGTAACCGTTGTAGAATCCGTGCCGGGGCAAGCGCCTGCCGGACCATCATCGGCCGTGACTCGAATTAGCCATTGACCGGGATTAATGGCCACGGTGCCGGTTGTTGTGCCTGGCGCTACGAGGCTTCCAGGCGCGGACGCAGACCAATTATAGGACGTAGCGACTGGATTCGTCACCGCGGTCAAATTTCCATTGCAAATATCATTTGTGTTGAAAGTTATTGCCACCGGTGCGTCCTGTGCAAAATTCTGCGCAGGTGAGGAGAACACGCAGCCACCCGATGTAAGCTCAACAATGTAGCTTCCTGTGGGCACACCAGGAGTTACATCAAAAGAACCTGCAACGGCATTTCCTGAAGCTACCACCTGGGCCGTTGCTGAATTGATCACGCGAAACGTCATTGGAGCGACAACGGCTGTGTGCGTGACCCTCAGAACCAATGGATCACAATTGTTCTGCCGGGTGACCGAACTAATTGTGAACACGTTGTCGTTGATAATTTCTGTATCGATAGTAGCGCAGCCCGAAACTTGATCTGCAACGGTAATGCCATACGTGCCAGCAGCAAGGCCGGTCGCCGTCGGTATCGGACCTGTCGATTGATTTACTCCTGATGGTACTGCCGTCGGCCCTGTTATGAAATACGAAAACAATGCATTAGCCGGACCGGTAATGTTCACATCAATACTTCCGTCATTAGCCAGGCATGCCGTTGTATTAGCAGCTGCTGAAGTGAACGTGGGCGACGCATTGATAGTATACTGAACCGAATCGACCGCCACACACGTTGTTATGGGATCCGTTACTGAAACTTTATATTCAAACAGGCCTGGTAGGGCAGTATTCACGCTTTGCGTCTGATTTGTATTTCCATTTGGAGCGTCATTCACTTCCCATAAATAATTCGCGCCTGAATTTTGAGCATTTAACGGAGCAATCGGGGTGTTTTGGCAAATAGTTAGATTGGTACCAAGATCTACGATCGGCCTGTTGTCAACCGCTCTTATGTTACCGTCGGTTGAACAGCCTGCGGCATTCGTTACTGTTACGCGATAAATCGCTTGACGGTCAACAGTAATTGTTTCGGTGGAATCTCCGGTTGACCAGACATAAGTGAGTCCCGGTACGTTAGTAGGGTTCGCGTCCAATACTTCTGATCCGTCGCAAAGGAGCACGACCGCGGATGGGTCTAGAGGAACGTCACTGATCGTCACTTGCTCTGGCGGAAGATTATAGGATTCACAGTTGTTATAGACTCGGACAGTCACAGTGTATGTGCCTGGAGCAGCATATAAGTGGACTTGCTGCGGGCCGCCATCGATAGCAACCTGTCCATCTCCAAAAGTCCAGTCGAATTTATCAATAGAAGAATCTTTTCCAGATGCCGTAAATTGTGTAGAGTCTCCTATACAAACGCCTGTAAAACTTAAACCGGGGCCCTGGATGGGATCTATAATCGTTTGTATAAAGTTAGGGAGGCCTTCCTGGCTTGTTCCTCCCGTTAACGCGAACCCATTTAAGGTAAACGTCGAAACCTGCGTGGTGTCTTCGTTCACCTGAATTGTTCCCACAAATGGTTGGCCATCGACAGCTACATACAATTGTCCATCGGGACCCATTTGAATGGCTCCGAGATTTTCAGCGACGGGCGCAATAGGCGGTTCTTTTAAATAGGGATTACCTACGCTATCAATTGCAAATTCAACAAGCTGAGATGGCCCAGTACCGCTTGTTGCCTGTAACGTCGCAAAAAGTTTATTTCCGCCCGGCGAGAACTCAACCCCATACACCTGGCCATTCGGCTGCTCTAAATCGGCAGTTCTGAAGTTTGAAATAACACCGGTGGAATCTGCAAAATCGAAAATCTCCACCACATTAGAGACACCAGGAGTAGACAACGCAACGGCTAGTCTATTTTGTACCCCAAGTTTCATATACCCTTGACCGTTTTCGGCGGGCGAATAATTATGATCGGAGCCGATGCTCGAAATGACCGGGTTGCCGATTCCCAATGAGGTAATTTGATATGCCCTGAATGAATTGTTACCAGCTTCGTGGGCAATCAACCAGTTGTTATTCCCTGTGAGACGCTCCGTACTTCTGGCAAATAGCAACACGTTTTGCTCAAGGAGTCCACCCGTGCCACCATTAAGTTTGAGGTCGAACAGAGAATATCTCACTTCGTAAACTCCTGATTCTATTTCCTGTGTTGTGAAAATATAGTATAGTGTTTCATCGCCGGCAACTGGTATAATGATTGCTGACTGTGTTGAGCCGGGTTGGCCTCCGATCCCAGTAGCAATTTCGACGTTTTGTCTGTTCCAAACTTTGTCCCCATCGGTATAGAATATAACCTGTCCGTTGCGATCACTTATCGTGGCCGTTCCTTCCGGTGCATTCATTACGGGATTGGAAATTGGCGCCGGTGGGTTCTCGGGCAATGGATTAAAGTCAATGCCAGCATTACTACCAAAATACCAGATATTAGCCCTTTGGTCTTGTATCAGATATTCCCTGATATTCACACCGGCATAAGTTGTGCACCCAGTTGTGCCATCCGTTGCAACCAAATAATAGTAGCCGGCCGAATCAGGCGCAAGTGTCGCCGTTGTCTCACCCGCCAACAAGCCTGATGGACCAAACCACTGTAAGGTTGGCGATCCACTGCCGTTGACCTGAGCTGTAACACTAAAGCAACCTGTTGTACAGCCCGGAACAGTTGTATCCTTTGGAAAAGGAAAGTCTTTGCTACATCCGGCGGTATCTTGAACCAGGCTTATTTGTGTGTCAAAATCTGTAATCGTAATGGGTAGCGTGGTCGTGTCAGATTGCCCATTCAAATAAGCAACTACCGATACATTATAGGATCCGCCGGACTCATATGTATATACCGGACTCCAATCGCTCGATCCAGAGCCATCTCCAAAAGCCCAAAGCAAACTGTCAGCACCTGGAGAAACCGTTGGAAAGAATGCGGTAGGAGAGTTAGCACATGTCCCCTCCGACGTAAAAGTTACAGTAATATCAACTGTATCACGAGGAGCAAAAGCTGGAAATTGCGTACCATTAAAATCTGGCGGTGGCGTTCCCCCGAATGCCTGCGGATCATATTGCACCAGATTCGCTACGGAATCAGTATCGCTTATTTGCCCTATAAGGTAAGGCCCTCCTGCAGTAGCCTGATAGATATGATAGATCGTGCTATCCGGTCCCATCTGTAGTCCATAGCTATTGGCAATGGCGGGAGGCTGCGGAAGAATTGATGCAAGTGTAGTCGAAGGGTTATTTAGATCATACTGAAGGACATCAGCCTGAATTCCCGCTTCGCCTGCCCGTGAGATGTAAAGAAAGTCACCGTTCGCACTCCATTCCGTATCATAAACAGCCTGGTTGGTTGTGCTCGCAACGCCAGAGTTTAAAACACGCTGCTGAAATGTTAACCCTCCCGTTGCAGGATCAAAATCTAAGATTTCCACGTCTCGTGTATCTTCTTGAGGCGATACGGCGATCCTGCCGGTGCCGGGGTGATAAGAGAAATTCGCGGCTACTTCGATAAGACCTAATCCGGTAAAAGTGGTGGTGGTTGTAGGACCCGCACTTGTGAAGAGCGTGACATTGTAATCAGCCGATCCGTTGACATGGGTAATCAGCCAGAAGTCACTACCATTGCTGTGCGGTACTATAAGCATTGCCTCAGATGTAGTACCTAGGCCACCAACGGGCGTGTTGGCCGCAGTCGTTGCTTCTCCTGCAGGAGGCGTTGGAGCTCCTCCATTTCCATCAAGAGACATATCGACAATCCGATAGGATATTACCCCGGCCGTTGTAAAATTTGCACTGTTTGTGAGGACGTAATATTGATCGTCCTGACCCGGTACTTTTGCAACCACGACGGGCTGATTGCCGGAAGTGTTCGCTCCGAGGCCTGTCCCATTCGGCATTACCGTATGCGTGCGGTCGTAAATGTTGTCACCATCAGTGTAAAATAGAAGGTCACCATTAGTTGCATCACTTGCTACAGCACTCCCGCCACTTCCAAAAGCTGTCGCCTGATTTGTTACGAGAGTTGCTGAACCATCGGAACGGCTAAAGCGAATTCCATACTGACTGCCGCCAAAATACCAATTGTAACCTGTATAACTTTGGCTGACTGAAACGGTGGGGATAGCGAGAAGAAAAAGTAGAAATGACCATAAAAATTTAGCTTTCAGCATTTTCACACTCGAAACACGGGTCAACATACCTTCAATCATTATTCTGGGACAAATCTAAAACGCTCAAGTTCATCTAAAGTATACAATTTGCCTAAAATTTCCGTTATGTATTCCGTTATCCGTTATCCGTTATTCGTTATCCGTTGATAGTTATTAGTTATTAGTGGGTGTGAGGTTTGGGTGTGTGTTCTTAACTTATGTAGTGGTCTTGGACGACGGGCAAGTATTTAAGCTATAATTCTCGGCTATTAATAAGCCGTTCTTATGAATAATAACTTGCTCATTAAATTACCACCGCGCACCCCCATCTCATGCCCACTATTAACTATTAACTATTACCGGATAACTAATAACTAAAAAAAATAACTATTAACGAACCCGGATAACTATTAACGGATAACTACTATCGGATAACCGACAAAAGCTATATTTGCTTTATTTGCGTAATCTAAATTACCGGAATGTTAATGTACAGGATACTCCTGCTCTTTTGTGTGTTGATGCTGGCACTGGATAGTTCGGTAACTGCACAAGATCCCCAATTTTCTCAATTTTATGCTGCCCCATTGTATTTGAACCCCGCGCTGGCAGGATCTACAGGACAGGCTCGCGCAGGAATCAACTATAGAAACCAATGGCCCGCAATTGACGCGAATTTTACGACCATGTCGGCGTATTTTGATTATTTTATTGAAGACTACAATAGTTCAGTTGGTCTTATCTTGACCCGTGATACAGAGGGTCTGGCGGGGTTGCGCTCGCTGAGTGTAGGATTGCAATATGCCTATGAGTTGCAGATCAATGAAAACCTGGGATTTAGGCCTGGGGTTCAGGTAGCGCTGTTTAATAGAGATATTAATTTTGATAAACTTACTTTCGGTGATCAGTTTGATCCTGCAACCGGAGAATTTTTAGACCAACCTACCGCGGAAACTTTTCGAACAAATTTTAGCAAAACATTTGTAGATATTTCATTCGGCGGCGTTCTGTTCACACGAACTGCCTGGCTAGGGGTTTCTGCATGGCATCTCACACAGCCCAATCAAAGCATCATTGATGAGAGCAGTCCGCTACCCATAAAATTTTCAGTTCACGGCGGATTTAAATTTTACCTGAGACCAGGAACGGTAGGCAGCGGCATCTATACGAAAAAAGGAGAGCGAAGTATTGCACCCGCATTTCAATACCGTCATCAAGGAGAATTCGATCAGGTGGACCTTGGACTTTACTTTACGACAGAGCCACTCGTCTTGGGCGTGTGGTATAGAGGAGTGCCATTTAAGAATATTGGTGATTATGTCAACAACGAATCTATCGTATTGCTGTTGGGTTTTACAAGACTCGGAGCAAAGGATGCCATCAACATAGGA